>DIPB01000134.1:0-1878 GCA_002426275.1 Firmicutes bacterium UBA5499
GGGGTAAGTTTGAGGATAAACTAAAGGCAAAGCTGGAGGTGAGAGTTATGCCCGTTGGCGTTATTTTGCTCTTTGTGGCAAGCGTGTTGGTTTTCTTCGGCCTTGCCCACCGCGTATTGGACCATTTGCGACTGTCCGATCTGGGGGCCGTGCTTTTTTTGGTTGCCATGCTAGTGGGAAGTTTCATTAACATTCCCATTCTCAGAGGGAGAGTGTTTTTCAGTTTCAATGTCGGCGGCGGCCTTTTGCCCATAGCCTTGGGGTATTATATCCTCAAGAAGGCGGGCTCCAGGATGGAATGGGGCAGGGCTTTGGCGGGAACTTTGATCACAGGCGGCATTATCTGGGGGATCACTCATCTGGTGTCTTTCGAACCAGGTCATACATTTTTAGATCCCATGTTGATTTTCGGCATTGTGGCCGGAATCGTTGGGTATATCGCCGGACGCAGCCGCAGAGGTTCATTTGTGGCTGCAACCTGGGGTTTGCTGCTTACGGACTTCGGTAATCTGGGCTACCTCCTGGCCACGGGCCAAAGCGGCAGGGTAATTGTGGGCGGAGGCGGCGTTTTTGACAATATCGTGCTGGCCGGATTCCTGGCTGTGATCATCGCAGAGCTTGTGGGCGAGACCAGGGAGCATATGGCCGGAGGGCCTCGCACCGGTCCCGATCGGCCGGCGGGGCTGCACGATCCGGATATGGAGATGAGCTGGGAAAAGGAGAAAGACGGCCGGGTGGAATTCGCTGAGGAATTCTCAGACGCCGAAGATATTCCCCTGGAGCGCAGAGAAGATCTTTTAGGCCAGCTGTTTCAGGAACAAGACGAGAATTTCGAGCCGCAGCAAGAGGCTGCGGAAGCGTGCGCGGACAATGGGGACTTACTGGAGGCCATTTTGGAGAAGGCGGGAGAGCAGGAGACCGCTGAGAAATCAGTTTCTTTGGGCGGCGGAGTGAATTTGTCCGTTGAGGAGGAACGAGAAGATGAAGCTTAGGCTTCTGCTTTTGTCTTTAATGCTTTTGTTCTCCGGGACTGCTTTTGCCGAAGAAGAACGAGCCGAAGGCTTCATGAGCATTGTGGACAAAGCCGGGAAAGTCATCCACCAGACTGCACATTTGCTCACGGTCGGCGATGAGTTCATCGACGAAAACAATAAGCGCTGGCGCCTGGAAGCGATCAGCGCAGACAAGGCGAAGGCCTCGCTTGTTGAAGAAGTGAAACTGCCTGCGGCAGTTTTCCCTTCCAATTTGTCCGGGTACAGCGGAGGAACGGATGCTCATCCCATCGTCATTTATCACACCCACAGCGACGAATCGTACGTTCCCACCAGCGGCACTTCCAGCAAACAGTGGGGAGACGTTTATAAAGTCGGCGAAGACCTGAAAAACGCTTTGGAGAAGAATGGCTTCAAAGTCATTTGGTCGCGGAATAACCATAACCCTCACGATGGTTTGGCTTACAAACGTTCTCGTTCAACTGCCCTGGAGTTGTTGAAAGAAAGTCCGGCTGCGATGATCGATATCCATCGGGATGCGGTGCCTTTAGAAGCTTACCGGACTGAAATCAAGGGAGATCCGGCGGCCAAAGTGATGATTGTGGTGGGTAAGCAAAACCAGAATCAAGCGGCCAACTTGGAATTCGCTAAAATCATCAAAGCAAATGCCGACGCCAGACATAAGGGGCTGGTTAAAGGCATTCTTTTCGCCCATGGCAGCTATAATCAGGATCTGGGTCCCAGAACGATTCTCTTGGAATTCGGCACGTACGAAAACTCCCTGCAGGCTGCGCAGCGCTCGGCTGAGGAGTGGGCCGCTGTTATCTCGGCCGCGGTTTACGGCCAAAGCGGCGGCGCCACCCCTCAGCAGGCCCGCCGGCAGAGC
>DIPB01000134.1:1960-3043 GCA_002426275.1 Firmicutes bacterium UBA5499
GCAGGCCCGCCGGCAGAGCGCCGGTCAGAACAGAGGCTCTCTGCGCAGCATTCTCTGGCTGCTGGCAATTGCCGCGGTCGGCGGATTGGTCTATTTATGGCTGAGTTCAGGCAGCTGGAGCAGAGCGGTCAGCAGGGTGAGAAATGTCGGCACGGAATTCAGCAGCGCCTTTTTTTCGCGTAAGGATCCTCCGGACGACAAGAAAAAATGAATCTTTTGCCAAATATCTTGGCCAGCATTTTGACCGGCACTTTTGCCAGGCTCATTATGCTGCGCTCTGATTACAGACAATATCCCAGCTATCCTCACGGTTACATCATTCACTTGTCGATGGGAGTTATCGCCTCCTTTATCGGCGCGGTTGCTCTCCCGGCGCTTTTGGCTCGCAGATACGACGCGGCCACTTTTCTTGCCATCGCGGCTCAACAATTTCGGGATATCCGCAGCATGGAGCGGGACAGCCTGATGGCAGTGGAAGATACGGAACTGGTCAAGCGGGGAACGGCTTACATAGAAGGAATCGCCAGGATCTTCGAAGCGCGTAATTATTTGGCCATGACGGTGGCTGTGCTCACCGGCGCGGTTTCATTGCTGCCCTTTCGCTGGAGCGCGCTTCTGGGCGCCGCTGCGGGAGTGGCGGTCGCTCTTTTGATGGATAAGTTCATTTATTGGCGCAGCGTTGGCGATATCGCCACAGTGCGCCCGGCAAAGCTCAGTTTCAACGGCGCCAATATGGAAGTGGAGGGAATTGTGATCTCTAACGTGGGAGGGGAACAAATCCGCCGGCTGCTGGCAGAGAGAGCCTTGGCTGTGATCATCGAACCCAAAGATGACAATGCCAGCGCCACGCTGGCCAATATTGGACAGAGGCAGGCCATAGCCCACGATGCTGCTTCTGTGCTGGGAGTCACCAAAGACATGGCGGATCCGGAATTTACGCCGCTTGTGAGGCGCAATATCGAAACCGGAAGAGTGGCCATGGTGATCATGGCCGTGGAACCAGATATGGAAAGTCTGTTGACCGCGATCAGGAGAACGCCTGTAATTGAAAATGTGGTGCGCAAGCCCCTGGATACAAAAGCA
>DIPB01000134.1:3165-5757 GCA_002426275.1 Firmicutes bacterium UBA5499
TCCGATTAATGGAGGAATGAAAATGAACACTGCGATTCTTGCTATAGTCACAGTCAGGCGGGAATTAGTGTTGGAAGGGGGCTCAACCCCCGTTTTTTATGCGCCTGACCGGGCGGAGCAGGACAGAATCAGCATTTTGCTCAGTAAAATCCTGCTGGGAATGGTCCATGATTTGGAAAACGGCGTTTATTTGATTGTCAGCCATTAGAGGAGGAAACGTGAAGAAAATCGTAATCTACCATTGCTTTGGAGGGACACATTCCTCCATTATCGCCGCTAATTTGCATCTGGGAAGACTGCCTTGGCACGAGCCGGTCCGGAGAGAGGAATTGCTGGCCTTGCCTCATTTCGACAGGCTCAATGGCCAGCAGGTGGGAATCGTTTTTCCCCATGGGGAAGATGAAGGAGGAAATTTAGTCTGCACTGTGGCTAGAAGAGGGCAGATTCAGCTGGCAGAAAACATCCTTGCCTCTTTAGGTAGACTTTTAGAACAGGAGATCCTGCTTGTGAATGCGCTCTCACCTTTAGGCTCGGTTGCCAGGGTGGGAGGTTTTTTATCTCGCAGATGGGGAGTTGTGAGCTTAGGCAGGATACTGCTGACAGCGGATTGCCTGCGGGTTTATCCGCGCTTTTTAAAGCTGGTGGGGGAAACTCGCATCTCTCTGGGGCTCACTTGGGAGCCAAAAGCAGGAAAACCCGAGCAGATGGCGAAAATATAGGCGTAATGAAGATCAGAAACGGACACGGGCTCATAATTGACCAGGTGGCGCCAGAAAGCGTGGCAGAGGAAGTGGGATTGCTTCCCGGCGACGCGATCGTCATGGTGGACGGCAAACCGCTCTCAGACCTCATTTCCCTTGAGCTTGCCTTAGCATCGGGTCAGGTGCTGCTCACAATCCAAAGCGCGGATGAAGTTTGGGAGCTACATCTAGAACTGGATGAAGCCGAAACTTTAGGCGTGACCTTCAGAAGCGCTGTGAGCAAGGTTAAAGTTTGTGAGAATAACTGCCCTTTTTGCTTTGTTCGGCAAATGCCGTCCGGGTACAGAAAGGGCTTATATCTGCGAGATGACGACTGGCGTCTTTCCTTCCTCCAGGGCAATTACATCACTTTAACTAATCTCGAGCCTCAGGATTGGCAGCGGCTCACAGCGCTTGCCACCAGCCCTCTGTACGTCTCCATTCATACCACCAATCCTCAGCTGCGCAGTAAATTGCTGGGCAATGCCAAAGCAGGGGAAATCATGTGGCAATTGGAGCGCCTGGCCGCGGCCGGGATTTATTTTCACGGGCAGCTTGTGCTGGTTCCCGAGCTTAACGATGGAGCGGAACTGGCTCGCAGTTTTAAGGATCTTGCGGCTTTGGTGCCCGCCCTCAGCTCATTGGCCGTGGTGCCCGTGGGACTCACGGCTTTTCGGGACGGACTGCCGGCTGTGCGCGCTTTTCAGGCGGAGGAGGCTGCCGCAGTCCTGGCGGAAGTCGACGGCTGGCAAGAGACCTTCCGCCGGCACGGTCTGGGCCGCTATTACGCTTCCGACGAGTTTTTCTTGTTGGCAGGCAGGACTATTCCCCGAGCCGAATATTATGACGACTTTCCGCAGCTGGAGAACGGCGTTGGCGTGGTACGGCAGTTTTGGGACGGTTTAGACGGAGAAATCAGCTCTTTGGCGCAGACGACGGCGGAAATAGATTGTCAGCTGGCCACAGGCTCTCTGGCGCTGCCCATCTTGCAGGAAGCCGCGGCGCGGATCCGAACGGTCACCGCGGGCAGAATGAAAATTGAAGTGGTGGCTGCAAGGAGCTTTTTAGGACCCGAGGTGACGGTCGCGGGTCTCATTTCCGGAAGGGATTTTTTGCAGCTTCCGGCAGATGAAAGGCCGCTTTTGATTCCGGACATTTGTTTGAATGCGGATGGCGTTTTTCTGGATGATCTCACCCCTGGGCAATTGCAGGCGCAACTGGGGAGGAAGGTCTTTCCTGTGTCGGCCACAGGAGAAGGTTTGGTGGAATTTTTGAAAAAGGGGTTATTGCGATGAGACCAACTGTTGCGCTTGTGGGCCGTCCCAATGTGGGGAAGTCCACGCTTTTCAATCGTTTAGTTCAAGAGCGGCGAGCAATTGTGGAGAATAGGCCGGGGGTGACGCGGGATCGCCTTTACGGAGAAGTTCAATGGCTGGGGAGAAGCTGCGCGCTCATCGATACCGGAGGCTTGGTGCTATCTGCCGGCGCTTTGGAAGCAAGTCCCAAAGAGCTCTCCCAGCTCATGCGCCAGCAAGCGGAAGTCGCCATCGGAGAAGCGGATCTGGTGGTCTTTATCGTCGATGGGAAAGCCGGTCTTCTGGCAGAAGACCGGGAAATAGCCCAGATGCTGCGCAGAGCGGGGAAAGAAGTGCTGGTGGCTGTTAATAAGCTGGAAGCGGATCCGACCCAAGGCGCGCTTCCCTTTTGGGAGCTGGCTTTGGGAGAGCCCTTGGCCATTTCGGCAGAACACGGTATGGGCGTGGGAGAATTATTGGAGCAAATCTTTCAACGGCTCCCGGAAGAAGGAGCGCGGGAAGAGCCGAGTCAAATTAAGGTGGCCATTTTGGGCAGG
>DIPB01000134.1:5876-8046 GCA_002426275.1 Firmicutes bacterium UBA5499
GGGCAAAAGTTCGCTTGTCAACGCCCTGGCCGGCAGCCCGCGTTGTATTGTCAGCGAGATCCCAGGGACTACCCGCGATGCCATCGATACGGATCTACAGTACAATGGGGATCACTTCCTGCTCATTGATACGGCGGGCCTCAGACGGCGAGGCAAATTTGACGATTCCCTAGAGTTTTACAGCAGCCTGCGCACCGAGCGAGCCATCGCCCGCGCCGATGTGGCTGTGATTCTCCTGGATCCGGTGGAGGGGATCACCCAGCAGGATGAACGGATCGTGGGGTTAGCTCACGAAGCGGGGCGGGGGATCATTTTGGCTTTCAATAAATGCGACTTAGTATCAGGCGAGGAGATAGTCAGTCACTGCCGCAGAATGGTGGAGCGGCAGCTGCCGTTTGTCAGCTACGCCTCCCATCTTTTCATATCCGCCAAAACCGGCCGTAATTTGGAGAAGTTAATGGAGAAAATTAAGCAAGTGGCCGCCATGCATCGGCTGCGGGTGAAAACAAGCCAGCTCAACGAAGCGATCGCAGAGGCTGTGATGTTGGTGGAGCCGCCTATCCGCGGGGGCAAGAGGCTGAAGATTTACTATGCTTCCCAGGTCGGCATCTCTCCGCCTCAATTTGTCTTTTTCGTTAATCAGCCGGAATTGTTGCATTTTTCCTACCGCCGTTATTTGGAAAATAAGCTGCGGGAAGCCTTTGGCTTTGAAGGGACGCCTTTGAGTCTTTTCACTAAGGGAAAGAAGGAAAAGTAATGAACGCAATTTGGTTCATAGCAAGCTATTTTATCGGTTCCATTTCCCCTGGTACATATCTGGCCCGTTCCGCCGGAGTGGACATCCATCATAGCGGCAGCGGCAACCCAGGCGCCACCAATGCCCTGCGTACAGCCGGCTGGAAAATAGGACTTACAGTATTGATTTTAGATGTGCTCAAAGGCTTTCTGCCTGTTTTTTTCTGCCTGGGCTTCGGGCCCCGCGCGCTTGCTCCCTGGGTGGGACTGGCTGCGATTTTAGGGCACAATTGGTCGGCGCTTTTGAAGCTTAAGGGCGGCAAAGGCATGGCTACCAGCCTGGGAGTGCTGATCGCCCTCTCGCCGACAGCAGCTGTGATTTTGCTGGGAGCCTGGGGCCTGATTTTGCTCTTGACGCGCTATGTGTCCGTGGCCTCAATGCTCGCCGGGCTTTTTGCAGGTCCTGTGCTCTACTGGATTGGTAAACCCGCCTCTTACGTGCTCATGGGCATTATCGCTAGTCTCTTGATCGTTTTCAGGCATAGGTCTAATCTGGCTCGCCTGGTTCAGGGCAAAGAATACCGGTTTGGAGAGAAAGTCAAATGAAAGCGGCGATTTTAGGGGCAGGCGGCTGGGGAACGGCGCTGGCCGTCCACCTGGCAAGGGGAGGCTGGCAGGTATCCCTCTGGGCCAGAAGGCAAGCTCTGGCTTTAGAATTACAACAAACCCGGGAAAACAGCGTTTATTTGCCAGGCGTGAGGCTGCCGGAAAACGTTTTTCCCAGCTGGCGGCTGGAGGAGGTCCTGAGCCCGAAAGATTTGGTGATTCTGGCCATCCCCAGTCAGGCTTTGCGCTCTTCGCTTGCGCGCGTAGAGCCTTCATTTTGGCGGGGTGAGCCGCTATTGCTCCAGGCTGCCAAGGGTTTAGAGCTGGGCACCTTCGCGCGGCTTTCTCAGGTAGTGGCAGCCAGCGTTCCCCAAAGGCTTCAAGAGCGCATCGCGGTTCTTTCCGGTCCTAATCACGCCGAAGAGATAGCCCGGGGTTTTCCCGCGGCGTCCGTGGTGGCCAGCGGCAATGAAAAAGCCGCCCGCCAGGCGCAAGCTTTTCTCATGGGAAAGACCTTGCGAATCTATATTAACAGGGATTTGGTGGGCGTAGAGCTGGGAGGAGCGCTGAAGAACATCATCGCCTTGGCCGCCGGCATTTGCGACGGCTTGGGATTGGGGGACAACACAAAGGCCACTGTGATCACACGAGGTTTAGCGGAAATCGTGCGCTTGGCCATCAAGCTGGGCGCGGAAGCCTCCACCTTTGCGGGTTTATCGGGAATGGGGGATTTAATAGCCACCGCAGGCAGCAAACATAGCCGCAACTGGCGCGCCGGCTATGAGATCGGTCAAGGAGAAGATCCCCAGAACGTTCTCCAGGGGCCGCA
>DIPB01000134.1:8099-12708 GCA_002426275.1 Firmicutes bacterium UBA5499
CTTCCGATCTGAACGTTCTCCAGGGGCCGCAGGTTGTGGAGGGAGCCCCCACAGCCCGCTCCGCTTTGGAGTTGGCGCAGAAGCTGGCAGTGCCAATGCCCATCACCGAAGGAGTCTGTCAGATCTTGAAAGGTAGAGAGCCGCTGGAGGTTGTGGCGAAGCTTATGGAAAGAGAGCCCAAGGCGGAAATGGATCACAGCGGCCTTTGGTCCAGGGGAGAGGTTTAAAAATATAGTTTTCAGCTCCGGTCTGTTTGATTGCAGCCATGCGTTCTTGGAGAAGGGCTGTATCCTGGACATCGTTCTTTGCGACAACCTAATCTGTAATCATTTGCACAGGATTCTCTTCATCACAGATCTCATATATGGGAGCCTGTCCTAACAAAGGTTACTCTTGACTGAGAAGAAAATTTACTGCCATTTACATTAGGAATTCCTCGTCCATAAAGATTATGAGCAAAAGCTAGTTCATCTTCTTCCATAATGTCTTCGTCCCATAAAGGGATATTTTGAGCTTGCTGATCTGGTATGGTCTTTACCGTGCCTTTCAAAAGAAACGCAGAATGAGCACAGAGAGGATGATGTATGAATAGGAGCCGGTAGATTCTTGGCTCACAGTCGGCTTGCGAGGTTCGGAAAAATTCTGATCCCGGATTAATTCTTGGCGTCTCTTTTGGTATATTGTCGGATGCTGTCCCATATATATATATTGAACTGTGGATGGGCGGGCGCGGAGGAGGGACGCTAACAGATGGAGAAATTTGATTTATTTCGGGACCTGGCCGAGCGGACCGGCGGCGATGTTTATCTGGGAGTTGTAGGCCCGGTGCGGACCGGGAAATCGACCTTTATCAAGCGCTTTATGGAACTTATGGTCTTACCTTTGATGGAAGATCCTCACGGGCGAGACAGAACCCGGGATGAGCTGCCTCAAAGCGGCGCCGGACGGACCATCATGACCACCGAACCAAAGTTTGTTCCAGATGAGGCGCAGAGCATTCAACTGGAAGACAACCTACAGGTGCGGATCCGCTTGGTGGACTGCGTAGGCTATACGGTAGAAGGAGCATTGGGATATTCAGAGGCAGAAGGACCAAGAATGGTGGTTACGCCTTGGTTCCCCGAACCAATCCCCTTCCAGCAAGCAGCAGAGGCCGGCACCAGAAAGGTTATTTCAGAGCACTCGACAGTAGGCTTGGTGGTGACCACGGACGGCACCGTCACCGATTTGCCCCGCGAAGCCTATGTTCAGGCGGAGGAGAGGGTAATCAGGGAACTGGAGGAGCTGGGTAAGCCATATTTGATCCTGCTGAATTCCACCCGCCCCCACAGCGAGCAGGCACAGGATTTGGCCCAGGAGCTCTCCAGACGCTATGGTGTCGCAGTGATCCCAGTGGATGTAATGACCATCGGCCAAAGGGATATTCTGGGCATCCTCGATCAGCTTCTGTACGAATTTCCAGTGCGCGAGGTGCGGATTCGCTCTCCCAGGTGGCTGGAGTGCCTGCCGGAAAATCATTCCCTCAGGCAACAATTCCTGGAGGCTGTGCAGGCTACGGTCAGTCAGATTCACAAGCTGCGCGATGTGGACACGGCAGTCGGCGATTTCGACGCTTACGACTTTTTGGGCAATGCTACGCTTGACAGCATGGAGCTTGGCACAGGAACCGCCACCATCAGCTTAGACGCCAAACGCGAACTGTTCTTCTCAACTTTAAGCGAACTTACAGAGCTGGAAGTGAAAGACGATCACGATCTGTTCAAGCTGATGCGGGATTTGAGCAAGGTTAAACGGGAGTACGATAAAGTGGCCGAAGCTTTGGTCCAGGTACAGGAGCGCGGTTATGGAATCGTCACGCCTCAGCTGGAAGACATCGCTTTCAACGAGCCGGAAGTCATCCGGCAGGGAGGGCGCTTCGGCATTCGTCTGGAAGCCAGCGCGCCGTCTATTCATATGATCCGGGCGGATATCAAAACTGAGGTCACTCCTTTTGTGGGCACGGAAAAGCAGGGAGAAGAATTTGTGAAACGGCTGACAGAAGAGTTTGAGCTGGATCCGGCCAGGATCTGGCAGACTGATTTCTTGGGCATGAGCCTATACGATTTGATTAAAGATGGCCTCAGCAGCAAGCTTTACCGCATGCCGGAAAACGCTCAGGATAAGCTCAGAGAGACCCTGACGAAAATCATCAACGAAGGCAGCGGCGGATTAATTTGCATCATCCTTTAGCCAAAGAGCCCCCCGGGGGGCTTTTTTTGTTGAAAACTTAAAAAATGGGGCATTCTAAGCAGGAATATTTCTCAGTGAAGCGAATAAATAGATTAACGTCTACGCTTCTATGCTTCCCCAGGCGGACAAGCCCTCTCGCCATACGGGGTAAGATTTAATCGTGGAAGAGAAGGAGGTGATAGCTGTTATGACAAAAAGCGAACTCATTGACGCCATCGCGGTGATTTCTGGATTTACAAAAAAAGACGCTGGTAAGGCATTGGATGCTGTATTTGAAGCAATTAAGCAAACTTTATCTCAAGGAGAAAAGGTACAGCTAGTCGGTTTTGGAAGCTTTGAGGTACGTCAGAGGGCTGAACGAGTCGGACGTAACCCAAGGACCAAGAGCGAGGTTGTGATCCCCGCTCGTAAGGTGCCGGTTTTCAAAGCCGGGAAGGCTTTGAAAGATCTAGTAAAGTAAGGGTATTACATAAAGGAGGAAGGGGGGTTATACCCTCTTTCTTCTTTAATATGCGAACTGCCGTGGCTTGACGGCCAAGAGAACGATGCGCAGACGCATCAAAGGATGAGGTTTTCCAGAAAGAACTGACCGACTGTCTTTCTGGGGAACTTGATTGTTCTACCGAAAACAGTCAGCGCATATAATAAATGGATTTAACAGAATGGAGACGAAGGAAATGATCATCTATCTCGATGGCAAATTCGTTCCCGAAGAGGAAGCGAGGGTTTCAGTATTCGATCACGGCCTGTTGTACGGTGACGGAGTATTTGAAGGAATTCGCGCTTATAATGGCCGGGTGTTCCGCCTCACTGAACATTTGGTCCGGCTTTATAACTCCGCCAAGGCCATCTTCCTTGAGATACCCATTACCATCAGCGAAATGGAAGAAGCAGTGCTGGAGACCCTCAGACGCAACGGCCTGCGGGACGCTTATATTAGGCCTGTGGTCACCAGGGGCAGGGGAGATTTAGGCTTAGATCCTCAAAAGTGCGGCAGACCCACGGTGATCATCATCGCCGATTCCATCACTTTGTACCCGGAAGAGACATACAAAAACGGCCTGAAGCTGGTCACGGTGCCCACCAGGCGCAACGCTCCGGAGACAGTGAATCCCAATGTCAAGTCTTTGAACTATCTCAACAATATTTTGGCCAAAGTGGAAGCTGCCAGAGCCGGCGCCGCCGAGGCGATTATGCTCAATGCCGACGGCTATGTTGCTGAGTGCACAGGCGACAATGTCTTCATCATCAAGCAAGGCCAGATCCTGACCCCAAGTACGGCTTTGGGCGCGCTGCCTGGCATTACCCGCAGCGCCATGATCGAAATAGCCAGGAAAATCGGATATACTTTGGAGGAGACTTTCTTCACCCGCTACGATATCTATACTGCAGACGAAGCGTTCCTCACGGGAACCGCTGCCGAAGCCATCCCGTTTGTGGAGTTGGATGGTAGAAAGATTGGAGACGGAAGGCCTGGTCCCATCACCCAGAAGCTCATTTCCTCTTTCCGGGAGCTTGCCCATAGCGAGGGAACGCCAATAGGAGTGTAACTTATGAAGCAAATAGGAATCGGTATTTTGGGACTGGGTACGGTTGGCACTGGATTGTGCAAACTGATAGCCGAAAATCAAGAGCTCATTGAGAAACGCTTAGGACTCAGTCTGGATCTGAAGCTGGCCCTGGTGCGGGATCTGAAGCGCAAGCGGATCCTACCCCAGGGCCGACTTACAACGGATCCCAAACGGATTCTTCAAGATCCCGAGATCCAGATTATCGTTGAAGTCATGGGCGGCATGCAGCCGGCAAAGGACTTGATCATCCAGGCGCTCAAAGCCGGGAAAACAGTGGTCACTGCCAACAAGGAGCTCATTGCCCGCTCAGGCCATGAGCTTTTGACGCTGGCCACGGAAACGGGCCAGGATCTTTACTTTGAAGCCAGCGTGGCCGGTGGCATCCCCATTATCAGGACTCTCAAGGAATCCCTCACTGCCAACAAGATCTCAGGCCTCTACGGAATCATCAATGGCACCACCAATTACATCCTCAGCAAGATGAGCCAGCAGGGAAGTACGCTGGAGGCGGCTTTGGCCAAGGCGCAGGAGCAAGGCTATGCTGAGGCCGATCCAGCCTCGGATATCGAAGGCTGGGACGCGGCCTATAAGCTTGCCATTTTGGCATCAATTGCGTTCGGCAGCAGGGTGGAGATGGAAAGAGTTCATGTGGAAGGGATCGGCAAAATTCAGCCTGTGGATCTCAAATATTGTCAAGATCTGGGCTATACCCTGAAATTGCTTGCCATCGGCAAGAACAGCCCGGCGGGGATTGAAGTTCGGGTGCATCCATAGGAGACTTTTTTAAAGCATCAGATCGGAAGAGCGTC
>DIPB01000134.1:12804-18277 GCA_002426275.1 Firmicutes bacterium UBA5499
CCTGGCAGCGGTGGACGGCGTGAATAATGCCATTTTTCTTGAAGATGCGGCCTTCGGCGAGCTGATGTTTTACGGCAGGGGCGCCGGAGAATTGCCCACTGGCAGCGCCGTGCTGTCGGATGTGATCGCAGCCGCCAGAGATTTGGTTTTGGGCAAGACTGGCAATCTCAACTGCACCTGCTTCGTGGAGCGCCCGGTGCTGCCCATGGAAGAAGTGGCGTGCAAATATTACGTCAGGCTTGCCGTGGATGACGCTCCCGGGGTATTGGCCAGGATCGCGGATTGCTTCGGCTCAAATGGTGTGAGCTTGGCGCAAGTCATCCAAAAGGGATATGAAGAGCCGGTGGATCTGGTATTTGTAAGCCACAGGGTGCGCGAAGGGCAGATGAAAAAAGCATTGCACCAGATCACGGCCCTGGAATACGTTCACAAGGTGGCCAATCTGATTCGTGTTGAAGGGGAAGAGCAATTTGGAACAGAGGCGGGTTAAGGTGATCGTGCCGGCCACCACGGCTAATCTGGGGCCGGGCTTCGATACTCTGGGGATGGCGCTGGGATTATATAATATCGTGGAAATGGAAATGACGCACGGCGCTGGAATTCATGTGGCTGTGGAAGGGGAGGGAACAGGCGCGCTGCCGTTGGACGATACCAATCTGGTCTGTCGGGCCGCCTCTACCCTTTGGAAACGCGTAGGGTTTCCCACTGACGGCTTTAGCGTGCGCCTGAAGAATAACATTCCCCTTGCCCGCGGCTTAGGTTCCAGCGCGGCCGCCATTGTGGGTAGCTTGACGGCAGCTAATCTTCTCTCCGGCGGCAGGCTGTCCGACGATGAAATATTGGCTTTGGCCACGGAATTTGAAGGACATCCGGATAATGCGGCTCCCGCCCTCTTTGGCGGCTTTGTGGTGTCCGTGACGGACGGAGGGCAAGTGCGGGCCATGCAACTGCCTGTGCCGCCAAAACTGCGGGCTGTGGTGGCGATTCCGGAATTTGAATTATCGACGGATTCTGCGCGCAGAGCGTTACCCAAGCAAGTGAGCATGCAAGACGCCACCTTTAACGTCAGCCATGCGGCCATGCTGGTGGGCGCTTTGGCAACAGGTCAATTGCGCTTTCTGCGCTATGCTTTCCGCGATAAGCTTCACCAGCAGTATCGCGCCGCTTTAATTCCCGGTCTAGCGCAGGTCATGGAGGCAGGAGAGGCTGCCGGCGCCAGGGGGGTAGTGCTCAGCGGCGCGGGCCCCACTGTGATCGCTTTTTACACGGAGCGCGAGCTGGGAGGCGCCATCGGCAAAGCTATGCAGAGAGCGTTTGCCGCCTCGGGCGTGGAAAGCAAAATACTTTTGACATCTTTGGTATCCCATGGTGCCAGAGTGGCCTAGCGGAGGGTGATTCATGAAGACGATCGCGCAAATTAACGAGCGGATCAGTTCCGGCGAGGCAGTTGTGCTCACAGCCGATGAAGTGGTGGAATTTGCCGAGAAAAACGGCGTGGAGGCGGTGGCCAGAGAGGTAGATGTGGTTACAACGGCAACTTTTGGCGCCATGTGCTCTTCCGGCGCTTTTTTAAACTTTGGACACGCTGATCCGCCGATCCGCATGACCAAGATCTTGCTCAACGATGTGCCGGCCTACGGCGGCTTGGCAGCAGTGGATACGTATCTGGGCGCCACGGAGATTTCCCAGACTGAGGGCATGAACTATGGCGGGGCCCATGTGATTGAAGATTTAGTGGCAGGGCGGAGGATCAAACTCGAGGCCGCTTCTCCCGGCACGGACTGCTATCCTCGCCGGGAGATCACTACCTATCTGACGCTCGCCAGCCTCAATCAGGCTTACCTCTATAATCCCCGCAATGCCTATCAGAATTATAATTGCGCAGTGAACACTTCTGAGCATGTAATTCGCACATATATGGGCACTTTGCTGCCCAGGATGGGCAATGCCGCTTATGCCACTTGCGGCCAGCTGAGCCCGCTTTTAAATGATCCCTATTATCGCACCATCGGCATGGGAACCAGGATCTTTCTGGGCGGCGGGATTGGTTACGTTGCCTGGGAAGGCACCCAGCATAATCCCTTGGCGGGACGCACGGCGGGCGGTGTGCCCACAGGCGGCGCCGGCGCCATGGCTGTGATTGGCGATCTTGCGGGAATGAGTCCGGAATTTCTCCGGGCGGCCACCTTCACAGATTACGGGGTGACCCTTTTTGTGGGCATAGGCGTGCCCATCCCGATTTTGGATGAGCAGATGGCCCGGTTTGTCTGCGTCCGGGATGAGGACATCGTAACCGGCGTCTATGATTACAGCGTTGGGCGGCGTTCTCGGCCTTGTTTGGGACAGGTGACGTACAAGCAGCTGCGAAGCGGCGAAATTGAAATTCAAGGCAAGAAGATTCGCACGGCACCCCTGTCCAGCCTGGCTAAGGCGCGCCAAATTGCCGAGCTGCTCCGCGGGTGGATCAAAGACGGTTCTTTCACCTTAACGGAACCTGTGACTGGATTGCCAAAGAACAGGGTGAATACGCCCCTTGATGTAATCGGCCCGGAGGAGACTTTTGAGGGGGAAGAAAACAATGGCTAGAAAGCGAGTCATTTTGAGTTTTCCTGCCGCCTTAACTGAAAAAGCCTTAACTTACAGGCTGGTGAAAGATTACGATCTGGAGGTCAACATTCTGCGGGCTAAGATCACGCCGGGAAAAGTGGGAAGGCTGGTGGTGGAGATCTCCAATTCCACGGACGAGGCCATTGAACGTGGATTAGATTATTTAAGAGCTCAGGGCGTCTTGGTGGAAGAATTGGGCCATGAGATCAGCATCGCCCAAGAGCGCTGTATTGATTGCGGCGCTTGCACAGGAGTCTGCTTGTCGGGGGCTCTGACCATTTCCGCTCCCGACTGGAAACTGAAGTTCGCCAAAGAGAACTGTACGCTCTGTGAGTTATGTGTAGACTCCTGTCCCACCCGCGCCATAGAGGTGGTATTTTAGGTGTGCTATACCTATCGCACGTATCGGAGCCTGGCTAATCCTCACGGACTTGCCGCGTATCAGGTGCAGGTAGGGGAAAGCGATTTGGCCGTCTGGAGCACGTACATGCGGCAGGCGGAAGCGAAGACGATTTTGCTTAAAGCCAGGAGAGCTTTGAAGGCATACATGGCGCGCCGCTGTGAGTTTGAGGGCGCGCTTTCTCCGTTGCCCCAAGATCCGGCAGCGCCGGAGCTAGTGCGGCGGATGCTGGCCGCCGGCTTGGCTGCAAACGTGGGGCCCATGGCGGCAGTCGCAGGCGCCATCGCCGCTTTTGTGGCGGAGGCTCTGGCCTGTCCGGAAGTGATCGTCGAAAACGGCGGCGATCTTTACTTGAAAACCAATCGCCCCAGAACCATAGCGCTCTTTGCCGGGAAGGATTCGCCTTTCAGCTATAAGCTGGGCTTGGCCATCGCGCCCGAGGATACGCCGCTGGGCGTCTCCACCTCTGCCGGCACAGTAGGGCCGTCTTTGAGCTTTGGCAAAGCGGATGCGGCGACTATCCTGAGCCCGGATTGCGCGCTCAGCGACGCCGCGGCCACGGCTGTGGCCAACTTGGTGAAAGGCCCTGAGACGATTGACAGAGCGATTGCCAAAGCCAAGCGGATCCCGGGGGTAACAGGCTGCGTTGTCGCCTGCGGCGAAAAACTGGGAGTTTGGGGCAGATTAAACATAGTTAATCTTTGATGCCGGCTGATCCGGCAGATTGAAGCGGCAGTGGAGGGAGAAAAATGAGCTGGCAGGATTTATTAGAGGCCAACGAACATCTTTTGGGCGATGGGGCTATGGGCACTATGCTGCACCAGGAGGGTCTCCAGATAGGGCAGGCGCCTGAGACTCTGAACGTAGACCGTCCCGAGGCTGTGAAAAACGTACATCTGGCTTATCTGGAAGCTGGCAGTCAGTTCGTTGAGACCAACTCATTCGGCGGTTCGCCGTTGAAATTGGCCCGTTACGATTTGAACCATCGGACATGGGAGTTGAATGCCGCCGCCGCCGCCATTGCGCGCGAAGCCGTCAGGCAAGCGGGCAAGCAGGCTCTTGTGGCCGGTTCCATAGGTCCGTCGGGAGAGCTGATCAGCCCCTTTGGCACGCTGGAGCCGGAAAAGGCGGAGGAGGCGTTTGCCGTTCAGGCTCAAGCCTTGGCCAGCGGGGGAGCAGATCTGATCTTGGTGGAGACCATGAGCGATCTGGTTGAAGCCAAAGCCGCATTGGCCGGTGCGCTGCGCTCTGGACTGCCCGTTTGGGTGACCATGACTTTTGAGGCCAATGGCCGTACCAACTGGGGCGTGTCTGCTCAAGAAGCGGTTGAAACGCTGAAAACCTTTGGCGCCAGCGCCATAGGCGCCAACTGCTCTGTGGGGCCCCAAGAGATGCTTCCTGTTGCCAAACAGCTGGCGGCGGGAGCTCTGCCGGTGATTTTGCAGCCCAACGCAGGCTTGCCGCAATTAATCGGTGAGGAGACGGTCTTTCCCTTGGGTCCCGAGGAATTTGCTTTGAGCATGGAGCGGCTTTTGCCGTATGCCAAGCTCATAGGCGGCTGTTGCGGCACCACTCCCGCTCACATAGCCAGGCTTCAGGACTTGTTGGCTTAGCCGCAGCGTCGCTAGAGATCTCTGTAAAAGCACTCTCACGCAAGGCGAGTGCTTTTTGGTACTATAAAAGCGTAGATGTAAGACGCCGACGGGCGTTTCACATTTGCGCTTATTCTTTTACAATAAGAGAGTAATTGGCCCGGAGCGGCGCTTTTTGGAGCGAAGCCTCCGACATAAAAACTGCCGGCCATCCCTTATTGTAAACGTTCGATTAAGCAGGTTGAAACCCTCCGGGGCTTTCGCGTAACGAACCAAACTGAATTGCAATAAGCGCAGATGGGTAACAATTACAAAAATCTGTTCAGGAGGTTCGAAATGATCAGCGTGGGTATCGACGTATCAAAGGAAAAGAGCACCGTCTGCATTCTGCGGCCGTACGGCGAGGTCGTGGCATCCCCTTATGAGATCGCGCATACAGAACCGGAAGTAAAAGCACTGGCGGATCGTATTTGCGCTCTGGATGGTGAGGTCAGAGTGGTGATGGAAGCGACAGGCGGGTATCACCTTCCGCTGCTGGCTGTTCTTAAACAGGCGGGGCTGTTCGTCAGCGTCATCAATCCGCTTGTCATGAAAAAATACGCCTCGGCAACTCTCCGCAAAAGAGCGACAAGCTGGACTCTGTGCGGATCGCGAACTTCGGCATAGACAACTGGTTCAAGCTGATCGATTACTCAGCGCCGAAGGAAATCTACTCACAGCTCAGGATGCTCGGACGGCAGTATTCCCATTACATCACCATCAAAATAGAAAGCAAGCTTGCCCTGGCGGATCTGCTTGACCGCACGATGCCAGGCATTAAAAAGCTTCTCAGCGGAAAACGGTCTGAGGAACCCACAAAAGACAAGCTCTGCGA
>DIPB01000039.1:0-2376 GCA_002426275.1 Firmicutes bacterium UBA5499
TACGATAACTTTACACCAACTGAAAATTCATGGGACATAAAAAATTTTCTGAAACTACGCGCTCAGCGGAGCTCCTGCCGCAGCATCTCCAGCCCCGAATCCAAACTCCACCGCGGCGCCCAGGACAATTTCCGACAAGCTTTTGCGTTATTCAAAATGCTATGCTGGATATCCCCTTCTCGGGCCGGTCCCTTGCCTGCGGGCAAAGTTACTCCCCACAAAGCCGCCATTTTTACGTAAAGAGCATTGACTGAAATGGCTTTTTGGGTGGAGATATTCAGCACCTGACCGTCCGCTTGGGCGATAGCCGCCAAATTGGCCGCCGCCACATCGCCCACGAAAACAAAATCCCTGGTCTGCTCCCCTGAGCCAAAAACAGTTGGAACCAGCCCTGCCGAGAGGCGCTGGGCAAAAATGGCAACAACTCCTCCTTCTCCGCCTCCATCCTGCCGCGGGCCGTAAACGTTAGCATAACGCAACACGGTGTACCTCAAACCATAGAGCTCTCGATAGAGGGCGAGATAGCGTTCCACCGTATGCTTGGCTAGGCCATAAGGCGTTTGGGGCGCGATGGGGTGGGCCTCGTCGATGGGTAGATACTGCGGCTCGCCATAGACCGCGGCTGAAGAAGCGAAGATCACTTTGCGCACGCCGCTTGCTTTGGCAGCCTCCAGCACGTTAATCGCGCCGAGAACGTTAATCCGGACGTCTAATTTAGGATCTGCCACCGATTTCGGGACGCTCACCTGCGCGGCCTGGTGGAACACGACCTCCGGCTGTTCCCTGCAAAAAATTCCTCTCAAAAGCGGCTGGGTGATATCTTCGCGATAGAAAGTAACCCGCGATGGAAGATTAGCCAACTTGCCAGTTTGCAAGTTATCGACCACCACCACAGCATCCCCGTTTTTGACAAGAGAATCCGCAATATGAGAGCCGATGAAACCTGCTCCGCCAGTGATTAATGCTTTCATCTTCCGCCCCTTCGGCTGTCGCCGAGGAAACCGTCCTGAGGGCACGCAAACTGTCGTCCGACGTCTAAAAAAACTGTGTTCACCTGTAATTTTGCCCCCATATGATAAAGCGCCGCCTGGGGCAGCGCTTTAAAATCAACTCGCTTTTTAATAACCAAGATCATAGCTCAAACCCGCCTGAATTTGCAGCCCTGATTTCAACTTCTGTTCCAAGAGAAGCGGTATCTGGTATGAAAATTCCATTGTCAAAGTTTTAGAACCGATTTGATAACGAAGCGCCACCAGAGGAGACAACGACACGAAAAACTTATCTTCCAGTTCCCGGACATTGGCAGTTAAATCTCCCGCTGGCTCTCCATAATCCAACCGCAGATCAAAGGCTCCGATTCCAGCTCTGGCTCCAGCGCCCAGCTGGAAATTAGGCCTCGCTTCCCAAAGCCGCAAAGCCGAAAGCGACCAGACGCCGACTGTAAGCTTGGTTTCTTTAGCGTCATTCCGAGCCTTGTAAAAGAAAGCCTGACCTAAATTCTGCAGCAGCCACTGTTCATTGAGCCTAAATTCGCTGCCGCCATAAAGACTATACGCCAACGTCGGCTGCTGGAAACCCGCCGTTCCCAGAGAATCAAAGAAAGCTTTGTCCCAGGCCAAATTGCTGAATCCACCGCCCACTGTCACTCCCAGTCTCAGGGGTTCGGCCGCCATGACAGAAGCGGAAAAGCAAAAGGCCAGCGCCAACGTTAGGATTCCCTTTCTCATCACTTACACCTCACAGGAATACTCTCCTTGACATTATTCGCTCAGCGAGAAGAAAATCCTCTTCCAGCTGAGTATTTTTTCCCTAAGCGTCAGATCCGCAATTCATTTCGCCGACAAATGCTCGGCCAAAAACGCCGGCACCCTGGTATCTGCCGCTTCGTTGCTGATGATCACTTTGATCCCCCGCTCCTCGGCCAGCTGCGGCAAATAGGCCGCAGGGTAAACCTGCAGGCTCGTGCCCACCACCAAAAGCGTATCTGCCGCCAGGACTAAAGAAACAGCCTCTTCCCAATCTTGAAGCTGTTCGCCGTAAAGCACCACTTTCGGTTTGAGCACGCTGCGGCACTTGGGGCACAGGTATGGCACAGGCCTGTTCTCCGGCAGCTGATAGCTTTCATGGCAACGCTCGCAGATAAATTCATTGTAATAACCGTGAATCTGAGCGACTATTTTGCTTCCCGCCCGTTGATGTAAGCAGTCAATGTTTTGCGTGATGATGGGAACATCGTATTCGGCTAGGGCTAGGTGCGCTGAATTAGGTCTGGCGCTTGCCATCACCTTTACCATCTTCCAATATTCTTCATAGAAAGCTTCAGGTTGAGCGTCAAAAAAATCCCTGCTCAAGCTGTCGCGAAGCGCCGGTCGTTCC
>DIPB01000039.1:2546-5030 GCA_002426275.1 Firmicutes bacterium UBA5499
GGTCGTTCCTCATAGGTAGGAATGCCAGATGGCCTTGAAATTCCGGCTCCAGTCAGAGCAACTAACAATTTTATCTCCTCCTGGTTCACATTTATTTTGCCCTAATATTAGATTTCGCACAAAACTGCCAGATTCCTGCCAAAAAAAGGCAGGAATACGCCGCTTGCAGTCGAACTGTGAACTTGATACGACAGGGGAGGGATGATTTTGCTCAAATTAGGCCTTGCGGGAGAACAGTTTAAGGTCGTTGAAGGCAGTCTTGTGAACTACGATTTTCCTCAAACAGAAGATCTGAGCATTCAGGGAGTGAAAAATTCGCGAGTTTCTTTTCAGATCTTGTTGCAAAGCGATGAAGAGTTCTTGTTGACAGTCTCTGCCAATCCAGTTTTCGACAAAAGGGGACCTGTGAACATTCTCCGCGCTGAAGTGACATTGCCGGGGCTCACGCCTGAACTGTGCCTTGTGGGGCTGATGGAGGATGACGACAGAAAGCTGAAAGCTGACCCTCTCTTGCACCAGGAAACAATCGCCGTGCCCGCCTGGCGGAAACAGGCGGTCTGGGTGGAAGCGAAACTGCCGGAGAATGTGCCTTGCGGCGAATATCAAGGCAAAGTGCGGGTGCTGAGCCATGCCATGTTTGCAGATGAAGCTTTGGCCGGAGAGCTGACTTTCACTGTCAAAGTTCACAATGTGACGCTACCCAAGCCGACCGGACGCAGATTCTATTTGGATCTGTGGCAGCACTGCGCCAACATCGCCCGCAAACATGAAGTGACGCTGTGGAGCGCCGAGCATTTTCGGATTTTGGAAGGCTATGTGGTCTCCCTGGCCGCTTTAGGCCAGAAAGCCGTCACCGTCATCGCCAGCGAAATACCCTGGAGCGGGCAGCGTACGTATCAGGACAGGAATGCGGACGCTGATCTGTACGAATATTCCATGATCCGGCTCAGACGCGACAAAGAGGGAATCTTTCATTATGATTATTCTGCGCTGGATCGCTACATTCAGCTTTGCTTCCAGCATGGCATAGATCGGGAAATCGAGATTTTTGGCCTTTGCAATATCTGGTTGGGACCTGAGGCAGGCTTTCATTGCCGTCCCGAACTCCTGGATGACATTCGGCTGCGCTATTTTGACGAGGCTACGGGCGGATATCGCTTTATCCGGGAAAGCTCTCAGATTGAAGCTTACATCCAAGCTTTAGAGTCCCATTTTCGCCGGCTGGGCCTGCTGGAGAAAGTGAGAATTGTGGCGGACGAGCCTGCGGATTCGGAGCTCTATCAAGAAAGACTTGCCTGGCTGAGAGAAACTGCCCCCGGCTTTCTGTACAAGGCGGCCATCAATCATATTGAGCTACTGAGAAAGCAACCGGAAAAACTTGTGGACTACGTGCCGCAGTTCCCGTTTCTCTGTCTTTACTCCCAAAGGCTGCCTGAGCTGCGGAGCAAAATAAGCGGCCGCTTTCTTTATTACGTCTGCTGCGGGCCGGATCATCCCAACACCTTTCTGCGCTCTCCCCTGGCGGAAGCCAGGCTGATTCCCATTCTGGCCGCCTATATGGAGCTGGACGGCTTCCTGCGCTGGAACTACACCGTCTGGCCGGATCACCCCCGGGAGAGAATCGTCTACCGGCCGGAGGCTTGGCCTGCTGGAGACACTAATTTCGTCTACCCCGCCCCCTCTGGCAAGCCCATCCTCACTCTGCGCTATAAAGCGCTGGAGCGGGGCATTGAGGATTTTGAGCTCCTACAGAGTGTGAAAGAGCGCTGCGCCAATTGGCGGCAAATTCATCAGCGCTATTACTCCCTGGTGCTCAAGGAGCAGGATCTCCGGCTGTACCATCCCGATTGCGGCAAGCGGGCCGACGAACTATACAGTCTCCAAGAAACAGACTACGAACAGGCGAGGCTGCTATTGATTTCGGCCTTAGAAAAGGTGTAAAGTTTTTTTCTCAACCGCGTTTCGGATAAACGAGAGGCCGGGGGAAGCCCCGGCCTCTCGGCATTGCCGTCGCCGGCACATCGTTGCGTTTATTTCTTATCGAGGCCGCTCCCATAAACAAACCAAGCGGTGGCGTTGCAGTCTCTGCTCACCGTCACTCTCGCCCAATGGGCATTGAAAGCTTCCGGAAAGTCATGCCGTACTTTCTCTCCCGGCGGCACCATAATTTTGTCATATAAATGCCAGGTGTTGTCCGCCGTGTAATCAACTTCAATGGCAAACTCAACGGCGCTCGCGCTGTCATGGGAAAGGCTGACAGATTTTCTGTCATAACCCGTCATCAAATAAGGATCGGACGGCTCATTGGCCTTCATCTCCGTCTCGCAGCACGGGCCGCCTTCCCCTCCGGGCTGCCCCAGCCGCCAGAGGTCGTCCACATTTCCGAACCAGAGACCCGCTTTCTCATCGTCGGAAGGTATAAAGTGACCGTCGTCAACCGCTCCCTCCAGATTCCCCGCCAGGACCAACATTCCTCTCCAGGAC
>DIPB01000039.1:5244-5549 GCA_002426275.1 Firmicutes bacterium UBA5499
CGCCCTGGATGTTGGCCAGGAACCGCTCCGTAACAACCTCCCGGAGGCAGCGATGCCCTAGCCGCTCTGAGCCGCGGGAGCCTTTGGGCAAGCGGTAACGGTTGCCCTTTTCATCATACATAATGACAGACGCGGCATCGGTCTCATAATCCTGCGTTATTTTGCCTTTTTCCCGGATCTCCTTCTCCAAAGGAGGATTAACCGCGCGCCGGAGCGCCATCTCCGCGCCGATCTCATAATAGGCGCTGCCCGCGGCATTTCCCTGTGCATCGATGAACTCGGCCGCGAAGCCGAGGCTCAGAGCC
>DIPB01000170.1:0-822 GCA_002426275.1 Firmicutes bacterium UBA5499
GGACAGTGGGAACCGGCTCTTCGCTGGAAAGAGACGCCACGAATTACTTTTCAGCACCTGCATCATTACGTGTGGCGGCGAATCCCGTGGGGGCATTTATTTTAGATTCTTATTTTTGTTTTCTGCCACCTGTAGGAGACAGCGCTCATCAGTTGCAGCTCAACGAGAAATATCATATTTCCCTGCGGGTTAAAATTAAGACTTTGGCGCCCACTCCTCCTGTTGCCCCTCGGCTTAGTTTGGATTTATGGAACTATGATGACAAAGGCAATCTAGCTTGGGTGTCTGTGGCGCGCAGCGCTAAAACATACGATGTTACTAAGATGGATACTTGGCAGGAACTGACCATAGATTATACGCCTGCATCGCAGCATGATATTTTCACTCTGCGTTTGCAGGCTGACTCCTCGGTGAAAAATTTTGAGCTCTGGATAGATGATTGCCTATTTTGGACGGACGCAGATCCATATGCGGGCGAAGGCGCGATCTCCGGCAAGCTGCGCGATCAAGCGACCAATTTGCCCATGGGTGATGTGGATATAGAGTTGAGCGGACCAGCAGGCGCCTTTTCAACAAAAACGGATGAGGCCGGCGATTACGCATTTAATAATATTCCGGCCGGGGAATATGAGCTCAGCGCGAGCTTGGAAGCATATAAATCTTTTGCGCAAGGGGTGGATTTACGGGGCTTTAATGAAGCAAAAGTAGTTGACATCGCTTTGGAACCGTGCGTGGCGACAAGTCCCCCGCTGTGCCTTGAGGATTTTGAATCGGGACTTGATAAAGTCAGCGTCGAGGCGGCCGCCAAGAACACGGAAGTAA
>DIPB01000170.1:957-5435 GCA_002426275.1 Firmicutes bacterium UBA5499
CCCGGACAGTCAGGCGTAGGGTCGGCTTTGAGCGTCACTTGCAGTATTGACGCCGAGAAAAACGCTCTGGCATTTAATATTAATACTCAAGGAGAAGTTAACTATCAGAATTACGACCAAGTGACTTTTTTTGCCAGAGGGGAGAAGAACACAACAGATGTTGAGGTTCTCTTCATACAGGACGACGGCCGCATATACAAAAAAAATTTGAAGCTTTCCACGGTTTGGAGAGAATGTGTCATGTCGGTGCGCGATATAGTGCCGCACGGCAGCACTCCGGCAAATACCTATCTTGATTTTTCAAAACTCAAACGGATTCGTTTTTGTTTTTGGGAGAGTTTAGTTGGGCAAGGTGAGCAGGGGATTTACCTTGACGACATTTATGTGAGCGATACGAAAACCGTGGGCATTGAAGGCGCCGTGCTGGATGGCGCTGATCCTGTTCAGCGTGGTCTGGCCGGCGCAATCGTCAGATTTTACCAAGGAGAACAGCTTGCTGCTCGCGCTCAGACTCAGCAAAACGGAAGTTTCAGCTTCAGCGGCTATGAAGCCGGCGACTATACATTGAAGGTAGAGAAAGAAGGGTATCAAGCCTTCAGCGAAACGTTCCAGCTGGGAAGCGGGATCCTTGCCAAGCAAATTATTCTCAGGCCCAAAGCGATCAGCATCGCGCTTTCAGTTCAGGATCAAACAGGGGCGGTTGCAGATGCAATTGTAGACATAAACGGCAAGGTGGCCGGCAAAAGCGATGAAAATGGCCAGCTTTTAATCAAGGAAGGTTTAGCTCCGGGCAGTTTTCCGCTTACCGTTCGAAAAAAGGGATACTATGCCGAGGGAGATTCCATCGAATTGGCTTGGGGCGCACAAGTTGAGAAAACCGTCACTTTAACGGTTAACGCTGATGATACCCCGCCAGGTGAGCCAACGACATTTGCGGCTGACGTAGAGAGCTTACCCGGCCGAATAGCGCTGTCCTGGCAGGGACCGGAAGGGGAACAGCCGGGCGGTTATGCGGTTTATCGGGTAATCGGTAATGATTCCCCGGTACTCGAAACCTTGCCAAGATTGATCGTGAATGCGCAAACTCTATCCTGGGTCGATGAAGAGGTTATTGGGGAAATGGAGTATACGTATTATCTGGTGGCGCTCGATGAGGCGAATAACGCATCGCAGCCGGTGCAGCTAAAGGCCACGCCTACCCCCACAGGCAGCCTTATTGTATGCCTGCGCACAGCGGAAGGGTCGCTCATAGCCGGGAAAGTGATAATTGACGACAAAGAGTATGAAGTAAGCGACAACGGGAAGCTCCTCGTCAAATATATTCCCGCGGGCACCAAACTGGTACAGGGGCAGGTTTCGGGGCTGGAGGAAGTGAGCATGAACGTATGGGTGCAAAATAATGTTCAGCGAGAAGTTGTGCTCACTTTTCATCAGCTTGACACCAGCCGTTTGCTTGGCATTTCCGGGGTAGTGATTACGCCTTTACCATTTCGGCCTTCACGCGGCGGCGATCAGGAACTGCTGATCTCGTTCGTGCTGGATCAGTCCATAACTTATGAGATCGAGGTCAGCGCTCTGCTCTACGACATGAAAGGCCGGCTTGTGAAGATAGTAGCCGATAAAGCGCTGCTTACTCCGGGCGGCAACGTTTTGCGTTGGGACGGGACGGATCAGAAGCGCAGAATAGTCAATAACGGACCCTATATTCTGCGGCTGGTGGCGAAAGGAAAAGCTACCGCCCGCACGGCTAGTTTCAATAAAATGATTTTCGTCTTGAAATAAATTCGAGGGAGGTCTGGAGTGATGAAACGAAATTTGTTTGTCTGCGCGGCCGTTTTCTGCGTCATAATTGTCTGTCTGTCCGGTTGCGGCAGACCCGCCGGGGAGCAGAGCTCGCAAGGGGAAAGCACAACGCTAAATTTCATGAGCTGGGGCGACGCTAATGAGATCCAGATCATGAAGTCGCTTTTGGCTGAATTTGAGAAGAAGAATCCTGACATCAAAGTTAAGTACGAAGCAAATCCGGGTAATTACCGCCAGAAGCTGCAAACTCTTTTTGCCTCTGGGACAGCTCCCGATGTTTTCTACATGAGTATTGAAGATTACCCGATCTACGCCCAGAAGAATGTTTTAGCAGATTTGGCTCCTTATCTCAAAAAAAGTAAAGTCGTGCAGGCCGATGATTTTTTTTCGGAACTGCTTGATTTTTACCGCCAAGGCGAGCAAATTCTCGCCTTGCCAAAGGATTTTTCACCCTGGGTTCTCTATTACAATAAACAGCTTTTCCAAGAGGCCGGAGAGGAGTATCCCACTGAAAATTGGGGGTGGGAAGAGTTTTTAAACGCCGCGCGCAAGCTGACGAAAGGTAACCAGCAGTGGGGAACAACCTTGGCTTGGGCGCCTTATCTCTGGCCGGCAATCATTTGGCAAAACGGCGGGGAAGTATTGAATTCCAGCGGCGATCGCTGTCTTGTAGACAGCCCGGAGGCGCTTGAGGCAATTCGTTGGTATGCAAATCTGTATCTGAAAGAAAAAGTGGTGCCTTCGCCGCTCACAGGCGCTCAAGCTGATTCTCAGCAATTATTTATGCTGGGTAAGATCGGAATGTATCCTGGCACTGCCTGGAACAGAATTGGCTTCAGAAACATTAAAGATTTTGAATGGAGTTTTGCTCCTCTGCCGAAAGGAAAAAAACGCGCCAGCGTTTTTTCAAACACGGGCTATTGCATGAGCAAGACTTCAAAAAAGGCTGAAGCTGCGTGGAAGTTAATCGAGTTTTTAGCCGGACCGCAAGGGCAATTGCTGAATGGAAAAGCAGGCACTGCTTATCCGGCTTTACGCTCTGTGGCCGTGGAACAGGAGATAATCGCTCCTACAGCCTATCCCAATGAACCTAATGAAATATTTGCCAATAGCCTTTCCTATTGTCGACCGCTTCCCCAGATCTCCGGCTATCCGGAAATGTTTAGCGATGCGTCAGAAGCGTTGGAGCGCATCTGGAATAAGGTGGAAACGCCTGAAGAGGCCATGCGTAAGCTGGCAAATCATTTGAATGCGCAATTGGGAAAGTTAGGGAAGAGGTGAAAAACTACAGATGAAAAACGCGTGTTTTTTATTGCTCTTGGCGCTTCAGATTACTTGCGTCCAGGCAAAGGAGATTTTCTGTGAAGATTGGAGCAACATGCAGCGTTGGGTTGCCCCGGCTCATGTGGCGGTGAAGCTTAAACAGCCGTCCGAGACGGCTGACTTGGCGCTCCGGCTGAGCGTGGCCCCTTGCCCTGGCGTCGTAGGGAAGCCGGTTTTGCAGAGCTTTCGTACCTTTGCCGTTGTGCCGGGTAGGACATATAGCTTATCATTTGAGATTGGCTCGCGTGAGCTAACGGCAAACGGCGCCAAGTTTGATTTGAGAATCGAATTCACCGATGAGCAAGGGAAGGCTGTTGCTGCGCCAAACGGCTCTGCTTTAACCAGCCGTGCGTCCGGCGAGTGGACGCTTTTGGAGCGTGCCTGGACAGCGCCTGCAGGGGCGTCTGAAGCCCGTCTGCTGCTAAACTTAGTTGCGCCGCAGCCGACAACGGTCTGGACGTTTTGGCTCAATAGCTGCAGCTTCTCCGATGATCTCAAAGACGAGGCGGTATATGCCTGGGATTTTGCAGACGCCACAGATGACTGGCAGGGAATCGAAGGCATGACGGCGCTGAGAACAAGCGAAGGAAATAAGACGCCGGGGAGCTTGATGGTTGCAGGAACACACCAGGGAGGAGCCGCATATTTAATCAGCAAACCAATTTTACTTGAAAAGGGTAAAACATATCGGCTGGACGGTTATTTGCAGTTAAAAGCAATTTCCAATTCTCAATATCGTCCTTTCATCCAAGTGGCAGATTATGGGACGGGAGGCAACTGGCTGCGGGCAAAAAATACTGCCCCGTACGATAATGGTAAGCTTGGCAGTTGGCAGCGCTTTAGCTGTGAATTTACTCCGGGCGCCGATGCCGAGTCAGTTCGCATCTTGTTGCACACAGGCGCGCCAGGGCAAGAATCTTTAGATGCTTGTTTATTACTCGACGATCTCAGAATTATTTTGGTTAAGTGAGTTGTCTGGAGGCGAATGACAGTGAAAAACTGTGTGCTGGGGACATTTCTCAGCCTCATAGTCTTTAGTTCTTGCCCGGTTTTTGCCGCCAGCGTCTATTTTCCCAATCCTGGGTTCAATGACGGCTCTGGCGCTTGGCAGGGAATTGAAGGCATGAGCGCCAATTGGCAGGGGCAAACAGTCAGAACAAAGCCGGGAGCGCTGCGTATTTCCGGAATTCATGGGGCGGGAACTGGAAAAATGGGTTACGCTCGGTCTCCGGTTTTGGGGAGTTCGTTGACAGTCGGGGAAAAATATTATCTGAGCGTTTGGATGAAAGTGACAAAACTAGCGGCGGTGGACAGCGAAGGGATTGCCACCGGCCAAGCAGTTCCCGCGCCTT
>DIPB01000170.1:5584-7971 GCA_002426275.1 Firmicutes bacterium UBA5499
TGGCTTACAGCTGATGGGGGACCAATGTATGATTTGCGCAGAATAGGCGAGTGGCAGCAACTTTGTTGTGAGTTTACTCCCACTAACCCGCATGACTCCATTTCATTGCTACTGCGAAACAATAAAGACTCGGTAAGTTGGGATCTGAATTTGGATGCGGAAATTTTCCTTGACGATATTTACCTGTGGAGCGATGGTGATCCGGACGGCGGCTATGGACAGATCGACGGAATGATACAGGATGCGGAAACCGCTTTGCCCTTGCCTGCTGAAGCTGTTCTGCTGAAGGATGGACAGCAGGTGGGAAAGACAAACTGCAATCAAGAAGGATTATTTGTGTTTCCGGCCCTCTCGCCTGGAAATTACCTGCTGCAGCTTTCATGTTTAGGTTATCTCCCTAGTTCCTCCGAGCTAGCAGTCCCCGGCAGGGGGACTATTCTGACGCCGTCATTTTCACTGACGCCGGTTAAGTATGAGCTGAAAGGGCAAGCCCTTGATCAAAATGGGCAGGGGCTAGCGAACGCGCTTGTGGCGGTAGGCGGTCTTGTCAAGACGCGCACTCAGCAGGATGGCTCATTCAGACTGACAGATTTGAGGTACGGCGCGCAGCAAGTGACGGTCAGGTTAGCGGGCTACCTTACGGCAGTGAAAGAGATAAATTGTTCGGAAGAACTTCTCATTGTGGAAAGCTTCGTCCTGCAAAGCTCGCCGGAGCAGCAAGTAAGTGCGCCCAGGAATCTCCAGGCGACCGCACCGCGGGTTGGCGAAGCTGTTTTAACTTGGCTCTGTCCTTTAGATGATGAAGGGCAAGAGCTGAGCGATGTTGATTATCTCATTTACCGCGCGGCTTCCGGCGAGAAATTCGTAGCCTATGCAACCTTGGCAGGGAAGACTAATCTCGTGACGTGGTCCGACAAAAAAGTAGTTCCCGGCGGGAGCTACACGTATTCGGTAGTGGCGCTGGGAAGAACGAATAAAGAATCGGCCGGCATTTCCGCCTCGGTTAAAATTTTAGGTTTCAGCATTGTGAAGGGCATGGTGCGCGATCAATACGGAGCGCCAGTTGCAGGCGCGGTTGTTCGTGTTGATTCGGACAGTCGAGTGACGGGCGCCGACGGCAGCTTTTGTTTCCAAGAGGTATTGGGAGGCAGTCGCCTGATCAGCGCCGAGCGGACCGGTGTGGGAGCACAAGAGAAAGAGATCCTGATCTGGGATTATTCGCGGCCGCTGATTGTCAATTTTACCTTAGGAGCTCCGGATCAGACGGTGGAAGTTGGAATCAGCGCTTTAGAAGCTGCGCCGCTGCCATTTCGGCCTCAAAAGAACGCCCGGCAGCTCCGGGTTTATTATCTGCTCGACGGTCCCGCTGGCAGCGCTTTTGAGGTTACAGGAGAGATTCATAATTTGGCGGGAAGGCTTGTCTGGAAAAGCCAGCCGCAAGCTCAAGCAACTGGTCAGCAATATCTTGACTGGGAGGGAAGAGATCTTAAGGGCAGCTTGGCGGCAAGCGGCCCCTATTTGGTAACAATAATTGCCAAAGATCAAGCCACACGCTCTGAAGTGAGAAAAACGAAGGCGATCATGATTTTACGATAGCCAGGCAACGAGCATCGTTGCGGCTCTGAAATGGAGGGACGATTGACATGGGTAAGCGATTGCAAGTGCTTTTCTATCTGTTCCTGCTAATCGCCATGGAGATAAAAGCAGAGGAAATTGTTGTGTTTAAAAGCGCGTTGGATTTTGAGCAGGAAGAACCAAAGGCAACCTTTGAGGTAACGCCTAACGACACGCCTTATCAGGCGGATTGGATTCAGCCTGGCGCCGCGGGCACGCAAAAAGCATTCGAAGTAAAGACCAAGTTTACACGTGAAAAAGACGTGATAGCGTTTCGTTTTAGCCTGCCGGCTGAGAGCGAGGCTGAAGGAGCAGATTTGCTGCATTTTTGGGCTAGGGGTACAGACGCCACGGCTAAGGTTGAAGTGATGCTCGTTGATAAGCAGGGCGCTATGTATAAACGCAAAGTCATGTTGGAAAATACTTGGAAAGAATATTTAACTCCTCTGGACACGTTCATCAATACGGCCAGTAGCGCTAAATTGAAGCCGGAAGCGTTGGCGCAGATTCGCTTTTGCTTTTGGCGGGGATTTGTGCCCATGGGGCAGCACAGCCTTGCGCTTGATGAGATCGGTTTCGCCAGATCCGAGAGTGGCGATTGGGAAGGGAAGAGCCAGAAAGAAGTAATCCCTTATTGCGGTCGGATGCCGGAGCTGCCGCCCAGCGCTGATTTTACAATCGAAAGTCTGGATTTATTTCGCGGCCGCTGGCAGTTTGGCACACTTTTAGGCACAAACTTGCATTATTCTGAAAAAATCCCTCTGGCAGCAGCC
>DIPB01000170.1:8107-13807 GCA_002426275.1 Firmicutes bacterium UBA5499
GCCTAGATCTGAGATAAAATTTGGGTATCTTGCGGCAGCGCCTACAAGGAAGATGGCATATGCCAGAGTTTTTCCCGAGCCACTGGTGGTGGCCGGCAAGGAAGCGGAAGGTTATTTTTCGATAAAGGAGCCTTTTCTTACAGGGGTAATACATTTGAAGGTCGAACCCAAAGCTGATGCAAAAATGTTATGTCAGGCCGAATTGTTGCTGAAAGAGCTCGGCTCTGCGCATGATTATCTGAAAAGCTTATTTCTGGTGATCTCGACTGTCAACGGCGAGCAGATTCTTCCCCTGCAGTTGATTAATCCAGAGGCCGATACTAGAGGGATCAGGGTAATTCCGAGCAGAATCGGAGGAAGTTTTGAAGAGGGAGAAAAGGTAGCGTTCGATGTTATCGGACATAATCTGACGGCGGAAGCCATGCAAGACGAAATAGCCTTTGAGGTTACCGATTATAGCACCGGCCAGATGATCCAGGAAGGCAAGTGGGAGTTGGCTCTCGATGGCGATGCTGTGGAGAGGTTGACGTTTCAGCTTCCTTGGCAGAAAAAAGGGCTTTTCATTTTGCGCTGTCAGTTGGTTAAGTCCGGGCAGGAGGCGCAGACGCGTTTTTGTTACTTGCCCAAGCAAGATTTAGCAAACCTGGAGCCGCGGGACGCAATGTTTGGAATTAACGTTTTTTGGCAGCAAGTGCCTTGGTATGCTTACCAACCGGAAATAATGGGCCGGGCTGGAATTAAATGGATGCGGCCGTGGCTTAATTATGAAAACACTTGGCCGGTTATCGAACCCAATAAAGGTGAGTATAATTGGAATTATTTGGATGAAACTTTTCAGCAATTGGCTCAAGCCAAGCAGGCATATCAGTTTATGTTCATGTGGGCGCCTGGGTGGGCTGCCATTAAAGGAGGTAACTATGTAGCGCCGGAGCATTACGCCGATTGGGCGGAACACGTGAAAAAGGTTGTAACGCGTTATCAGGAACAGGTTCAATATTGGGAAGTCTGGAATGAACCGAATTTGAACGGCTCATGGTCTCCTTCAAGTCCGGATGTCGCTGAAAATGTGCGAGTGTACATTGAACATCTGAAGGAAGCTTATAAAGCCGTCAAAGGAGTGGATGCCAATGCGAAAGTGATCGCTATTTCCGCAGGGGGAGGGCCGTTGCCATATACGAAAGAATTTGCCCGTCAAGGAGGGTTGAATTACTGCGACGCAATCTCTCTGCATATCTATATGCCGTATCCAGAAAGAGGCAATTATTGGGCGGTGCTACAAGAGATAAAAGAAGTTTTAGCGGCTCATAATGCCGGACATAAGGAAGTTTGGATCAATGAACTCGGAACGGGAGCCTATGATCTTTACCCAGACTATGCGCGAGAAGTAGGTTATAGCGAGATGCAACAGGCGAACTGGAATGTCCGGCAGGCGATTATGGATCTCGCTTTCGGGTATCGTTCGCTATGGTTTTGCTCTTACGATCCGCGTAATTCGGAAGACAAAAGGCAATGGACATGGGACAGCGGGATCGGAATTTATTATCTGGGTTACCAGCCTAAATTAGCGTATCCCGCTATCGCAGGCTTGACTTATCAATTGGAAGGCGCTAAATTCGTTTCCAAGCTCACACTTGGCGCTCAAACCTGGGGAATGGTTTTCGAAAAAGACGGAGAAGCCATTATTTGCTTTTGGACGGAGGAGGGAACGGAAAACTTTGAATTGCCTCTAGAAGAGCAAGAGATTACTCTTTTCGATATGTTTGGCAACAAACGATGCCTAAATGCGCAGGGATTAACCTTTTTGGCAACGGAAAGTCCGCAATATATTCGGGGAGTAAAGCTAGATTATTTACGTTATGCCATCGGACTGGAGAAATTAATCAAGCTCTCCGCTGAAAAACAAGAGCTTAATCCGGGGGAAAAAGTCAGCTTTAAGCTGGACTTAAGCGCGATTGACTTGCCGGTAGAGGGGAAACTCTCCATAGAGGTGCCCCAAGGTTGGCAAAGTCCCAGCGAGGTTGCGTTCAACGAAAAGCAGCTGTCGTTTCAAGTGCAGGCAGCGGCCGGAGAGTTGCCAAACAGCGCGCCGAAAGTCAGAGCGGTTATCCAGCTGCGCGGAGATACTTTAGGCCTTGAGCGAAATGTTTACATTTCAAAAGTGATTCCTTTGGAGATCGCCTTTCCAGAGGCTAAGCTGCGAGACTTTACGCAACGAGCTTATGATGATTCTAAATGGGAAAATGTAACGAAGCCCGCAGAGCGGGACCGCTTTTTCAGCGCTTACGATGGCTATGGCTGGTATAGAAAGCTTGTCTTCATTCCAGAAAGTTGGCGCGGAAAACAGATAAAGTTAAATCTGGGCTTGATCGACGACATTGACGAGACGTTTGTGAACGGCAAAAAAGTAGGTGCAACATACCAGTGGGATGAGAAGCGGGAATACTCTCTGCCGCTCGAGGTAGTTGCCTATGGCGCGGAGAATCTGATCGCGGTTAGAGTATATGATTATCAGGCCGGCGGCGGCATCTACAGCGGACCGTTGAGCTTGTCGTGCGGCGAGGAACGGATTAACTTAGAGGGAGAGTGGCGCTTTGCCGTTGAAGCTTTTCAAAGGCAAAGGGGCATAAATGCATTTAAATCTTTGGAGGATAAGTTTACGCATTGAGAAAGTCGTTGTGACAACACGTAAAGCTTAGTTTCAGTTGAAGATAAGATAGGAGAAGTGGAAAATGAATTGGCGCGAGATCGAAGCAACATGGCGTCCTGCTCCTTTTTGGAGCTGGAATGATCGATTAAATAAGGAGGAGTTGGCGCGACAGATCAAGGAGATGGCGGCTAAAGGGTGGGGTAGCTTTTTCATGCACGCAAGGGTAGGGTTGGTAACCGGGTATCTTTCGCCGGAATGGATGGAGCTCATTGGTGCTTGCGTTCAAGAAGCGAAAGAGCGAGGCCTTGGGGCCTGGCTTTATGATGAAGACAAGTGGCCGTCTGGGTTTGCAGGCGGCGCGGTGCCGGAAGCAAATCCGGCCTATAGAAGCAGAACGCTTGTATTATTAAAAAAAGAGGAAATTACGCAAGCTGATTCGATCCTTGCGGAAGCTGAAGGGAGATTTGTTTGCAAGCGAATCAGTCCTTTGGGCAATCGTTGGTTTAACGGCGCCAGCTTCGTTGATTTGATGAATCCGGAGGCGGTGAGATATTTCCTCAAAACTACGCACGAGAAGTACGCTTCTGCGGTAGGAGATTATTTCGGGAAAGAGATCCCCGGTATCTTCACTGACGAGCCGTGCTATTTGATGGAAGAGCAGTATGATGTGCCGGTGCTGCCCTGGTCGGAATACTTGCCGCGCTTCTTTTTTGAGCTCAAAGGTTATCGTATAGAAGAGCACGTTGTGGAATTGTTTTTAGATCGAGGCGACTATCAAAAAATACGCTATGATTTTTACGATGCGGCCACGAGGTTATTTCGCGACAGTTTCACGCGTCAGTATTATGACTGGTGCAAGCGGCATCATTTGCTCCTCACGGGTCATATGATGTCTGAAGACACCTTGACCTCTCAGACGCAATGGATTGGGGCTGTGATGCCGCAATATGAATTCATGCATTGGCCAGGCATTGATAAACTTGGCCGCAATATCAACCAGCTGGTAACTGTAAAACAGCTGACCTCGGTTACGGATCAATTGAATAAAGAAAGGGCTTTATGCGAAGTGTATGGCTGCACCGGCCAGCAAATAAGCTTTTTCCATCGGAAATGGATAGGCGACTGGCAAGCGGCTTTGGGGATAAACTTCATCAACGAGCACTTGTCCCTCTATTCCATGAGAGGTGAACGCAAGCGGGATTATCCGCCTAACATTTTCTATCAGCAGCCATGGTGGGAGGAAGAAGCGCAGTTTGCCGAATATCTTGGCCGAGTCTCAAAGGCAGTAGCTCAAGGGAAAAGGGTATTAGACATCTTAGTGATTCACCCGTTGGCAAGCGTTTGGAGCATCTATTCGCCTCTTCATAAACAAGTTAAGTTAGGACCCGAACAACAATTTGAATTGCCCTTTGCTGATCTTTCAGAAAAATTGTTGGAAGCAAATTTAGATTTTCATTATGGCGATGAGATTTTGTTGGAAGAACATGCGGCCGTAGAAGGGGAACGATTTAAAGTCGGCGGCTGCTCCTATGAAACGGTAATCGTTCCCCCGGTCATCACGTTGCGGCGAAATACTGTGGAGCTTTTAAGAGAGTTTGCATGCTCCGGAGGCAGGATTCTCTTTTTAAGACCGCTGCCAGAGAGAATTGACGGTTCTCCAGCGCAGCTTGAGGTTCAGGGCGAGTGCTTTTTCACTATTGAGGATGTCATAAGTAGGCTTGACGCAATTTATCCTGAGCGTATAAAAATCACAGACCGGCTCACAGGCGAAAATGCCAAAGAAATCATCTGCCACCGCAGACGGACAGACGAAGGGGAGCTCTTTTTCTTGACCAATACCAGCGCGGAAAGGGAGATCTCCGCTCTGGTCGCTTTGCCGGTTGCAATGGATGACGTTGCCATTGTCGATCTGAATACGGGAGAGGAGTATCAGGCGCCGGCGAAGGAAGGTAAATTCGCGGTAACTTTTTACCCTGCAGGCAGCATTCTCATCTGCGCTGGCGAACAGAACTCCGCATTACCAGAAGCGCCTTTATATTTGTCCAGCGGCGTTGCGTTTCCTTGCCAGTTGACCAAAGTACAAGACTTTGATAAATGGACAGTAAAAATGACGGATCCCAATATTTTGCCCTTGGATACTGTCAGTTTGGATTTGGCAGGTAAGCGCGTGCTGTCTCAAATGCCAATTGCCAAGGCCTGGCACCAGCATTTCTATCCGGCAGCGGCTGGGACTCCCTTTCGGGCAGAATATCCTTTCAAGGTAGAGAAGACAGTGCATGATGTCTGTGCTGTGATCGAAATGGCGGAGAATCTAAAGCTAATTTTGCTTGATGAAAGGGAAGTGCGGTCTCTAAAACGCCGAGGCGAGCAAGGCGCGTTTGACCCAAGAACCAGTTGGAAGGATCCAAACTTTACCAGAGTTCCATTGGGCATGATTGAACCTGGCAGTCATACCCTGACGATTGTAGGGGAAAAGGTGAATAATATCACTGGCCCTGGCTGGCATACCAGGGTGTCTGACTTTCAAAATCATTGTCCCACAGAAGTGGAAACAGTTTATCTGGTAGGCGATTTTTCAGTCAGCAGTTTTGATAGTCGCTCTTTTGCGCTCAATGGCAACAATGATTCTCCCGCAAGCCTGGATCTCACATCATCAGGTTATCCATTTTACGCTGGAAAGGCGGAATTCAGCATATGCTTTCAGGGCTTACCAGGGGAAAGAATGGTCTTGGAATTAGGCGACGTTGCGGCTGCGGATGTGTCAGTCTACATTAACGATAGGCATGTTTCTACATTATACTGGGCGCCATACGCCATAGAGATTACGGATTTCATTCAGCCTGGGAAAAATCAGCTCAAGGTGATTGCTACCAGCACTATGTTTAATCTGATGGGGCCGAATTATATCACCGGCATCAATGATGTTGAATTGGTTGGTCCGCTTAATTTCATTGATTTTCCCCATTATACGGAGAGGCGCCGCCTCCTCCGTTTCGGTTTAGGTCGCGCCAGGCTTTGGCATGTCGGGACAGATACAGTAAGAAGTTAGGACC
>DIPB01000170.1:14014-16886 GCA_002426275.1 Firmicutes bacterium UBA5499
CGGAGCCTTTTTTCTCACAGGCTTCGAATTCTAGAGAAGAGACGAGCTTTTCGCGGAAATCAGCGGGAATGCGTCTGCATTTTTTGAATGAGGGCTGCCTGATAGTATCCGCAGCCTAAATATAAGTTCGCCTGTTTCGGCTGATGGAGGGGTCTGACTACCTCGCCTCTGGCCGAGACGTTCAACTTTCCAACAGCAAAGGAACAACAGAAACGTCCGGAGCGATTGAGCTACGGTTTAAGTTGTGAAATTGAACGTCACTGCAGTGAGAAGCTAGGCGAAAGCGGCGGCAAAACGCCCCCTTCAAGCTTGTTCCGGCTGTTATGGGCTCGACTAGATCGGAGTTGCTGCCAAGAAAATTAAAGCCAGTAACGAGTTGTAATAATAATAATGTTATCGGAAGGCGTTACTATGGTCACTGAGGGAATGTAAAGGATTGTCCGCTGCCGATCCCAATCGAGATGGGCAGCTTTTTTATTGGCGGAGATATTGTGGTCTGTACCGCCCGGCCGCGAGCTGCGCGTTTAGTCATCATCGCGGGGAAGAAGGTTTCGGGCTGCGTATCTGGTGGGAGAGCAGCCAACAAAGTGAGAAAAGGCACGGGAGAAATGGTAAATGTCCGCATAACCAGTCTTTTTTGCTATGTCGGTTACGGAAAGCAGGCCGGTCTCCAACAGCCTTTTCGCGCGCTGGAGCCGCATAGACTGGATGTATTGTTTAGGGGCAGCGCCGTAGCGCTCTTTGAAAAGCCGGCGAAAATACGCGGAGCTGACGTTGGCTTTTTTCGCCAAAACGGCAGCGTTTAAATTTGGGTTGGTAAGATTGGTTTGCAGATACTCAATGGCCGGATCCAAGATGTGGAAACTGGCGTTTGCATAGGTGGAGGTATCATGCAGCCTGGCGAAGATCTCGTATAATACGGCAAGAGAGCGGAGCTGATTTTCCCTGTGGTTTATCTCCAAAAGCTTTTCCAGCTTCGCAAAGTCGCTGATATAGGTGGCGTTGTCTTCTGCTGGTAAAGCCAGGATTTTATGAAAAGCGGCCTGCTCGCATTGGAAATTGATGACTGGAAAGCAGCCGGCCTCCTGACAGATAATGGAATATGTCCCTCCTTTTGGTAAAAGAACCGCACGCTGCTGGTCCGAGACAGTCTCCTCGCCGTCCATGATGTACGTAAGGACTCCACTTTTTGCGAACGTAATGCCGAAGCTTTTGCGGGTTGTCATCTTCAAGCTGTTTCCTTTTTGCCAAGTTACCGTGATCGCCAGCTCTACTTGCCGAATGATCAGATTTGAAAAGTCAAAAGGGATCATGCCTTTCTCGCTCCTTCCTTCGCAGCTTTAATTATACAGTAACTACTGGGAAGCATCAACTGATTATTGAAAAGAGCCATGATAAAGTGTAGCGTTTTTGGCAAATTGATAGCGGAATTTCTATTGCCGCTTTAGGGGAAAACGCCTACAATAGAGATGCATTTCGGAAAAGCGTTGACGCGCTGGAGGGATCGCTATGAAACGAACATTTTTAAATGCACAACGGCCGCTTCTTGTGGGCTCGATCCGCAGAAAAAATACTGCGGAAGCGATAGCGGACATGGCAGCCAGCGAGTTGGACGGCGCCCGGGCGTTCATTTTGCATCTTCAGTTGCTGGAAGAGCAGTCTGCTAAACCTGAGGAGCTACGCAAAATTTTCGCCGCGACAAAATATCCGGTGATGGCGATTAATTATCCCTCAGGCAACGAACCTATGGACAACGGCCAGATCCGGGTTTTGTTTGAAGCTGTGGAAGCGGGAGCCGCCTGCGTAGACATCCGAGCGGACGCGTTTGATCCGGACCCGCAAAGCAGTCTGGCTGAGTGCGGGATGCCTTTTGCGGCGGCCAAACCCGTACAGATTTCCATGTGTACCGAATGCATCCACAGACAAAAGGCGTGTATTGAACAAGTCCATGCCATGGGAGCGGAAGCGCTGTTGTCTGCCCACGTACAGACGCACTTCACCTGTGAGCAGGCGGTTTCACTGGCGCTGGAAATGGAATCCAGAGGTCCGGATATTGTCAAAATCGTCACCGACTGTCCTGATGTGGATCAGGCGTTGGAAATGCTCCGCAGCACAGTTGAGCTGAAAAAACGGTTGAAAGTTCCGTTTTTATATATCTGCACGGGACCGCACGGCGACATCATCCGGCCGTTGGCGCCCTTGTTCGGATCTTTGCTTGTGTTTGGGCATCACGATTATAGCGAAATGTCAAATATCCACAAGCCGCTACTGGGCAATCTGCGGGAGTTTTACCGCATTATTCCGTGGCGGATCGACGATTACATGGCATAAGGAGAGGATGATATGTCGTTTCAGGGTAAAACCGCGCTGATCACCGGCGGCGCGTCGGGGATGGGTCTACTTTGCGGCCAGTGTCTGGCCAGGGAAGGCGCAAATGTGGCATTGCTAGACGTCAATCGGGAGGGACTTGATGCCGCGGCCCGTGGGATCTGCCAAAGCGGAGGCGATGCAATCGGGCTTCTCACAGATATCCGCGTCTATGCGCAGGTGGAACAGGCTGTCTCCAAGACTGTGGAAGCTTTTGGAAGCGTCGATATCCTGATTAATTGCGCGGGCGGCGCTTCCCGCAGGGTGCTCAAACGCAGCGAAAGCTTCGAAAACATGCCGGTGGAGGTGCTGGATTGGGGAATAGACGTTAATCTGAAAGGTCCGCTGTATTGCGCCCGGGCCGTTTTCGGACAGATGATGGGGCAGGGCGGCGGGGTGATCGTCAATTTGGGCTCTATCTCCGGCGAAGAGGGTTCGTTCAGTTCCCCAGATTACAGCGCCGCCAAAAGCGGCATGAACGGCCTGACAAAATCGTTAGCGCAGG
>DIPB01000170.1:17054-18164 GCA_002426275.1 Firmicutes bacterium UBA5499
GTGCGTATCCCCCGGGCCAGTACTGACGCGTCCCGGAATGGCGAAAATGACGACGCTGCTGGGCCGCGCCGCCGATCCGCAGGAAATCGTCGATTTTATCTTGTATCTCGTCTCCGACAAGGCGGCGTTTGTCACCGGCTCCAGCTTTTTGATCGACGGAGGCCGGCATTGTATGGGGCATTGAGCGAGCGTATTTACGGAAAGGAGTCGTGCGCGTGAAGGCGGTGATAATTCGACAGGATAACCTGTCATGGGAAGAGGTGCCAGATCCGGTTTTGGGAGACAGTGAGGTGCTGGTGGAAATCCACGCCGCAGCTCTGAACCGGGCGGATTTAATGCAGCGCGCCGGCGATTATCCGCCTCCTCCAGGCTGTCCGGAATGGATGGGATTGGAGATTGCCGGCATTATTCGGGAGGTGGGCGAAAGAGCGAAAGAAAGCCGCTGGCGGGTAGGAGACAAGGTCTGCGCTCTGCTGGGAGGCGGCGGATACGCCGAATATGCCGCCGTGCGTCACGAGATGATCATGCCCATTCCCCCTGGCGTCTCCATGACGGAAGCCGCCGCAATGCCGGAGGCTTTTGCCACCGCGTATCTGAATCTGTTCATGGAAGGCCAGCTCCAAAGCGGAAATACGCTGCTGATGCATGCTGGAGCCAGCGGGTTGGCCAGCGTGGTGATTCCCATGGCCAAGGCGTTCGGCATTCGTGTGGTGACCAGCGTGCAGACCACAAGACAGGTGCAGTCTATTGCGCATTTGCACGCGGATTACGTCATAGACGGAGAACTGGAGGATGTGACGGAAGCGCTGCTCCGACAGGCGGCTGTAAATCCCATCGACGTGGCTATTGACTGCCTGGGAGGGGAAATGATGGGCAAGAGTTTGCCCGCCATGCGGCACGGCGGACGCTGGATCATGATCGCCACGTTGGCGGGAGAACTGACGGAGATAAATCTCAAGACGTTATTTAAGAAAAATATTCGGATCATCGGCAGTACCCTGCGTAGCCGCACTCCCGAGGTTAAAGCGCGGATTCTGGCAAGTCTGGTGAAGGATGTATGGCCTAAGGTGGAGGCGGGGCTGGTGCGCCCCACCATTTACAAAGTACTGA
>DIPB01000170.1:18280-19195 GCA_002426275.1 Firmicutes bacterium UBA5499
TCATTCTATCCTGCGGCGGGGCGAGAATGTCGGGAAAGTGGTCTTGACAGTGCGGGACTAGAAATGTCTGTTTTGAATCCGGAAGTATTTTAGAGAGGCTAATCCCATGCTCTGAGCAAAGGATAGACTCATCATTTGGCATTCATCAATCAATGGTCAAAAAATTTAAATCCAATAATGTTTGGGAACCGCTTGCCATGGAGGGCATGATCTGTTAAAATTAAGTCAGACGCAAGTCTAATTTCAGATAGGGGTGCAACATGAAGCAGGTGTTTTTTAACTAATCAAGTGAAGACCGAAAAGGCTTTTACAAGGGATTTACTATGCCTTTTTGGAGATGATAGTTGAAAAACACGAGTTTTAAGCGTTGTGCCATAAAGTTGGCGTATACGGCTGTAGTTTAAACACAATGTGTTTTTACTGCAGCTTTTTTTGTTTTCGCTGTCATCTCCAAAGAAATGGAGGAGATGTCATGCAACTTAATTTTCAAAAGCTAAGCAAAAGCTTTCAAGGGAAAATTGTTTTCCAGGAAATCAGCGGCAAGATCAGCGAAGGAGAGCGGATAGGCCTCACAGGCAGCAATGGCATTGGCAAAACAACTCTGGTTAGAATCCTCGCCGGTAGAGAAACTCAAGATGACGGACAGATCGACTTGCAGCCGGCTTTGGCGAAGATAGCATACGCAGAACAATTGGAACAATTTGCGCCCGGCGAGACGGCCTATTCCGAGGTTTTGCAGGCTGTCAAAGGAGGAAGCGCCCCCCAGCTGCGGGCGAGTTTAGCATTGGAGAGAGTGGGTTTGAGCAAAGCACTTTGGCAGAGGGAAGCTCAAAATCTCAGCGGTGGAGAGAAGACTAAACTCTCTCTTTGCAAAGTAATGGCGCAGGATTTTGAGCTGCTGATTCTGGATGAGCC
>DIPB01000121.1:0-786 GCA_002426275.1 Firmicutes bacterium UBA5499
TGGACGAGATGAGCAAGCGGATCTCGGGCGCCATCGCTGAGCAGCTGCAAACGTTGGCCGGCTTAACCGCTGAAGAAATCAAAGAACAACGCTGGGAAAAATACCGGCGCATAGGAGCATTCGAGACAGGAGAGTGAAAGAAATGCGAACCATAGCTGTGATCACAAGTGGAGGCGATGCCCCGGGAATGAACGCGGCCGTCAGGGCGGTAACCAGAATGGCCCTTTTCCACGGCCTGAAGGTAGTGGGAATCAGGCGCGGTTATTACGGGATGATTCATAACGATATGTTCGAGCTATACTCAGGCAGCGTAGGGGACATCATCCACCGGGGAGGCACTATTCTCAAGACAGCCCGCTGCCCAGAGTTTAAAACTCCCGAAGGCAGGCAGGTCGCTCTGGAAAACCTGCGCGCTCATGGCATTGACGGCTTGGTGGTAATCGGCGGGGACGGTTCTTTCCATGGCGCTTTGGAATTGGACAAATTAGGCCTAGCCACAGTGGGAATTCCGGGCACCATAGACAACGATATCGAGGGTACGGACACCACCATCGGCTTTGATACGGCCGTGAATACAGCAGTGGATGCCATCAATAAAATCCGCGATACGGCAACTTCTCACGAGCGAACGTTTGTCATCGAGGTCATGGGAAGGAATTCCGGCTTTTTAGCGCTCAGCGCGGGCCTGGCCGGCGGAGCAGAGTCCATTTTGATCCCGGAGGTGGACACCAATCTGGACGACGTTTGTCGGAGAATCATGGACGGACACATTCGCGGTAAGTCCAT
>DIPB01000121.1:872-2580 GCA_002426275.1 Firmicutes bacterium UBA5499
CGTGGTGGCGGAAGGCTTCGGGGGCGAGCCGATTGCCGGCAGGGAGACCGAGGAAAGCGCGGGCTTTAAAGTCTGCAATTATATTCGCCAGAAGACCGGCTTTGACACCAGGGTTACCATTCTGGGACATATCCAGCGCGGCGGGTATCCCACGGTGCAAGACAGGCTCCTTGCCACCCGCCTCGGCGCCAGCGCAGTGGAAACCCTTTTGGCAGGAAAACACGGCGTAATGGTGGGCATGAAAAATAACGAAGTGCTAGTCTCGTCCCTGGAAGAGGTTTTGGCCCAAAAACGAACGGTCTCCGATGAATTTTGCCGTCTGGCAAATATTTTAGCATAAAGAAAGGAGAAGGCCGCCTTAGGCGGTCGTCTTTTTATGAGAACAAAAATAATAGCCACAATCGGTCCCAGTTCCGAAAGCGAAGAGAGAATCAAAGAACTGATCCTCGCCGGCATGAGCTTGGCCAGATTGAATCTCTCCCATGGCGTCCATGCGGAGCAGAAGCAAAGAATCGAGCGTATCCGCGCGATCGCGAAGCAATTGAACCGTCACATCGGGATCATTGCCGATATCCAAGGACCTAAGATTAGGCTGGGGGAACTGGTTGCAGAAAAGATTTCCCTTAAGGAAGGTTCCCAGGTGATCCTCACCAGCCAGGAGATAGAGGGCACGGCCGAGAAGCTCACGGTCCGCTATCCAACCCTGGCCAGCGATTTGGCGGTAGGTCAGCAGGTCCTCATTGACGACGGTCTCATTACCCTGCGCGTTGAGGACATTTCAGGTTTGAACGTAAAATGTCGTGTGGTGACCGGCGGGGACGTGTTCGCGCACAAAGGAGTGAGCATTCCCAAAGTCAGAGTGCAGCTGCCGGCTCTGACGGAAAAAGATCGGACGGATCTGGCTTTCGCTCTGGAGCAGAACGTTGATTACCTGGCCATTTCTTTTGTCCGGCGTTCCGAGCACCTGCTGGAGATCAAAAAACTGGTTTCACAGCTGCAGGGCGACGCCGGCATCATCGCTAAAATCGAAAGCCTGGAGGGAGTAGAAGAGCTGGAGGAAATCATTCAGGTGGCGGACGGAGTGATGGTGGCCAGGGGAGACTTGGGAGTAGAGTTGCCTGCCGAAGAGGTGCCGCTGCTGCAGCAATCCATCGTCCAGAAATGCCGCAGGGTAGGCAAACCGGTGATCATCGCCACGCAGATGATGGAATCCATGGTTCATAATCCCCGGCCAACCAGGGCAGAGGTCAACGACGTGGCTTACGCCGTGCTGCAGGCTGTGGACGCGGTAATGCTCTCGGGTGAGACTGCCATAGGGCAATATCCAGTCCAGACTGTCTCTGTAATGGCTAAGGTGATCGAGCGGACGGAATCGGCTTTAAATTGGAAGGAATTATTCATGAAAACCGAAGCCGCAGCTTCCCTTTCCATCGCGGATGCCATCAGCCATGCCACCTGCGAGTCGGCGCTGGATCTGGGCGTGAAAGCCATTCTCTCTTCCACGCAGTCGGGCAGCACGGCCAGAATGGTGGCCAAATACCGCCCCCGGGCGTTGATCATCGCGGCCACGCCAAGTCCAATCGTGGCCAGAAAGCTGAGTTTGGTCTGGGGCGTCTATCCCATGGTGGTATCTTATACCGACGATGTTGACGAAATGCTGGAGCTTTTAGTGGCAGCGGCATTGAAATCCGGCCTGGTGAAGAAGGGC
>DIPB01000121.1:2668-3130 GCA_002426275.1 Firmicutes bacterium UBA5499
GGCGACCTTACGGCCATTACCGGCGGCGTCAAGACAGGCATTGCCGGCTCCACCAATCTGCTTAAAATACATTACTTGGGAGAGGAGAAAAGTTAGCCAGCCTGGGCAGATCCGTCTGAAATGTCTGTTGAGCGACCCGGACTACTTCCGGATCAAAATGAGTGCCCGCTTCCCGGGCCAGTTCGCGCAGCGCGGTTGATACAGACCGCGCTTTTTGATAGGATCTGTTGGTGATGATGGCGTCAAACGCGTCAGCCACCGCCACGAAGCGGGCAAGAAAAGGGATCTCATTGCCCTTTGTGCCGTGCGGGTAACCCTGGCCGGATAACCATTCGTGATGCTGGCCTGCGACCACGGCTATTTGTTCAAAGCCGGAGATCAGGGCGATGATCTGCTGACTATACAGAGGATGCAGGCGGATCTGTTTAAATTCATAAACTGTGAGTTTGTTGGGTTTATCCA
>DIPB01000121.1:3235-4031 GCA_002426275.1 Firmicutes bacterium UBA5499
GTTTGTTGGGTTTATCCAGAATCCAGCGGGGGATCGCGATCTTTCCGGCATCGTGCAGGAGCGAGGCGATCCTTAAGTTTTGCAGTTTCTGCTCGTCAAGACCGCAAGCCTTGCCCAAATAGTAAGCATACATGGCTACCCGTTCGGAATGTCCGGCCGTATATTGGTGTTTAGTATCGATTATCTGCGCGAAGACGCGGATGGCGGCTTGAACCTCGCGGATGCGGGTTTCGCCCTGTTCTGTCTCGTCTGTGAGTTCTGTGCGAATTTCCTGAATTCTTTGCGGAAGCCAAACATAGTTGTGAAGATTTTCAAACAGAGAATTTTGAGATAGCGCAGCGATGATCGCTTCAAAATAAGCTTTCGGATATTCCTGATCAATTCGTTCTTCCAGGATGAAGCAAAGCTGAGATTTGGTGAGGGTGGGAATTTCTTGGATGATGGTTTCCACTGTATCGGCAAGGCGGATCAGCATGCCGCCGGGAGAGATCTCAGGGCCGCGCTTGCCGTTTGGATAGCCGGCCCCATTCCACCATTCGTGATGGTCTAAAACCATTTCCGCGGCAGCTTCCAGCCGGGGAATTGAACCTAAAATCGCGGCTCCTCTTGTGGAGTGGCCGCTCAAAAAAGGAACGCTGTACTCGGGCCAGACGCTTGGAGAGTGGATGACGTAATCTGAATAGCCAATGGCGCCGATGTCGTGCAAGAGGGCGGCGTAAAAAAGCTGCTCTTTAGCGGGCAGGCCGGGGAGCAAAGCCGAAGTTTCGTAAGTCAAAATCGCCACCCGCCAGGCGTG
>DIPB01000121.1:4169-4650 GCA_002426275.1 Firmicutes bacterium UBA5499
CACCCGCCAGGCGTGGTACAATTTGCGGTTTTCATCCAAGTCCAAGGTATAGGAGAGCGCAGTGATGATATCTGCAAAAGTGCTGCTTTTATGTAACGGCATAGCCACACTCCTCGCTGAAAGCAATCGGAACGCGATCTAATAGTTTATTCGACATTTTTTCGTTTTTCCCTTTGTGGTATTTGTTTGGAACAAAAGAAATGCGCCGCTATGATGTCGAAATACGTCTGAGTTGCATTTTCATTTTCCAAATAGGAAAAGTTAGATTCGCGGCGGGAGAGCGCCGTTATTGAAAAAGTGTTCCGCGTTTGCTATACTTATGAGAGAATTCCGCAGCGCACTATAAGGGGGCGAGATGTTTGCTCAGAACAGAAGGATTGAAAAAAACATATGAGCAGCTGGAGGCTGTAGCGAACCTTAATCTCCACGTTCATAAAGGCGAGATTTACGGTTTTCTGGGACCGAACGGGGCCGGAAAAAC
>DIPB01000121.1:4760-8910 GCA_002426275.1 Firmicutes bacterium UBA5499
AACGGGGCCGGAAAAACCACCACCATCATGATGCTCTTGGGACTGGAGAAGCCCACAGAGGGAAAAGTTTTCCTCTTCGGCAAGGAGCTGGGCGCGGATCCGTTGGCAATCAAAAAGAAAATCGGTGTGGTGCTCGAGCACCAATACCTCTATGAAGAGATGACAGCTTGGGAATACCTGAATTTTTTCGCCCAGTTATATGAAGTGGAAAATCCCGGCCCCCGGATCTCGGAACTTTTGGAGCGGGTGCAATTATTGTCCAGGAAAGACGATTTAGTAAGAGGCTATTCCAGAGGCATGAGGCAGAAGTTGTCCGTGGTCAGAGCTTTTCTGCACGATCCAGAACTTTTGATTTTGGACGAACCCGTCTCCGCCTTGGATCCGCGCGGCATCAAAGAGGTGCGGGATTTGATCATCCAACAGCAGGCTCGGGGGCGCACGTTTTTCATTTCCTCGCACATTCTCTCTGAAATCGAGAAAACCTGCAATCGAGTGGGGATCATCAACCGCGGGGTGCTTTTGGCGGAAGACGAAATGGACAGTTTGAAGGCCAAAGTGCAAAAAGAGCTGGAGCTCACCGTGGAACTTGAGAGCGCGGAAGAGGAGATCGAAGACGCTGTCAGGCAGCTGCCGTTCATCAAAACGCTGCAGGCCGCGGAGAATAAACTATTGATTACGGTAGATACTGAACAAGACCGCAGGCCGCAGATTTCCAAAGCGATTGCCGCCGCCGGAGGCGTCATCTTGAGCATGCAAGCCAAGGAGCTCTCTTTGGAAGACGCTTTCGTTACCATCACGGAAAATAATCTTTCCTTGCTTACAGAGGAGGCAGACAAATGAAAGCACATCCCCGCCGGCACGTGATTGAACTGATTTCTCGGCGCGGCCTGCGTTCTGGATTAAGGGGCGCGGTGCTCCCTTTTGTTCTGGCGCTGGCGCTTCTGATTGGCGCGCTGACGATTGCAGTAAACGTGGGACAGTTGGGGCAGGAAGGCTTGCTTGCCATTCCCAGACCCATGACATATCCTTTCTTCATCGTGGTGGAGATCCTGTGCTTTTACTTAGCCTTAGCCGGAGCGCTGTCCATTGTGCGGGATCGGGATCGAGGAACGATGGAAACGCTTTTTTACGGTCCTGTTGACTCGTTTTCCTACATATTCGGCCGTTTTTTCGAGCAGCTGTGGATTTTCTTGGTCCTGTTGGCGTTGACCGTTTGCTTTTTTCTGCTTTCTTCGCTGATTACGCATTTCGCCATCACGGTTCAATTTTGGCAGGCTACTTTGCTGTCGATTTTTCTCGCCTCGGGAGTCATCGCGTTCGGCATCTTCATCTCCAGCATTACAAAGCGTACAGTCAACGCTGTGGCGTTGTTCCTGGTTTTGATGGTGGTTTTTTTGGGCGTGCAAATCACCCAAAATAGCATCAGCAACATGGACTTTACCAATCTGGCCTCAGGCGCGGCCTTGGGGGTCAAAGTGCTGACGTTTTTAGGGAAGATAGTGGCCTGGCTTTCGCCGTTTTCTTATTTGGAACGGGGGCTGGACGCGGTTGATTTGGCCAGCGGCGCCCGGTATTTTCTGAGCCTGCTGCAGTCTTCGGCCTATGCTTTGGTGCTTTTGTTTTTGAGCGTTTACTTTTTCCAGCGCAGGGGGGTTAGAAGATGAAAGGTCTGAAATTTTTTCTGGGACTCGTACTTGCCGTAAGCGGTTTGGCTCTGGCAGCTCCCCCCCAGCGGGTGAAGCAGCCGGTGTGGAATTTAGCGCTGTTCGACGGCAGTTCCTATACCTCGACCATGGCTCCCCGGGCAATCGGGGACGTTTATCTTTTAGCGAACGCCACCAATGTGATTCAAGTTGTACAGACCGAGGTATATTGGTGGGACATCACCCGGGAATACATGGCGGATCTGGAAAAACTCAACAAGAGCCTGCCAGGCAAGCTGGAAGTGCGCAAAGACGGCAAGATCTATCGAACTATCTCCAAAGTCCGCTTTTGTTTTGAATATACCCAGGGAATGTACCAGCAGGGAAAGCTGCTCACGGGAAAGGCTGCGGATGCGGCTTACAAGCGTTACCAAGAGCGGACGGAGAAATATTGGAACGAGTACATGGAATATTCTCAGAAACAAGCAGCCTATGAGAACGCGCTGAAAGAGTACATGAAAAATCCCAAAGGGAAAGCTCCCGCCCAGCCCACTCAGCCGCAAGGGCCCAATTATTATGTGACCGAGGCCCAAGACGGATTCATCGTTAAGCTGCCCTTGGGGAATTATACGGCGCGTTTGGTTGACGGCAAAGGCCGAGCCGTCCCTGGGACCGAAAAAAAAGTGGAGGCTTGGGGGCCGCGGCGCAGCGGCATAGGCTACGTGGCTCGTCCGGAAAGCAAATGGACAATGCAGCGCGATAGTACAGATCCCGGGGAGAGCCTTTATTCCCAAGGGAAGGAAACCATCTACTTCAGCGCTTTCCACCAATCCCAATTCAACGAATACAGGTTTGTGAAGCTCAGCAAGCTGGAACAGCCGAGCAGCGGCAGCGGCAGCCAATATGTTTATAAATGGAGGCCCATGGGAGCTGTGCCGGCTGAATACAAGATGGAAGTCCTCTATAATGGCAAGCTGCTTCAGACAATTCCATTAGGGCGGTTTAACGTGGAGCAGGTGCCAGGAGCTTCTTTAGGCTACAATATCGTCAGCGCCAAGGATGACGAAGAGGCGATGTTCTCCGCCTACAAAGTGCCGGTGAAAAAACAGGGCGCCTATCTGTTGCGCTTGAGAGACGAAACGGGGAAAATTGTACCGGGCAGCACCCGTACGCTTGAGTCCATCTCCAAGGTTAATCCGTGGCCGATTTATGTGCTGGCGCTGTTGCCGCTGCTTTGGGGCGCCTGGGCGCTCGTAAAGCGACAGGTTAAGAAGCGAGATTTTTAAGAAGAGAAGGGGTTTGTGTGCCAAACCAAGGAGAAAAGATCAGCCGCGGCCGCTTGCTGCGCTTTTATGTTGAGGAAAAGCTCAAATGGGGGCAGCTTGACAATGAAGGGCGGATTTGGGAGACAACGGACTATTTTCAAAGCGATCCTGCCTACACAGGAGCCAGCTTTTTAATTGGCCAGGTGAAACTGGCCGCTCCCTCAAGTCCGGAGAAGATCGTCGCCGTGGGATTGAATTACCGGGATCACGCCAGAGAAATGCACGAGGATCTTCCTTCAAGTCCGGTTTTGTTCCTGAAGCCGCCCACGGCAGTCATCGCTCACGAAGAAGAAATCATTATTCCGCCCCTTTCGGCGCAGGTGGATTACGAAGCCGAATTGGCGGTGATCATCGGCCGCAAGTGCCGCTGTGTAGCTCCCGCTGAGGCGGACGCCGTGATTCTGGGGTACAGCTGCTTCAATGACGTGACTGCGCGGGATCTGCAGAGACAGGACGGCCAGTGGACCAGGGCCAAATCCTTTGATACCTTCGCGCCCCTTGGACCTTGGATCCAGCAGGATCTGGATCCCGGGGATCTGCCCATTGAATTATTTGTCAACGGCGCCCGCAGGCAGGCTTCCCGCACTTCGGAGATGATTTTCACGGTGCCGGAGCTGGTCAGCGCCATCAGCCAGGTGATGACCTTGCAGCCAGGCGATGTGATCGCCACGGGCACGCCGGCCGGCATCGGCACTTTGACAGCCGGCGATGAGGTGACGGTGATGATCGGAGGCATCGGCTGCCTGGAAAACCGGGTCAGCGGAGGGAAGTGACGGGCTTGCCAAAGGGAATCGATCTGCTGGACATCATTGATATCCTGCTGGTGGCCGCCTTTCTCTACAAAATATTCGCCATTATGAGAGATACCCGCGCTGTGGTATTAATCCGCGGCCTGGCTGTAATCCTGGCCGTCGGCGCGGTCAGCCAGACTTTGGGGTTGCGCACCATCGCCTGGCTGTTCGAGCAGAGCCTGACCGTGCTTTTGGTTTCGCTGCCCATAGTTTTCTATCCCGAATTGCGGCGGGCGTTGGAACAGATCGGCAAAGGAGAGCTTCTGCGCTCTGCCAAAATTTCGGAAAAAGAGGTTCAAGGCCGCTTAATCAGAGAGGTGGTGCGGGCGGCGATCAACATGTCCAGACAGCAGGTGGGTGCGCTCTTGGTTTTTCAACGGGACCTGCGCTT
>DIPB01000121.1:8987-10783 GCA_002426275.1 Firmicutes bacterium UBA5499
GGGACCTGCGCTTGGGCGAATACATAGAGACAGGCATCCGCTTGGATGCCCAACCTTCCCGCGAACTTTTGCAGAATATTTTTCTTCCTCCGGCTCCCCTGCATGACGGAGCTGTGATCATCGGCCAGGGAAAGGTGCTTGCCGCAGGTTGCGTGCTTCCCCTGACCCAGCAGCATTTGGCGTCCAGCTTAGGGACCAGGCACAGAGCCGCGGTGGGCATCAGCGAGGTAACGGACGCGGTGGCAGTGGTGATTTCCGAAGAGACCGGCGTTATCTCTTTAGCAGTCGGCGGCAGACTGGAGCGATCGCTGGATGAGCTTGCGCTCAAAGCCAAGCTGGAAGGATTTTTAAGCCCGGCGCGGCATCCGTTCGCAAGGAAGAACGAGGGATGGGCATGAATTTTTGGCAAAGTTTTTGGCAGCATTGGCGCAAGGATCTTTCGCTGCGCCTCCTGGCTCTGGCGGCCGCAGTGGCTCTTTGGCTTTACGCCAGTTCGGAGCCGGTCCTGGAGCGGAAAACCGTCATCGTTAAAACCATTCCCGTAACCCAAAACGCAGGAAGAGATCTGAGGATTTCACAGCTGCCCTATGTGACGGCCAGAATCGTGGGCGGCGAAAGCGGGCTCAACAAACTTAAGACGGACGAACTCTTGTACGTAGACCTAACAGGTCTTGACGCCGGCTATCACTTGGTGAAGGTGAGAAGCAAAATTCCTTCCGGCCTGCGGGTGGAATCTTTGAACCCCAGCCAGATTCAGGTAAGGCTCTCCCAGTTGGCCAAAAGAAGAGTCGCTGTGAAGCTGGAAGTGCCGAATCGCTTCGCTTCCCAGACAGAGGTGTCGCCAAAGACAGTGACGGTCAGCGGCGGCGCAGACGACGTGAGAAGCGTCAGCCTCGTCATTGCCAGAGCCGAGGCTGAAAGCGGCACCGCCGCAGTTATGGCTGTGGACGCGCAAGGCAGCGCGGTTCCCGTGAAAATTTATCCGTCCTCCGTTCGTTATCGAGTGGAGTTAGCGGAGCCTGTAGTGAGCAAAACTGTGCCTGTGGCCAAGACGACGGGAGTGACATTCACTCCCGCCCAAGTCCGTCTGTGGGGACGGGCGGACGCGCTGAATAAAATTCAAGAGGTGCTCACAGAGCCCCTGCCTGAGGAAAGACAGGGGGAGGTGGCCATTGTGGCGCCGCCCGGGGTCTATGCTGTGGAACCGGAGAGCGTGACGTTGGCTGTGGATTGAAATGAGAGAAAGTGGGGATTTTAATCAATGGGGAAGATTTTCGGTACAGATGGAGTAAGAGGAGTTGCCAATAGGCAGTTAACGCCGGAACTGGCTTATAAGCTGGCTCGCTGCGGCGCCTACGTGTTGACCAAAAACAAGCAGCACGGCCGTTGCAAGATTCTCCTGGCGCAAGATACAAGGATTTCGGGCACCATGTTGGCCGGCGCGATGGTGGCGGGATTTTGTTCCGTAGGCTGCGACGTGCTGTGGGCGAACGTAATTCCCACTCCGGCTGTGGCCTACCTGACAAGACGCTTGGAAGCGGATGCCGGGGTGATGATCTCAGCCTCGCACAACCCGATTGAAGATAATGGCATCAAATTTTTCTCAGCCGACGGCTTTAAGCTGCCAGATGCCACGGAGGAAGAAATCGAGGCATTGTTGGGAAGGGAAGATTCCTTGCCCAGGCCTGAAGGAGCGTCCGTAGGCCAGGCCAAGGCGCTCACGCAGGCGCAGTCCCTTTATCTAGAGTTTCTCAAGCAGACTGTGGATGTGGATCTTAAAGGTTTGAAGGTAGTGC
>DIPB01000121.1:10933-13708 GCA_002426275.1 Firmicutes bacterium UBA5499
GGTGGACGCAGGCCATGGCGCCTCTTGGCAGGTGGCGCCGAAGCTGTGGGAAGAATTGGGAGCCCAGGTGCAGACTCTCAATGCGAGCCCCAATGGGATCAATATCAACGTGGATTGCGGCTCCACACATCCGGAGAGCCTGCAGGAAGCGGTCAGACGCTACGGGGCTGATTTGGGAGTCGCCCACGATGGCGATGCGGATCGGATCATCGCGGTGGACGAGAAGGGGCAGCTGGTCAACGGCGATCACATCATGGCCATTTGCGGCCTTGATTTATTGCGCTCAGGGAAGCTCCCCCAGCGGGCCATCGTGGCCACAGCCTATAGCAACTGGGGTCTCACTCAGGCTTTCCAGCGCGAAGGCGGCGAGGTGCTCATCGCAGCGAACGGAGATCGCTATGTGCTGGAGCTGATGCAAAAGCGCGGCTTGCTCCTGGGCGGCGAGCAATCGGGGCACATTATTTTTCTCAATTATAACACCACAGGCGACGGCCTTCTTACGGCTCTACAGTTGGCGGCGGTGATGCGCAGAACTGGGAAGAGCTTATCCGCTCTCAGGGAAGAAATGCAGCAGATGCCCCAGAGTTTGGTGAATGTTCAGGTTCAGCGCAAAGACGGCTGGGAACTGAACGAGGCAATCGCAGACGCGGTCGCTAAAGCTAAAGCGGAACTTGGTTCCGACGGCCGGATTTTTATCCGCCCTTCCGGCACCGAACCGTTGTTCCGCGTTTTAGTCGAATGCCCGGATAAATTAAAAGCAGAGCAAATTGCGCGCAATATCGGCGCTGCAATTCGACAGCAGCTCGGTTAGGAGGATAATATGTGCGGAATTGTTGGTTATTACGGAATTAATTCTGCCCTGCCAAGATTATTGGATGGGCTTGCCAGGCTTGAATACAGGGGCTACGATTCTGCCGGCGTTTCGCTGGCGTTAGACACAGGTCTTGCCACCTATAAAACCAGGGGCCGGCTCTCCAGCCTCAAGGCGCTTCTGGAAAAGGAAAAGCCCCTGGAAACAAAGCTTGGGATTGGCCACACCAGGTGGGCGACCCATGGCGAACCTTCTACTATCAACGCCCACCCCCATCTGGACTCCAGGGGCAGGATCGCGGTTGTTCACAATGGAATCATTGAAAACTACGTTTCCTTGCGAGAAGAATTGGAAGGATTAGGGCACGTATTCAAATCGGAAACAGACACGGAAGTGATCCCGCATCTGTTGGAAGAGGAACTGAAAAGCGACGCCGACTGGCTAGAGGTGATCCGGCGGACTTTATCTAAGCTGCGCGGCTCTTACGCTCTGGCCATTCTCAATCAGGATCGCCCCGGAGAACTGATTGGCGCCCGCATGGGCAGCCCTCTGGTGCTCGGCCTGGGAGAAGATGAATACTTCCTTTGTTCCGATATTCCCGCTTTCCTGCACCGGACGCGGAAGGCCATCACCCTTGAAGACGGACAGATAGCGCAGATTACTCGGCAAGGGTTGGCGCTTTGGGACCTGGAGGGAAGGGAAGTGGAACAGAAAGCCTTCACAGTGGCCTGGGATCCGATCGCGGCTGAAAAGGGCGGCTTTGAGGACTTCATGCTCAAGGAGATTCACGAACAGCCCCAGGCGGTGCTGGATACCATGCGCGGCAGGATTACCCCGGAGGGGCGGGTGGAACTTGGAGAATTAAAATTTCCCGCGGAATTTTTACGCAAACTCCAGCGAATCTATATCGTGGCCTGCGGTACTGCTTACCACGCGGGCCTTGTGGGCAAAAAAATGATTGAGTCGCTCTCCGGAATTCCCGTGGAGGTGGATCTGGCCTCCGAATTCCGCTACCGGGATCCGTTGCTTGCGCCTAATTGTCTCACCATTGCCATCAGCCAGTCCGGAGAGACGGCCGATACCTTGGCCGCGCTTTTGGAAGCCAAAGCCCGTGGCTCGGAGCTCATGGCTGTCTGCAATGTGGTGGGCAGCACCATCGCCCGGGAGGCAAGCAGGGTGTTATACACCTGGGCCGGGCCTGAGATCGCGGTGGCCTCGACTAAAGCTTATCTCACCCAGCTTGTGGCCTTATACTTGCTGGCCTTGGATTTGGGCTTCAGACGCGGCAGGCTCAACGGCAACCAAGTGGCCGCGGCCACAGAAAACCTCAGGCAGTTGCCCGACGCCATCAAAAAGATGCTGACAGGCGACAAGGAATTGAAAGATCTGGCCGCAGACTTGGCCGGGAGAGACGACATCTTTTACATCGGCAGAGGCTTAGATCAGGCGGTGGCCATGGAAGGGCAACTGAAGCTGAAAGAGATCTCCTATATTCACGCCGAAGCTTACGCGGCCGGAGAACTGAAGCACGGAGCCCTGGCTCTCATAGCCGAGAAAGTGCCTGTCATAGCCCTGGCAACGCAGCCGGCTTTAGTAGAAAAGATGCTCAGCAACATCCGGGAAGTGAAGGCTAGGGGGGCGTTTGTGATCGCGGTCACAGACCGGCAGCAGAAGCAGATCGCCGAAGCGTCGGACTACAGCCTGTTTATTCCTAAGGTGGATCCGCTGATCGCGCCGCTGGTTGCGGTGATTCCCATGCAGCTTTTGGCCTATTATGTGGCCAAGATCAAGGGCTGCGACGTAGACAAACCCAGGAATTTGGCCAAGAGCGTAACTGTGGAGTAGGCAATGTCTGATTATGAGAGGCTGATCTGTTGGCTGAAAGAGCGCACGGGGATCGATCTGACGAGCTACAAGAGTGCGCAGATGACCAGGCGTCTGACGGGGCTGATGGAATCTAAAGG
>DIPB01000121.1:13817-21067 GCA_002426275.1 Firmicutes bacterium UBA5499
CTAAAGGCATCGGCAGCTTCCAGGAGTATATCGAACTGCTGGAAGCGGACGACGACGCCTTCCAGCAGTTTTTGAAACGGCTGACAATTAACGTCTCGGATTTCTTTCGCAATCCGGAGCGTTTCGCTGATCTGAGCCGCTCAATTCTTCCCAGACTGCTTGCGGAGCGAAATAATCTTCGCCTGTGGAGCGCCGGCTGCGCTAACGGCGCCGAACCGTATACCCTGGCCATGATCCTCTATCAGCTTGCTCCCGCTGCTTTTGCCCAGCATGCGATTTTGGCCACGGATATCGATAAAGGCATTCTGTCGCAGGCGGAAAGCGGGATTTACGCCGAAGGCGAGCTGAAAGGTCTGGATGCGGCGCAGCGGGAGCGCTATTTCCGCCCTTTGGACGGCGAGCGCTGGCAGCTGAGGACTTTTCTCCGGCAGCGGGTGGAATTCAGGCAGCACAACCTGCTGTCCGATCCCTTTCCAGAAGACTGGGATCTCATTGCCTGCCGCAATGTGGTGATCTACTTCACTAAGGAAGCTAAAGAACAATTATACCTGCGGCTTCATGCGGCGCTGCGGCCGGGAGGAGTGCTGATGGTAGGGGGGACGGAGCCCATTCTGCGCTACGCTGATTACGGTTTTCAGCAGTTAGGCACGGGCTTTTACCGGCGGGAAGAAACATGAAGGCAATAGGAATCGATCTGGTGGAAATAAAACGGATTCAAAGAGCGCAAAGCCGCTTTGGACAGACTTTTTTGCAGCGTCTGTTCACGCAGGCGGAGTTGTCTTTGGGCAGCCGTCACAGCGGCAGGCGGCAGGCGGAGTTTTGGGCCGGGCGCTTCGCAGCCAAAGAAGCGGTGGCCAAAGCGCTAGGCACAGGTTTCGGCAGCGCCTTAGGCTGGCGAGACATTGAAATCGGCGCCAGTGGGCTGGGAGCGCCCCAGGTGAGGCTTCTGGGCGCGGCCGGCACTTTGGCGCGCCAAAGAGGCATCTCGGGGGTGCTGGTGAGTCTGACCCACAGCCGCGAATACGCCATGGCCATTGCCGTGGCTTTAGGGGAGAAGGAAGATGTTGAGATTAGCGGTAGCTGAGCAAATGCGGAAAGTCGATCAAGTGGCTCAGGAGCGCTTTGGCCTTTCCACTGCGGTCTTAATGGAAAACGCCGGACTGGCTTCCGCCAGAGTGGCTGCCCGCATGCTCCCGGCCGGGGGCAGGATCGTGATCTTGGCGGGCAAAGGCAACAATGGCGGAGATGGCCTGGCGGCAGCGCGGCATCTCGCCAATTGGGGAGCGAAGGTATTGGTTGTGGCAGCCGAGAAAAACATGAAGGGGCCGGCCGCGACCAACCTCGAGATCATCCGGCAGATGGGCCTGGAGATTTTGGAGGCAGCTCCCAGAGACAACAGGAGAATCGAAGCGCTGCTCCTGACAGCGGATTTGGTGATCGACGCGCTTTTGGGAACGGGGATCACAGGCCCGCCGCAAGGCATAGCGGCGGATTTGATTAACAGCCTGTCAGGACGGACAGGTCCCATTTTGAGTTTGGATCTTCCCAGCGGCACCAACAGTTTAGGCGAAGTTTTTCAGCCCCATGTGAAGGCCAGCTGCACCGTCACCTTCGGCGCTCCTAAAGTGGGGACTTTGCTTTATCCGGCCGCCGCCCAGACAGGCAAAGTCTATCTGGCAGACCTTGGCATTCCGCAAAGCTTGATTGCGCAGGAGTGTCAAGCGGCTGAACTTTTGGACGAGACTATTTTGGCCAAACTGCCGCCCAGGGCTCCGGATGCCCACAAAGGGAAGGCGGGAAGAGTGCTTTTGGTTGCCGGCTCGGAAGGCTTCACCGGCGCCGCGGCTCTCCTGGCCCAAGGGGCGCTGCGGGCGGGCGCCGGACTGGTCACGTTGGCTGTGCCGGAATCCATTTATCCCATCCTGGCCGGCAAACTTACCGAATCCATGGTTCAAAAGCTGCCGGCAGAAAATCAGCTGCTGGGTCCGGCCAGTTTGCCAAGAATTTTGGAGCTGGCGGAGGGAATGGATGCCGTGGCCGTGGGGCCGGGTCTAGGCCGGGGAGAAGGTCCCACGAGATTGGTGGCCGGACTTTTGGCAGGCGTAAACGCGCCGTTGGCGCTGGACGCAGACGGCCTTTACGCTTTGAGCCGGCTTTCCGACAAGCCCCGGCGCGAACAGCCTTTGCTGCTGACTCCCCACAGCGGAGAGCTGGCGCGCTTGCTTGCTGTCACAAGCGGGCAGGTGGACGCAAATCGCCTGTCTATGGCGCAGCAAGCAGCCTCTACCTTTAATGCTACAGTGGTGCTCAAAGGTCCTGGAACCATAATCGCGGCCCCGGGAGCTATTCCCTATCTGAATCCTACGGGAAACGCGGCCATGGCCTCCGGCGGCATGGGAGATCTGCTCTGCGGCATCATCGCCGCGCTGCTTCCCGGCCTGGAGCCGCGCCTGGCCGCCGCCATAGGTGTCTTTGTCCATGGCCTCGGCGGAGATTTGGCAGCGCGAGAGCTGGGCTGCGAAAGAGGGCTTGTGGCCAGAGATCTATTGCGGTTCATTCCGGGCGCTTTGGCTGGAAAATATCCTGCTCCGCGGCTCATTTTGCCCTTAGACGAGGTTTGGAAAGAAGGCAAAGCTTAATGGAACCCATCCATGTGGAGGTAAATCTAGCCGCCATCCGGCGAAATTGTCAGACCGTCGCCGGTCTCCTTGCGCCTGGAACTGAGATCATGGCGGTGGTCAAGGCCAATGCTTACGGTCATGGGGCCGTGCCTGTGGCCAAGGAATTATTGCGCTCCGGCGCCGGCAGGCTGGCCGTGGCCAGAGTTGTGGAGGGAGTGGAGCTGCGGGAGGCCGACATCGGGGCTCCGATTTTGATTTTAGGCTTGATCGAACCGGATCAGGCCCAGGTGGCGCTTGGCGCAGACTTGACCGTGGCTGTGGCTTCTTGCCCTTTGGCCAGGGCGCTCTCAGAGGAGGCGGTTCGCCAGGGCAAAACTTGCGCTGTGCACGTGAAGGTGGATACGGGGATGGGAAGAATCGGCATTCGGCCTTCGCAGGCGCCGGCTTTCATCAAGTGGCTGCAAGAGTTACCCGGGATCAAGGTGGAAGGCGTTTTTTCCCACTTTGCCACTGCCGACGAGCCGGACAAGACTCAGGCGCAGGCGCAGCTTGCGCAGTTCAAGTCTCTGAGGGACGAATTGCTTGCCGCAGGGTTCGAAATACCCGTGTTTCATCTGGCCAATTCGGCTGGCATCATTAATTTTCCGGAAGCTCAGTTTTCTCTTGTTCGGCCTGGCATCGTGCTGTATGGCCTTTGTCCGTCGCCGGATCGCACTTCTGACCTTAAGTTTGAGCCTGCCATGAGCTGGAAAAGCCAGCTTAATTTCATCAAAGAACTTCCGGCTGGCTGCGGAATCAGCTACGGCCATACGTTTCATACTGAGAGACCATCTGTCGTGGGCACGGTCTGTGTGGGCTATGCAGACGGTTACAACAGGCTTTTGTCCAACCGCGGCCAGATGCTGGTGGCCGGCAGGAGGGCGCCCATCGTCGGCAGGATCTGCATGGATCAGACCATGCTGGATCTCACGGACATTGTGGCGGCCGGCTGCAAGCCGCAAGTCGGCGATGAGGTCGTGCTTTTGGGCAGACAAGGGGAGGAAGAGATCACAGCCGACGAACTTGCCGCCAAATTGCACACCATCAACTACGAAATTGTCTGCGCCATCGGCAGGCGCGTGCCGCGCTATTATTGATTCTAAACTTTTACGGTGCGGCATAAGAATAGAGCAAAGCTATATTGGAGGAAAGAAAGATGGCTTTGCTTTTTTTGCTGCTCTTGAGTTTCAGCCTTACCGCCCAGGAGATATATTTTCAAATGGAGGATTCGGCAGGGGACGAGGGGGTAGAATACCCTACGGCTCCTTTTTTTTCACCTGGACAAGGATATTTCGATCTGCTTAGTTTTCAGGTCAGCGGAGATGGGAAGCGGCTTGCCTTTGATTTTGAGTTTGCCAGGGTGGCAAATCCCTGGCAAGCGCCGGAAGGTTTCTCCCACCAGCTGATCGATCTCTATCTGGATACTGCGCCCGGCGGCAAGACAGAGACCAGGCTTGAAGGTGCCGGAGTTTCTTTCGACCCGGAGCACGGCTGGGAGCATCAGCTCCGGCTGATGCCCTGGGGAGGTTCCGCTCTCTACGGCTCCAGGGGCAGCAGTCCGGTGGAAGTCTCGCTCTTGCCGGACGGCAAAACGATTCGGGCTCAGGTAGCCCAAGAACTGCTGGGCAGCCCGCGGCCGGACTGGGGTTATTATTTGCTTGTGGGCTCGTATGACGGCTTCGGTCCGGACAACTACCGCCAGATCCAACGGCGGGCAGGTCCCTGGAATTTCGGCGGCGAGAGAGCGGGAGCGGTGATCGATTTCTTGGCTCCGGACAGCCAGGGACGGCTGAGCCAGGAAGCGCTCTTGCAACCGCCGTCTGTGCTCTTCCCGATGGGCGTCAAATTCAATTCCCGGCCCAAGATTTTGGTCTGGCTGACAGTCTGCTTTCTTGCGCTTTTCACTGCGCTTGAACTGTATCGTCTGCGTCTGCGCAGCGCTCAGAAAAAAACGTGAGCATTATGGAGCAGGCGCGGCCCAATCTCCTTGTTCAATCGGCAAAACGCCCTTAGGGCGTTTTTTGCGTTGGGAAAGCCGGAAATTGTTGGTTCCAGCCGCTCGCTTTGGTGCGCAGGTTGGGAAAAAGTAACTAAAGGGAAGGACGAGCTGGGATAGAAGACTATAAGCGGGAGAACAGTCCAAGGAGGGGAACGTTGATGCCCATTGAGGAGACCGTGAGAGCGAGAAAGCTCATTCCTTGTTCTGGCCGTGGAGTAGCCCCGATGTGGCCCGGAAAGAATCCTACCTGGTCTTATGGTAAGAAAGTCGGCGTGGGCACGGCTCTGAGCCGCGAGAGCTTGGTTTGGTTCACCTTGGAGGGAGGCGCGCTCACAGAAGTTTATTATCCTACAGTCGATTGTCCAAATTTGAAAGAGCTCAAATTTTTTGTGCTGTCCCCGGACGGTCTGGAAGACGAGAGCCGGATGGAGCAGCGCGTCCAGTGTCAGGAGCGGTCTTTGCTTTTCACCCAGCTCAATACGTCTAAAAGCGGAAAGTTTCGCCTTCGCAAGACCACCATCGCTCACCCCAGGAAGAGCGCGGTCTTGATCCGGGTGCAGCTGGAAGCCATAGTAGGGAAACTTTCTGATTATAGAGTTTTTTTATATGTAAATCCACATATTAATAATTCCGGATTAGGAGACACTATTTTTCGCGCTAAGTACTGCCTGGATAGTCAGGGCGGAGAGCGCTGCGTCTTCGGCAAAAAGTGCATTGAACCATCTGAAGTGCGCGACTGTCTGGTAGCGCAGGAAAACGACATTGCCATGGCCTTGGTCACCACCGTGCCTTGGCGCAAAGCCGCCGTGGGATATGCGGGCGCTGGAGGCCTCTCGGAGCGGGGAATCGAGGGCGAATATAGCTATGCCGGGGCAGGTAACGTGGAAGGAATTGTGGAACTGGCCGCGGACAGAAGCGAGTTTACAGTGGCCCTTGGCTTTGGCCCGGATGCAGAAGAAGCGGCGGAGGTTGCTTTTTCTTCGCTGGCAGCAGATTGGAAAGAGCTCGAGCGGGAGTATTGCCGCCAGTGGGAAGCGTACTGCCGGAGCCTGGATGATCTGAAAGGAGACGCGACTCCGCTTTATTACCGCAGCGCCATGGTGCTGAGAACGCTTGAAGATAAACTTCATCCCGGCGCCATGGTGGCATCGCTTTCCATACCTTGGGGAGAAGCATGCGGGGACTGGAACTGCGGTGGTTATCATTTGGTCTGGGTGCGGGATCTGTATCATGTGGCCATGGCTTTTCTGGCCGTGGGAGATCGGGCTTCCGCCAACCGCGCGCTGGATTATATGATTGGCTGCCTGCAGAAAGAAGACGGCAGCTTTAAACAGAATGCCTGGGTGGACGGGAGAATTTACTGGGATAACGTGCAAATGGATCAAGTGGCGTTTCCCTTGCTCCTTGGCTGGCGGCTGAAGAGAAAAGATCTTTATCCTCAGCTGAAAAAGGCGGGAGACTATCTGCTTGCCCACGGACCTTATTCAGCTCAGGAACGCTGGGAAGAAAACGGCGGCTATTCGCCTTCCACCATGGCGGCAGAGATTGCAGCTTTAGTGTGTTTGGCGGAAATAGCCGACGAACTCGGAAAAGAGAAAGACGCTCAGCGTTATCTGAAAGCCGCGGACAGTTGGCGAGAGCAGATTGAAGCCTTATGTCTGACCACAGCAGGCCCGCTGGCGGATCATCCTTATTATTTGCGGGTCTCTAGCGGAGAGCCAAATAAAAGCGCGGTTGTGGAATTAGCCAATGGTCACGCCCGCTACGACCAGCGGGAGCTCATAGACGCCGGTTTCTTAGAGTTGGTGCGTTATGGCGTGAAAGCTGCCGACGATCCGGCAATTTTACATTCTTTGGCGGCGGTGGATCGTTATTTGGGAGTAGATACTCCCTGCGGCAGATCTTTTTACCGCTATACCCATGACGGTTACGGAGAACCTGCCGAAGATCAGATCTACCGCGGCGCCGGCAAAGGGAGGCTTTGGCCTGTGCTCACCGGAGAACGCGGACATTTTGAATTGGCCGCCGGCAATAAAGAAGAGGCCAAGCGGGCGCTATTTGCCATGGAACGTTTTGCAAATCAAGGCGGACTCATCCCCGAGCAAGTCTGGGAGCGCACAGGGAAAGGAACTGGCTCGGCTACGCCCCTTGCCTGGAGCCATGCGGAATATATTCGCCTTCTGGTCTCCATAGCTCACGGTAGAGTTTACGATTGCCCGCCGCCTGTGCTGCGGCGTTACCGGAAAGCCGAATGAAAAGAGCTCCGGGGCAAGTGTTCACTTGCCCCGGCCGCACAACTACGGATTTATGGAAATCTTTTTTATAAATTTAGGTTTCAAAATTAGCAGGAAAAAACTTTGGGAAGTCGAATAAATTAATGAGATTAAAGCGCGAGGAGGGTGTGCGATGGTAAGCGAGATCGAATTGCGCCGAGTGCTCAAAGAACATCAGGCCCGTCTGTTGGCCCTCCCCAATGTGATTGGAGTCGGCATTGGCCGTAAACGGGTGGGGCAGCAGGATTTGGATCAGCTGTCGCTGGTGGTGATGGTGGAACATAAGTTGCCCTTATCTGCGCTCTCTGCGGAAAGCGT
>DIPB01000121.1:21216-23447 GCA_002426275.1 Firmicutes bacterium UBA5499
GGGCAAGGTGCGTTCCTTAGGTGGCCTGGCCCGGCAGGCTACAGAATATCCGGACTTGACTCTGGCGCAGCGGCGGCAGAGATGGCGTCCTGCCAGTCCCGGAGTCAGCATGGGCCATTATCAAATCACAGCCGGCACCTTTGGCGCCGTAGTGATAGATCAAAAGACAAAGAAGCCTTTGCTGCTTTCCAACAATCACGTGTTCGCTAACTCTTCCGGCAGCGGCGTCAGACAGAAGAGAGCGTCCAAGGGAGATCCGATTTTGCAGCCCGGAGCCTATGACGGAGGTACTAAAGAAGACGCTATTGCCAAATTGGAGCGTTTCGTTCCTTTGAAAATGTTGGAAAACTTTCAGGTTGAGGTGAGCGCTCTCACCGAGACGTCCGCCGCCAATTATGTGGATGCGGCAGTGGCTAAACCCATCAAAACGGAAGAGATTACCGCTCAGATTTGGGGCATCGGCGCCCCGGCCGGGATCGCAGAGGCGGAGATCGGCATGGGGGTTCAGAAAAGCGGGCGCACTACAGGCTGCAGCAGAGGGACTGTACAGCTGGTGGAAATGGCCGTGCAGGTGGATTACGGTGAAGGCAGAGCGGCGACTTTCGTAGGGCAGATCGGCTGCAGCGCCATGAGCCAAGGGGGAGACAGCGGCTCGTTGGTTTTGGACCGGGAAAAACGAGCCGTGGGCTTGCTGTTCGCGGGCTCTTCGTCCATAACGATTTGCTCGCCAATCAAATTGGTGCTGGAAGAGCTGAAAGTAGAGCTCTGAGGGAAGCCCTGGCCGAACGGCCAGGGCTTCGTTTCGGGCGTACCGCGCAAAAGCGCGCTTGGCTGCCAGCCGGTTAAATGCACAGCGAAGCAGTTAATTCTTTTATTTTCGGCGTAAGCTGGATAGCCGAGTTTGCAAGCGAAAAGGGTTTCAGGTGGAAGTTTTTCAGCGCAGAAGCGGCTTGGGGAGCATTCGTTGACCATCGGTTTTTTTGGGAGGCTCAATCACCGCGGGTATCCATAACTGGCCTGAACCAGTTGTCAATTGGTTTGGGGACGCTTTTCCCGACGCCAGAATCAGCGTGGAGAATGCTGCAATCGGCGCTACGGGCAGCCCGCTCGCCATATTTCGGGCTGAACGCGATATCATCCAGCGCAAATGCGATCTCGTGTTCATAGAGTACGCGGTCAATGACTGGGAGCTAACTCCAAAGCTCAGAGGCAGGACAAGGGAAGGCTTGATCCGTAAGCTTCTTGAAGCTGAAAGCAGGGATCTGGTGCTCGGCTATGCCTTCCGGCAGGAAATGTACGAGAATATGAGGCAAGGAATAGTCCCACCTTCAATTGCCGAATTTGAGGAGCTGGCGTCGCACTATGATATCGGCTCCACAGAAATAATGCAAGGTGATAGTGATGAACGCTAAGTTGAAGAACGTCATTGTAACGGGCGCCTCTCGCGGGATAGGAAGAACGACGGCGGCGCTGTTTGCAATAAAAGGTTATAATGTGCTCATAAATTATAATCAGTCCAAGGAGGAGGCATTAAAGCTCCAGCGCAGACTTAGCTCCAGAGGCTTTTCAGCAGCGCTTTTCCAAGCAGATGTCTCAAAACGGGAACAGGTTGATGCCATGACAGATTATTGCCGCAATCGATTTGGCGGAGTCGATATCCTCATCAATAATGCTGGAATCGCGCAGCAAAAGCTGTTTATCGAGATCTCCCAACGGGAATGGGATGAGATGATAAATGTCGATTTAAAGGGAGTCTTCAATTGTTCGCAGAGCGCGTTAAAATATATGCTGAGACAGAAAAAAGGGAAAATAATTAACGTAGCTTCTATCTGGGGTCTGGTCGGAGGATCCTGTGAAGTTCACTATTCCGCCGCTAAAGCTGGCGTTATCGGGTTTACCAAAGCGCTTGCCAAGGAACTCGGCCCGGCAAATATCCAGGTGAACTGTATAGCTCCGGGCATTATTAAGACTGCGATGAACAATTCATTATCGCCGCAAGAATTGGCCGAACTGGCGGAAGCGACTCCGCTTTTAAAACTGGGAAGAACAAGAGATATAGCCTCTTGCGCGCTCTTCTTGGCATCTGAAGCTGCCGATTTTATTACGGGTCAGGTAATGAGCCCCAATGGCGGTTTTGTAATCTAGTTTGGATGGCCAGCCCGTTGGGGTCTGAAGAAAAGCAAACGCTGTTCCATCTTCCTGGGAGAATAGCGTGAAAACATCCATTTTGC
>DIPB01000110.1:0-196 GCA_002426275.1 Firmicutes bacterium UBA5499
ATCTGCTTTTGAGTCAGGAAATGCTGACCGGACTCCCTTTTGATAAGCAGCTGATCGAGAAAGTTTTCAAGGAGGTGGAAAGAATGCTGGATCTGACGCAATCGGCGGGATATCAAAGAATATTGGAAAAGGGTAAGGAAATTGGCAAAGATCATTGGTTGGAAAAAGGTAAAGAGATTGCTTCTCGGAACGTTCT
>DIPB01000110.1:421-804 GCA_002426275.1 Firmicutes bacterium UBA5499
AATTTGATTGTGATGGCCGGAACAGGCAAACCTTTGGCTGAAATCCGCCGAGTGCTGGCAAAGAAAATATTGTGAGCTCGCAGCTCTTAGCATGAGATGCGAATAGCCCCTTTAACCGCAAGCAATGACAGTTAAGGGGGGCTATTCTATTAACTTGCAAATATAAATAGCAAGCCCTTCATGTGCGCGGCAGCTGGAATCAGTCAGCTGAAAAGCGGCAGAAAAAACTATGCGGGCACGTTGCAGAGGCAACGCCCCCGCTTTTCACGCGGGGGCGTTAAGTCAATTCCTAAAAAAACGTTCTGAACACTATATCAGCACTGTCACCTTTAAAATTATTACTCGCATCTGCATCCGTAAAGTTCGTTATCCCATATGAAATT
>DIPB01000110.1:906-1713 GCA_002426275.1 Firmicutes bacterium UBA5499
CCCATATGAAATTAAGGTGTCGGTCTGATCGCTGATCTGAAGGCGAAGGCCCGCTCGCAGATCAGCTTGCCTGGTGTCAACAAAGGCTTTGCCGGAGTGCCCAACTTTATAATCTGTTTTCATTCCCACCAGCAGCTGATAATTTGGCCTCAATTGATAATTTACAGCCAGATCAAAAAGACTATTCTCTATGGAAATCTCATGTAAGGCGGCAGAAGTCTCGGGATTGACCGCAGAGGGACGGGTTGTTTTTGCGCGCGTAATTTGTCCAGAAATTACCAATGGCTGTTTAATTCTTTTGAGCCAAGAGGCTAAGTCGGCCTTAAAGCCCAGAGAATAATTGGTAAACTTCCGCAGCACATCAATTTTCGCTGTGAGCTTATCTAGTTCGTTCACAGGCCTGATTTCGGACATTCTCGCCAGCTCGAACGCCAGGGAAGCGCGATCGGCGAATGGATAATCAAGCTTTAATCTAGAGCCGCTCCGATTCGGAGTGGCTAATCCGTAAGGGAAAACCTCATTTAATGCCTCGGTCATACTCTGATCTGTAGCCGTAGTTGCGATTGACGAGCCAAAGACGCTGAGATCTTTTAAAGTATGATCCCTTGATTGCGCAGTCGGCGCGTAATAAGACGGGCCAATCTTTATTTTCTGTACCTGACCGTTTAATTTTCCCGAAGACCATTGGAGCTCGGTGACAATGGCTGCATCGCGGATGTTTACTAACCCTGAATTGACGTCATTGTCAAAATCGCCCGCCACATATTCACTTTTGAAAATCACGTGCGGTCTGATTTTCAGAAGGCC
>DIPB01000110.1:1901-15556 GCA_002426275.1 Firmicutes bacterium UBA5499
GGGCTCATCGGTCAGCTGCAGCCAATTCAAACCCAGATTAAAGGCAGAATGTGGAGCCAAATTGAGCCCGGCAGCTTTCAAGAATCGATCAGCCGGATCGCTGCTCACCCTAGCCACCAGTCCAGTCAGTTTCAAATCTTCTATGGCATACTCTCCTTTGAGCCCCTCCAGCTTTCGATTCGAGCCGACTATATTCTGCCATAAATCGTTATCTGTTCTCTGTACGCTAAAAAGCGGGGATTCGTATTGCGGCGCACTCTGCGCATAATATAAGGTCAGCGGTGTAAGGTGCGCCCAATATGTTCCCACATTCATGCTGAGCTGATTCAAGTTGGCGCGGATGGCTACGTTTTCCGTACGAAAAGAGCTGCTGCCGGCCCAAGTCAGCGTAGCTACCAAATCTGTACCCACTTCTATCTGTGGAACCACTTTGCCCACAAGCGACATTTTCATGATTTGATTGGACTTGCTGCCTGCTGTCTGGGCTTTATTTTCAACCGGATCATACCACAGCGGACGACCGAGAAAGTCTAGTCCCGCATCTTTTCCGGCTCCGTCGATGCGGAGTTTCTTGAGTGTCACGCGGCTATATCCATTGATTCTCAATTGCTCCGCCATAAATGCCACGGCGCTCTGTTCACGTTTCAACTGGTTAAGCTCATTATTCAGCGTTGAGAGCTGGGAACGAAGTTCAAGCAAATCCTGATCATAATTCTGAACAGCTTTGCTTTCCGTGCCCCACAGCGATACGATCAGCAACGTTACGATTAAAAAAGGAACGGTTTTTTTCATCTCATTCACTCCCTAAAATCCGCTCTTATACTGCAAAGAAAAGCTTGTGTCTGGTTCAGTTCCTTTGCGCCTCATATTATATCTCATCGTTAGGCTTAAGTTCTGCCATAGCGCGGCGCTCAGCTTGATCTGCTGCCGCTTCAGATCGCTTTTCAGCCCTGCTGTTTCATAAAGGCCAGAGCCGTAATACCAGGAAAGCAGATAGCCAGATTTAAAATTCCAATCCACGTTAACATAGGGCAGAAGTTCTTTTTCTAAAACACCGCTGCCTGCGACGATCCCTCCGAAATCGCTGATCCGGAAGCCGACTTTCAGCGTCAGATCTCCAACTGCTGCCGGAAGAACGCTCAGATCGGCAATTTTCTCTCGTGCATCCAAATCGGAGCCTTTATTCAGATATTCGGCCAATTTTAGACCGTAAGCCAGACCTTTGGGAGCCTGAATGTAAAGATAACCGTCATCGACGTTATAATATAAATAGGGATGAGCAGAGTTGGTGGCTACAACTACCCGACCGCCTATCTGCCGGACCTGCCCATTCCAGCCGTCAGCAATTCCAGTATACAAATAGAGCCGATCTCTGCTCCTCTTGCCTTGATCATTCCAAACCGACGATTGATCGCTCTCCTTGCTCACCGCAACTTTTCCTACCAAAATCTGCTGTTGTCCCATAGCCCAAAGGCGAAAATCCGTTCCGCCTTTCTGTCTGCCTCTGAAGGCTACGTTATTCAATTTAAAACTTGCGGTTTTCCATGTCTTGCTGTCCGTCAGATTTACAACTCCAGCTTGTCTGTAAATGGCGGATTGGGAATCTCCATAATTGGAATCGTATTCCAAAACCAGCTGGCCGGTCCCTTCATCAAAATATTCCACGCTCGCGCTTGCCTCTGCTGAAGCTATGCTGGGCAGAGTCAGCTTGCCTGTCCAGTCCAGACCGCGATAAGCAAAATTGCGAGCTGTTCCCGAATCCGAAACGAGTTCCCGGCCGCGCTCAAACTCCAGCACGGCTTTACCCCAATCTTTTACGGACAGCTGGCCGCTCTGTATTTTGAGCCAGCAACTATTTCCCAAATAATCCGGCTCCAGCGGATCTTCTTCCCACCGATAGATAAAGTCTTCCGTTAAAGGACGGATTGCCGTGCCGGCAGTGGGATAATCAGCGCTGACGAGATAAAAATTGAACCCAACGGGCATGTTCTTAGAGCTGCCGTTCATCTTCAGCGCATAATTGAGGCTCCGATTTTCATTGCCCGTGATATTCGAAGAGGCAATGTTGAGCTGTCCTTCTCCGTTGAGACGGATCTCTTGGCTCCAAAGCCTGCCCCCAAAATTATAGTCCACCCCTATGGTATTGCTTGCGGAAAAGGCGCGCTCTTGTTGGACTGAGCTTCTGTCATCGAATGAACTGAATAATGATAACCCCAAGCTCCCGCCCTTGATTGGCAGCGCTGTCTTCGTGTGCAAGAGATACTTATCATACGCTTTGCCATAACCGCTTCTTTGTTTGGAAAGTAAGATATTCCAGTTGCTGCCAAAAGCCATTGCGTTCAGCAGGATTCCTTTCAAAGCAGCGTTAGGATCTTTATCTAAGGCGCTCTCCCGCGAAGCTTTGTAAAAAAGGAACGGAGTGCTGGAATACCAAATATCTCCTAAAGTGAGTCGGACTCCTTGTCCTACGGGCAGCTGGGTAGAAAGGCTAAATTCCCGATCGTGCAACCTGGTAATATGGTCCTGTGAATTGCCCATGCCATCCTGCATATATAACATTACGCTCAACCTGCTCACTGAATCAGGACGCGGATAAATTCGCAGCGCATTGAAAATATAAGGCAGCCAGCCTCCGGCAGTGGAATAGCTGATCATGCCGCGGGCGTCGGATTTGATGCTCAAACTGGCGCGTTCTGTTTTGATGGCATCGCGCGTTGCGTTAAGTCCTTGCCGTAAACCGGCCAATTCTTTTTCCGTAAGCTTAATTTTTCCCTTTAAATCAAGGATCTGATTTTCGAGCTCTGTTTCTTGGCCAACCTGTGAAGACAAAACCGTCTCCGGCATGGTTTCATCTTCAGGCAAGTTCTCAGCTTTCCCCAGCGGAACGAGAAGCAGGAGTAGGCTAAAAAACACCATCCCTATGCGTCTTGCCACTACGCTTACCTCCCCCGAATTTCTTTCCTAAAACGTAAAACCTATTGATATCCGCTGGGCATCCCCGGACTCCTGAACAATGTAAGCATAATCGGCAGTATAGAGGCTCGCTCTGATGCCAATGCCTCCCGTATAGGCGCCCGCACCATAGCCTGCCCTAAGCCGCAGGGAATCAGTGACCCGATATTCCACGCCCGCGCGAAATTTCAAGCTGTTGCAGATCTCGCTGAGATCGCAGGTAAAGACGGTTTTCGGTTCCTGCCAAGCGATCCCCACTGTCAGATCCGTAGCCAGGGAGCTTTTCGATTTTCTTGCGGTCCCATCTTCTTCGACTGTGCCCGTTAAATTGGCAAAAACGTCTCTTGCAGCCAGCCCTAAATTCAATTTGGGATTTATTCTGAACTGAACGCCCGCATCTATTCCCAGGCCTCTTTCCTTGATATTGAGGCTTTCATCTCCACCGGCGAAAAAATTATACTTCAGATTGACTCCCCACAAGAGCTCTTTATTTTTCATCGATGTTTGCCCTTTGGCAAAAGACAGCAAATATTTGCCTTCGCGATAAGGGAAACTGCCGAAGGCCGCACTGGCATCCAAACTCTGCCACGCCGCTCCCACGGCAAGATCGTTCTTTAGCGGCTGCACAAAGCTGAGCCAGTTATAATTAATTCCCAGCCCCAGAAGATCAGACTGAGTGCTGGACAGCTGCCTGCTTTGCAGTTGAGCCAAACCGGCTGGATTCCAATAAGTGGCGTCCGCATCGTCGGCCAACGCGACAAAGGCTCCGCCCATGGACAATGCCCTTGCCCCTACACCTATTGCGGGAAACGCGCCCCGCTCTGAAGCGGCAATAATTCCTGAGCTAAGAAAAAACAACGTCAAAGCAACCTTAAATGTCTTTTTAAACATGTCTCTTACCTCCCGGCTTCATAATCGTCAATAAATGACGCTGAGCATCTTCCTTTTCATCAAAGCGCCCAACTGGGAGCTTACCCCTTTGACTACCACCACATAAACGCCTTTAGCCACAATCCTGCCCCGCGAGTCCTTCCCATCCCACTCTGCCTGACAAGTCCCGATCACATTTTGGAGATTATTGCTTTGCCAGACTAAACTTCCGGCCAAATTATAAATGCACAACTGCGCGGCGCTCGCCTGAGCTACGGCATATGAGACTACAAGTTTCCCCTTCTGGGGATTGTAAGGGTTTTGCGATAGGGTTAAATCTTCCACTAATAACACCGGCTGCACGCTGATGTCAGTCACATAAACCGCATGCGGAAAACCAGCGTTATTGCCGCGGCTGATGAAATCTACGGTATAGTCTCTGATCCCTGATTTTGCAGGGATCACAGCGTTATATTGCACCCAATCAGCAGTCGGGGCCATAGACGAGAAGCTATGATAATAAGACGCAGTCCCAGTATCCCCCTGAAACCAGCCCGTGCGGGCGGCGTAATTAATTGTCTCGCCTGCTTTTTCCCAGGCCAAACCATTGTAAAACCAATTGCCGGCTTTTTCCCGCAAACGAAACTGCAAGCCCGTATTGGCGTTGGCGGTTTTAAACCAAAATGAAACCTTAAATGCGGCCACGCCATCTGGAACCGTAAAATCTTGTTTTACGCCAGGCACTCCTCGATCCGATGCTTCCACCCACTGCAGCAACATACAGCTTTGGGCGTTTCTATGAACATCTGTTGTCCTGACGACGGAACTCTGGCTGAAAGGATATACTGTCCAGCCGTCCGTGCTCTCCATGTTGCCATTCACTATCAGTTCCACCGCCAGGGCGCTATGCCAGCCGAGGAGCAATCCCGCAAGCATTAATCGCGTCAACAGCTTGCCTTTTCTTAAAATCAACAAGTTCACTCCCTTCCCTCATCTGGAGCTCTCACCGAATCACCATAATCATTCTTTTGATTTCCACTTCTCCCTCATATTCAAGGCTTTTGGCCACCAAGCGCAGCAGATATGGACCTGTGGGCACAAGTTTGCCGGAGTTGTCTTCGCCGTTCCACGCTATAACTTGCGTGCCTGCAGGACAATAATCCAGCTTGATCTCTTTGACCAGATTCCCAGCCAGATTATAGATGGCGATCTTCACAGACCCGGCCTGCCGCAAGACAAAATTGATATTCAGTTGCTCCCTGCGCAGATCTCTATTGGGAGAAAAGGGATTCGGCGCCAGGACAAAGCCGGAGATGTCAAACGTACTTTCATCTATGGCAGCGATGGTGAAAGTTCCACTGGCGGCTTGAGAGCGGTTGTCCGCCAAGTCCACAGCCTGCACTTGCCAAAACCAGTCGCCTATGGCCAGCGTCTGAGGCAGCAGGTAGGCATTCTCCAATACCTCCACCGGCTCCGACATTTGCTCCTGCGCGCTGCCGTAGGAGAACAAATAGTAGACTGCATCTGAAACTTTCTCCCAGCTGAATTTCAGCGGTTTATTCGGTTCGATGATGATTTCATTGAGCGGATAAACCAAAAGCGGCGAGAGCGACGGCGCGTTTTTCACCCTGATCTGCCCTGCATAATAAGGTTCCGCATCGTCATCTACAAAAAGCTTATACGTATAAAGGCCATCCGGAACGTATTGCCCGTCCGCCGAATACGTACCATCCCAGAACATTGTGAGCTCAGATGCTTGCTGCGGCTCTTCGGTCTGCCGGTAAATCTCCCTGCCGTTCGCGGCGAAAACCGCCAACTTAACGCTTCCCTCTTTTAAGTAGAAAGATAACCACAGCTTCCCTTTAGTCTGCAAAGGATTTTTCGGTGAAATTAAAGTGCCGTTTTCAACAGTCACGATGCCCAGCTTCAAATTCTCATCGTAATTTACTTTCAAAGCGCCGGAAGGCTCCCCTTTGTTTCCCAGCGCATCGCTGCCGATAACCAAGATTTCAGTCAGGCCATCTCCCAAAGTGACCAGATAAGAAAAAGCTCCTGTTATATCTGTGGTCGTGGCATATTCCGCTGTGCCGGCAGTGGTTTTGATATAAACCGTAACCGGTGCCAAAGGCTCACCTGTGGTCCCTTTGATGATTATCTCCCTAAGGTTGTGATAAAGCTCGTCGCCGTTTGCCTGCGGTTCGGTAATCTGCGCCGCAGGACCGTCATTTTTAATGGCCACAGGCAAAGTGGCGGACGCGGCGATCTTGCCGTCGCCGTCCCGGGCGACTACTCTGATGGTGTAATTTCCAGTCTGGACAAAACCTTCTCCGCTGCTCCCGTCCCATTGAGCCGAGCGCACGCCGTATAACAAAACGTTATCCACTAAAATTGCCACCAAATTTCCCCCGGCGTCTAGAATTTCCAGCGTCACTCTTGCGCTTGGAGAAACGGCGAACTGGATCTGCGTTGCTTTTACAGTGGCATCCGCGCCTGTGGAAAAGCTTTCCCGACTGCTGGTGAAAGCACTGATGGTTATGGGGACATTCTCCCGTTCCAGTTCAAGATCTTTGCTATTCGCGCCGGAGAGGACCGTACACTCCTCAACATAGTTCTTATATTGCGGCAACGATACCCTGAGCGTATATGCTCCGGGCAAAATCTGGTCAAAAGCATAGTTCCCTTGCTCATCGCTTTGCGCGGTGTAGACCACAAGCGCGCTGGTCTTGTTAACGTAGCTCACCTGGGCGCCGGGCAAGAGCGCGGGCAAATTGGTAGCCGCATCCCGGACTTTGCCCGCGACGCTGGCCACGCTGGAATGGACGAATTTCACAGTCACATCATCCACAAAGACTTTCTGCTCGCCGGCATCGCCGCCGCGTCCCAAAAAGTCAATGGTGTAGTTGCTGATCCCCACCTTCAGCGGCACCACCAAACTCGCTTCCGCCCAATCTGTCCGTCCCACCTGAGCAAACGTATAATACTGAGAATTGGTGCCCTGATCGCCTTGCGCCCAACCTGTACGTCCCACGCGATTGATTTCTCCGGCCGCCTGCAGCCACTGAGCGCCGCCATAATACCAGAGATTGCCGCCGGCTCCGCTTTCTCGAACCCGCATCCGCAGGCCGGAGTCGTTATTCACAGCTTTATACCAAAACGTGATCAGCATCGCTTCCGCGCCCGCAGGCGTGGAAAACTCCTGCATCACCCCTGGCACTCCCCTGTCTGCGGCTTCATTGCGTTTCCAGTTCAAGACAATAGCTTTACTTCCGCTGTGAGCATCGCTTCCATCCATACCGGTTGCGGTCGTTACCTGGCTAAAAGTATAGATTCCCCAGCTGCCGACGCCTTCGCAGTCGCCATTGCTGATTAAATTGCCGGAAGAAATATAGGCCGGCAAAAGAATAACCGCATATTCCTTGCCGTCGGCAGCGATGGTGCCCTGGTAATCTCCATAGCCGTCTAAAGAGGCATGAATGTCATAAGTGCCAGGTTCAAGGCCTGTAACTTCAAATTTTCCATCCGGCCCGCTTGTGAGCGGCGCCGAAGACCCTATTTGAATCTGAACGCCCACTAGAGGCCGCGCTGCCACATCTTGAACTTGACCTCTGATTATGCCTTCGCCAGTGACGCTTACATCATCCACATACACCTTCTGCTCGCCGGCATCGCTGCCGCGGCCCAGAAAGTCAATGGTGTAGCTGGTTATCCCTGCCTTCGTTGGCACCTGAAGCTCATACTTGGTCCATTCCGTTACCCCGACTTGGGCGAAAGTATTGTATTTGGAATTTGTTCCCTTATCGCCTTGCGCCCAGCCCGAACGCGCCGCGAAATTGATCTCTTCGGTCGCCTGCTGCCACTGCGCGCCGTCATAATACCAAAGCCCGCTTTTTCCGCCGCTCTCCCGCAGCCGGAAACGCAAGCCGGAATTAGCATCAGCCGATTTATACCAAAAGGAAATATGCAAAACGGCCGTTCCAGAAGGGATCGTAAATTCCTGTTTGACTCCCGGCACGCCACGGTCCGCGGCTTCGTTGCGCTTCCAGTTCAAAAGATACGAACTCGCGCCGCTATGGAAATCATCAGTCGTAGATTTTAACGTTTGCGAATAATTATAAGTTGTCCAGCTGCCAGTCTCCTCAAAGCCTGGGTTCTGCAATAGCTCCGCTGCAAATGCTCCAACGGCGCAAAATAAGAGAATCACGCTGAGGCATAACAGAATTGGTTTATTAATCTTGCACACTCCAAACACCTTCCTTTAAGAGGCAATTTCATCCTAGCCCACTCAAATATTTTTGCTCAGGCCGGACATAGTGACGATAATCTGTGGGGAGGCCGGATCTCTTAAGCGGTAAGTCGGTTGCGACCAATTGTTAATCCCGTCTGACAGCAGATTGCCGCCCAAGAAATCCTCTCCTTTGACGGCTAAGAACCCAAACGGCGCCAAAAGCCAGGTGCGATTTTTCCAGCTAATTGTCTGCGGAGAGGCCGTATGATTTGCCCAAATCGTCAAACCGCCTTCCCAAGTCGTTTTGGAAACGTCCAGCCATCCCTTTACATACTCAAAGTCAATCAGCTTTTTGCCTACGAACTCCGCGGCCACCGACTCCTGAATCTGAGCCAGCAAATTGAGATTGTGACTCCACTGGGCGCGGTCTTTGATGGCTGCGCACAAGAAATCATTATGAGTCGCGCTCAGATTAATGCCCAAAGCCAGCTGCCAGGAAATCTTCTCTTCCGTATCGGTATTGCTCTGCAGATTATGCTGATAAAACGCCACTGTTTGGGAACTGGCCAAGGCGAAATACGGCCAAGGCCGGCTCTGCTGCGTCTGCCACCAAGCCGCTCCGCCATCTTCCAGGGGGGAACGAAAATAGTGTCCGTGAGAGGAAAAGAGATACGGCCAGAGACGGTCGTTGCCCACGCCTTCGGATGCCAGGGGACCTAGCTGCCAGCTTTGAGCGGCCAAATCCACTAAATCTTGAAAATAGCGATACGGTTTGCCAGGCCTTTGAGGATCAAAGTCCCACGCTTGCGCAAGCGAGATGGTAAAGCCCAGCTGATCGTGGAAAATGTAATCCACGCCATATTGAAACAGCTGCTCTGTCAATTCAAAAGTCTTCTCTCTCACTTCCGGACGCCATAGCTGGACCCGGATGCCGGGATTGGCGCCATAATATTCGTAGGTCGCTTTAGTGGGGTTATTCCAGTCAGTCTTAAGACCGATGCGTTCCCCGCCAAATGTTTGAAAACTCGGCGCATCCGGATTCCACCAATTTGCCTGAATATACATCTGCACCTTCAGGCCGCGCTGTTTCATTTTGGCAACCAGCCGAGGAAAGCCTTCTTCTCCGCCAAGCCGCGCGTTTACCGGCAGCGTGTCTGGATTATAATGATCGAACATGCCTCTTTTGTTGTAACCGGCAAATTCAACCGTCAGATTGCTGGTCAGCTGCGGATGCAATAAAAAGGCTTCCCAATTATTGTCTTGCGCATAGTTTGTCTCCGGCAGCATGCAGAGTAGATGGATGTTTTTGCGCATTTGATTGAAGGCGCTCGTTCCCATTTTCGCCTCCAATGTCGGTAGCTGCGCGAGTCCGCAATCGTTTGCATAAACATCGCCCAGGGCAACCGGATCGCCCCGCCAAGCGAGGAGCGTCGGTGGAACGGATTCTTCACTGTCAGCTAAAATCCAGGCGCTATAGCTATGCTTGAGAAAATAGCCAGCCGGCTCTTGGAGCTTGCTGACGGCAGCCGTGGCAAAGCGTAACGGCTCTCCAGTATCCGCACCGTAAAACCCCAGCCAGGAATCTCCGTAATTGAAAAGAAAAAAGTCATGGCTGGCCAACGGAAAACTGAAACCCAACGAGGTCCTGCCGAGAAGAAAGTTTTTAGAGAATTCCTGTCCACCCCACCAGGGCAAGATGGCGGTTCTCAAATTTTCCAGCGGCAGTTGGGCTGCTGCCGGCACGCTCACCCACTGGATTGGTTTCTTTGTCTTATTGCTAACCTTTGGCTCAAAGCTGACCCGCTTATTTTGTACATTGACTGCTAAAGTGAAAACAAGCCCTTGAAGCTCCCAAACTGCTTGGCTCTTCCCGTCGCCAAACTGTGTCAGTTGAAAATATTCGCCGGTCCCGGAGCGCCATAGCTGTTGCATGCTGCCATCTTCCAGCTGGGTCACTGTTCTCTCCCAAAAAGCATCTATTTTGGGGCAGGTGATTTTCTCTCCGTCGGCAAAGCTGATCTCCCAAGGCAAAATCTGCCCCAGCAGTACTTCGCCTTGACTTTCAACCGCTGCGATTTCTCCGCTCCCATCCCAGATCACGGCTGGATCTGACAGTTTGAGCATGCTTAGATTCAAGGCTGCTTGCGGGTCAGTCACGTCCATGTCCTGCAGATACTCCAGAAACCCCGCTTTTTGAACGGAGAGCAGGTAAGCGCCGGGCGGCACATCGCGAAGCGTGAAAAAGCCGCTCACATTGCTGACCGCAGAGAAAAAGATGCCGCTGTTAGCCTTGCTCACTAATCGTATTTGCGCATCCGAAAGCGCTTGTCCGGATTTGAGAGCCTTGATTAAGCCGCCAAAGGTGACGGTATTCTCGGGGATGAAATCGACGGCTACGTCATCAATGTAAGCATACTGGAGGGAGGCGCTATCCGCGCCTTTACCCAAGAAATCCACAGCGTAATCGCTAATGCCTTCTTTTACTGGAATAACGGCTTCAACGCGCTGCCAAGCTTCCTGTAATCCCTGAAAGGCGACGGTATTATCCTGAGAATAAGTTCCGCGATCCTGCTGAGACCAGGCGGTGCGGCCGCTCACAGCAATGGAAGATGCGGCTTGCTGCCAGTCCGTTCCATTGTAATACCACAGATTGACGCCGCTTCCCGCTTGCCGCAATCGAAATTGCAGTCCCGAAGCTGCGGTAGCTGTTTTGAACCGGTAAGAAATCTTCAGCGCCCGACAGCTTTCGGGAATCCGAAATGCTTGCGAAATGCCCGGAACGCCGCAGCCGCTGTTCTCCTCTCGCTTCCAATTCAAAACAGCGGCCCGGGTTTCATCAGGCTCCGGCTGTTGGATCGCAGCTACTTGGCTATAGGTATAAAATTGCCAATTGCCGCTGCCCTCAAAATCTCCGTTGAGGAGCAATTGCGCCGCAGAACCGATTGGTGCAAGGAAAAAGAAAACGGGCAGCAAAACCTGGCCTGCTCCCAGCTTAAAGTTCATGGCTCCTCCCCTTAAATCAGAATGCACTGGGTATGATCATCAGCTCACCGGGTTTTTCCACATTCCTCAGGCAGTATGTGGGACCGCTCCAAGTCCGCTCAGACGATGCGAGAAGGTTGCCGCCTAAAAATTCGTCTCCCTGCGCTGCCAAAAAGCCAAATGGCGCCAGGACCCATTCTTTCCCTTGCCAGGAAATCTTCTGAGCGCTACTGGTGTGATTGGCCCAGATCATGACTCCATTTTCCCAACTGGTCTTTGTCAGCTCAATCCAGCCGGATAGATATTCAAAGCTCCGCATCCGCTGGCCCACAAAAGCGCTGACAACAGACCTTTGAATCTGGGCTAAAAGCCTGATGGGAACTCCCCAGCCCTGCTTGCCGTCCAGGAAACTCTGCATATACGAATTAAAGCGAGTGTTCATGCCTATGCCCATGGCCAACTGCCACGATACCTTCTCATCGGAATCGGTATTGGTTTGCAAATTATGCTGATAAAACGCAACTGTCTGGCCGCTACCGGCATAGAAGTACGGCCACGGCCTTCCTTGGCCGCTAGCCCACCACTGCCGCGCGCCCTCGGAGCGGAAGTAATGACCAAAGGACGCTGCCAAATATCTCCAGACCCGATCATTGCCAACTCCCTCTGAGCTCAACCTTCCCATTTGGGCTTGCAGCGCCGCTAAATCGACCATATCTTGAAAATAGCGATACGGCTTGCCAGTCCTATTCGGATCAAAATCCCAAGCGTTATCCGGCCATAATGTGAACCCTAATTGGTCATGGAAAATCATGTCCACGCCATAATATCTCATCAGGCGCTCGGTAAGTTCCCAGGTTACATTGAAGACTTCAGGACGCCACAGTTGCACCCGGATCCCGCTGTTTACAGAATATGATTCCTCCGCAACGGAATCTGGATTTCGCCAATCTGTCTTCAACCCGATCAAGCCGGCGCCTGCATCCTGGAATGTCGGGGAATCATGATTCCACCAATTTGCCTGGATGTACGTCTGCACCAGCATCCCGCGCTCCTGCATGGACTTGACCAACATCGGAAAACCATCTTCGCCTCCCAAAAGGCTATGCACGGGCAAGGTGTCTGGATTTCTGGTATCAAAACGGCGGTTAGGATTAAAGCCGGCAAATTCAACCAACAGATTGTCGGGCAATTCCTCGCTGGCGAAGAAAGCCTGCCATTGCTCAAACGTGGCAGTCGGTCTTTCGGAGAGCATGCAAATCATGTGCACCGAGTCTTTAAGCTTCGCTGCAAAATCGGCCCCCAGCTTTTCCTCAAGCCTTGGCGTATCGGAAATTCCGCTGTCTTGGGCGTAAGCTTCGCTTACGGCAAACCCAGACTCCCCCCAATTGACAACTGTGGGGGGGATTCTCTCGCTTTGCCCCGTCTCAATCCAAGCTGCGTAACTATGCGTCAGACCGATCCCGCGCTCGTTTTTCGACACCTGATTTTTGGCAAATCTCACCGGCGCGCCGCGATCCGCTCCATAAATGCCAAGCCAGCCGTCCTCATAGCGGTAAAGGCCAAGATCATGACTTGCCGGCGGAAAACTGCCCCCGATGGTTCCTTTATCTAGGTTTTTGAGCATATATTCTTTGGTATATTCCTGTCCGCCCCACCATGGCTGCACTGTAGAGAGCAAACCCGTCTCTGGCAAAATCGCCGCCACAGGAACGCTGACCGTCTGAATCGGCGTTTCCGTAAAGTTCTTGACTGTGGGGTAAAAGTAAACGCTGTTTTCTGTGGCCGTAACATACAATTGCACCATAACCTGCGGCGTCTGCCATGTCAGCCGCATGATCTCACCGTCTTCGCGCTTCAGAACCGCCAGGGAATAATCTTGATCAGAGCTCACTTCCTCTGCTCTACCGTCCGGCAGATAATGCAATTTACGTTCCCAATCAGGACCGATCTTGGGACAGTCCACTTGCTTGCCATCAACAAACGTGATCCGCCATGGCATAGCGCTACTCAGCAATTGCCTTTTCCCCATGCTTATCTCTCGGATCCAGCCTGCCTCATCCCAGAAGACAAAGGCCTCGGACTTTAATTTCAACTGGACGTTTGCGCTTGCTGCCTCACCATCCCTGACCAACACTTTCCGCAATTGGGGATCATAACCGACGCTGACAACTTTCAGTTCATAGACGTCAGCCGGAATATTTGTAAAAGTAAACCGACCGTCTTCTTGAGCTGTCGCAGAATACTGCAGAGCAGAATTCGCCAGATGGCTCAGCGTAAGCTCCGCCTTGGGAACAGCTTTTCCCTCAGGCTGTGCTAAAACCGTCCCGGTTACCTGGCCAAACTTTTCAGCCACAAATTGAATCTGGACGTCATCCACATATACCTGCTGCGGCCATTTATCCCTGCCGCGGCCCATAAATTCAACGCAATAGCTTGTGACTCCCGCTTTAACGGGGACTGTCAGGCTATATTGCGTCCATTCCGCGACCATGCCACCTTGCGCAAACGTATTGTACTTAGAGCTAATCCCCTTCTCCCCTTGAAACCAATCGTCGCGCGCATTGGCATCGATAGCCTCGGGAGCCTGCGTCCAATCTCGCCCGTCATGATACCAAAGGCCTATACC
>DIPB01000110.1:15696-19068 GCA_002426275.1 Firmicutes bacterium UBA5499
ACCAAAGGCCTATACCAGAGCCGCTTTCTCTTAAGCGAAACCGCAGGCCGGAGTCAGCGTTGCCGGTTTTATACCAAAAAGATATTTTCAGCTGTGCGGTAGAGGATGGCACCGCAAATTGCTGCCCATATGTCGGTATATTGCGATCGCTTTCCTCCACCCAATTCAGCAGCATAGCCTTCATGCCGCTATGCGACTGATTGCCGGTGATGCTGGCCAGTTGATTGAAGGGATACGCTGACCATCCGGCCGTACCTTCGAAGTCCCCATTGACAAGCAAATTACTGTCCGTTGCGGACGCTCTCAAGCTGAGAATCAAACACAGAAGCATAGACACCTTGCAATATCGCGCAAAACAGCTAATTCTCATTCGAGACATCATCTCCTGAACTTAAAATCGCCGGCGATCTGACCGGCTCACCGCAGCTGAAAAATCGGTTTTCTTCATCTTACTTGCGTCAGGAAACGCTCCTCAAAACTTTTAGCGGCCTGCTGCATTAATTGCTTGGGATTCGCCTTTTTCTTGGTCAGCACGGACTGCAGAATTGGCGAGAGATATTCGCCATACAGCTGCTGCGCGAAAAATGGCGGCTCCGAATGAATATACTTGCTGGCCTCTACCCACACATCTGGAAAATCCACCAGCACGTCTTTGTATTCCTGCGCTGTCTGACGCATTTTTTGATCCAATTCGCCGGTGAAGACAGGGATGGACGAGATCTTATCAACCCGCCCTTCTTGACGGTATTGTTCGCCCTTTCTCTTTATAAACTCGGGACTGACGTTTTTCAGCATCATCCAGGTGATCCACTTGAAAGCGGCCTCCTGAACTTCTTTAGGGCTATTGGGATTGATGATGTAGTAATCTCCTCCCAGCTGGTTTGCTCTCCCCGCAGGTCCAGCCGGCAATAAAGCCATACCGATCTGGTCCAATTTCATCCCATGTTGATTTACTAACGTGGGGGTCCAATCGTTAGTTCCGTTTGTCATGGCAATCTGGCCTGAGGCAAACAGCGGCCAAACATCCTGCGGTGCCAGCATCAGATTCGGCTGCAGGCAATCATACTTCCAGCGTAAATCCTGGACGAACTCCATAGCCTTCACTGCCTCAGGTTCTCCAAAGGTCGCCCGCCATTTGCCGCCGACTTTCTTTTCAAAATCCCCGCCTGCCTGCCAGACCCAATTCAATAAACCCCAACCGCCATATGTGTCTTTGCCGTAAATCCCGTAACCGGAAATGTTCTTCTGCTTGTCGGTGAGCTTTTGCGCGGTCTGGGCGAATTCCTCCCAATTCTCAGGAATCACATAGTTGTCCTTTCCTTCCACCAATCCGGCTTCCTGAAAGAGCTTCTTATTGTACCACATGCCGATAATATAACCGTTCAAGGGCAGAGCATAATAATGACCGTCACGTTCGAATGGCTCCAGCATAGAAAGGTTCAGTTGACCTTTATACTCCCAATTGTTAATCATCTCTGTGAGGTCCAGAGCATAACCTCTTTCTGCAACATAACCCTCCGTGGCCCAAAGCGTAATCACATCTTCCGCCGTTCCTCCGGCCATGCTGGTTGAGAAGCCGTCGGGAGAATAAGGACGATCTGTCCATTTAATTTCAATATCCGGATAAACCTTATTGAATTCGGCAATATCGTTTTTCAGATTCTTCACTGCGATTGTGTCAGTTTCCTTGGGGCCATTGTTGATCACCACTACGATTTTATCTCTTGAACTTTGCTTCGCCGGTTCATTAGTCTTGTTCCTACTGGTTCCCCAGACAGCTAAAGCTACCACGACAATTACTCCTAGTGTTAACCAAAGCTTCTTCGACATAAACCATCCCTCCACTTTTAAAAAATATCATATTGGAAACCATCAAAGCTTGCCTCCTATGTTTAACCTCTAACGGCCTGCAAATTACTGTCCTAGATAACATGTGGACGATATTATCTTGTACTATTAAGCTCCTGTTTTTTTTGCGTCAAAATTGCTGATCAAACTTTTGATTAATGTTGACACAAAGCTGAAAAACATTTCACTAAAGTTAGCTTCAAGCTGAAAGTTTTAATCAACTAAGTGGACTTGCGTACAATCAACTTAGCGGATAAAAGCTCGTTTTGCCCTTGGCTGTTGTTTTTCACATTGGCGAAAATCGTCATCGCTTGTCTACCAAGTTCATACCGCGGCACATCCACAGTTGTCAATTCTGGAAAAAGCCTGGTACTAATGGGTAAATTTCCATAGCCGACAATGGAAAGATTTTCAGGGACCTTCAGATCCATCTTTTGTGCTGTCTGCAGCACTTTAGCTGCAATTATATCATCACCGCAAAAAATCGCAGTCGGCCGCGGCGACAACGCTAATAATTCTTCAACCAGCGGATTGACGCGATCTCGCTCAGTGTATGGACACTGTTTAATATAGTGCTGATCAAACGCTACGCCGGCCTCGGAAAGGGCTTTGTGGAAGCCAAGATATTTTTGTCTATCCACCTCGAATTTCTCAACCATTCCGCCTAGATAACCAATCTTGCGATGACCGCGCAGAAGCAAATGTTTAGTCGCCGCATAAGAACCAGCCGCCCAATCGACCGTGACGCAACTATCTACCTCGTCAGCTTTATAATTGATGATCACAAACGGTATTTTATTCGCTTTCAATCTTTTCAGCTCAGATTTCTCAATTTGCTCAGCTGTAATGAGGATTCCTCCCAAATCCTTATCCAATACTTCACCCAAACAAAAGTTACCGTCTTTAACTCCTGGAGTTTTACTGTTGAAAGTCAGCAGCATGATCCTATAACCCAGTTCCCTGGCAACATCATCAATTCCTCGGATCACATCGTTAAAATATGAATCAGCGCTAACTTCAGTCCGATGTAAAACTAAACCCAGCGTTTTAGACCCTTCGTTTTTTATTCCCGGTCTCGCCACAAAGGTACCTTTCCCTTGAATGCGAAAAATCAGGCCTTCGGACGCTAAATCACCGATTGCTCTGCTAACTGTAATTCTGCTAATCCCCAACTGATTGCAAAACGCCTCTTCTGTGGGCAGCATCTCTCCCGGTTCCCAGTCGCCACGGAGAATTTTACTTCGCAACAGTTCCTTCATTTGGTAATATAAAGGCCTCGGATCTCCCTTATCGATTTTCCAAATAGCATTTTCCATCGTCAACTACCTCATCATGAATACTTACTGGCCATAATTATGTTGATATAACAACATTATCAATAATCTTATTACTAGTTTCACAGTAAAAGCTAGCTATGTTTGGTAACTAATACAGCTGTGAACTGATTCTCCAACAATCCTATATATTATATACTCTATTCGCAGGCTGGTTCCTCCTTCCTTTTTAAAGAAATTAAACAATTTT
>DIPB01000110.1:19214-21526 GCA_002426275.1 Firmicutes bacterium UBA5499
TTTTTTTTTTTCTGCATTCAGGAGATAAAATGCCTGATAAACCGGCTGAGACCAAATAGCATTTTCTCTGTATTCAACCGGGCGTTTCACTTTTCCTTAACCATTTCTCAACATGGTAGCGCTCAAAGAGAGATTGTCCCAGGTGTCGTGGAATTTCACATTCGCAGCCTCACCCAATATTTCACGCTGTAGCTGCCTGCTCTGTGATTCCCAAGTAGGCGCTGAGCTTTAAACTAAGCGAAGAAACATCTTTATAACCGGGGACACGATTGAATCGTTCTTCAGCCAAAAGAGCTCCTGCCGCAGCCCATCTTAACGCTTGCTCTCCGCTCTGCCAGTTCTTCACGTTATGGATATAGCTACGGATCATGCTGAAGGCTGACTCAATATCATTGGTGTTCGTTAACGTACGCAGAAGCTTACCGGCTACTCCCAGTCTCTCTACCATGAACATTTCATCCAAAAGACCATTCCTTTCTGCGAAAGGCACCAACAAGGAATGAAACGGGGCGGTGCCAGTCGCTATACATTTAATCTACCGTCAGAATGTGCTTAAATTCCCTGTGGGACGGTACACTACAGAGCACGTGAGGTAAGTAGCGAAGCCGGTTCGCCGCTATCTCGTATCCAAATAAGTCGCCGGACGCTCGTTCAAGCATCAACAAGTAGGCCGTTGAGTCTGTAAACTAATTTTTGTAAAGACATTACTCGTTTTTGGCAGAGCATCCAGTCAATGCCGTTCTTCAAATTTAAATCAAAAGAGGTACTCAATGGCAAGAACAGTAGAAATCGTTTACCCTGTCTGCTGCGGTATGGACGTATACAAATCGTTTATCGTCGCCTGCGTTGCCGTAACGGATGAACGCAGTCACATCGAACATCACATCAAACGATTCTTGACACTTTTCAAGTGTGACTTGGTGCGTTCCAGTTTTATCCCTCCGCCGGATATTCGACAACTTCGCGATTTGTGCCGCTACTACGTCAAGCTGACAAATTTTGTCTCAAGCGAGAAGAACCGCGCCCAAAACTGTCTGACTAGTGCAACTTCGAGTTGGACGATGTGTTCACCGATGTTTTCGGCAAGAGTGCAACCCGCGTGCTCGCTCTGCTGGAACATGGCAACGGAAATTTTGCACTTGACGGATTGCTAAGCGCCAAGTGTGCAAATCCTCACCCGAAGAAGTTCGTGCAGCTCTTGATGGAGAACTTAATTCTATACAAGCCGAGAAACTTGCTCTGATTCGGTGGCATATGGACGACCTCAACAGACTGAAAGCCTCTCTTGAAAACTTGATTTACAACCTTGCCGCGAAGTACAAACCCCACAAATGGACTTGCTTATAACCGTTGCGGGTATCGGCACCAAGTTGACCGCTATTCGTATCCTTGCGGAAATCGGCGCTGATATGTCCGTGTTTGAAACGGCGAAGCAACTCACATCGTGGGCGGGGCTCACTCCGTAAAATCAGGAGAGCGCGGGCAAGAAGAAAACCACTCGTATCGGCCGCGCGGGGGCGTGCCTCAAACCGCTCCCTGTTCAAATCGCGCTGAACTGTGGGAAGTCTGATACAATGCCCTGAACTCAAAAAAAAGTATCTTGGCCTGAAGAAACGTCGCGGCGGCAAGAAAGCCGTTATCGCTATTGCTCGAAAACTCCTGACCGCGATTTGGCACATTCTCAGCAAGAACGAGGCGTACAACGCTGAGCTCCACAGAAAGGCTGATAAACCGCCTGTCGCTCGTGAACTAACCACGGCTCAGGCTGTTGCGTTCTTGCACAGTAAGGGTTTTGTGATTGTGGACGAGGAAACCGGCGAAGTCGCGTAGCTATTCATTCTGTTTTTTGACGTTTGTGGGCGGTCTGTTTTGTTATGCCCTTTTTTGGGTGGGTAGTGAATGACATTTTTCAAACTAGCCTTCTCTAATACTCACCATATATTATATCGGCCGTTTTTTTTATTTTAATTAGGATAAGTTCTAAATCCGATCCGATTAGGAGTGGCTAATCTGTAAAGGAAAGCCTCATTGAATTGACGTCGCTGCCAAAATCGCTAGCCACATATTCGCTTTTAACAATCACATGCGGTCTGATTTTCAGAAGGCCGGCCACTCCCAGAAGTTCACTGGCAAACCTTGGCTGCGCCATAGGTGCGGGTTCATCTGTCAGCTGGAGCCAATTCAAGCCCAGATAGAAATTGCTTACATCAGCAATGAACGCAACTTGATTCCTAAGATTGATCTCGCCTCTTTCAGTTTGCGTAGATGTAATCAATTTCAATTTCCGCGCCTGCCGGTCCGCTTCCAATAGG
>DIPB01000110.1:21616-24054 GCA_002426275.1 Firmicutes bacterium UBA5499
ACCCGACAATATTTTCTCCATTCCAATACGGAGTTTTACTAAGGTCAAAGACATACTCATGCCATTCACCAGGATTTTGAATTGAAAACCAGCGGCCACGTTCACTGCTATTTCCCATACCGCTTTCATTCTTCCAATAAAAAACGCCTGTACATCCAATTACGTCAGCGGATACTTTCCATCCGCAGATGCACTTTGGGATAGCTCGCGCCAGAAAATTGTAGTCTGGGCGAACTTAAAATCGGTTTATCTGTCAACGCACGAAGAGCAAAACTACCTCCGCTGGCTCCCCATGATACCGCATACATTGCGCTCCAACCTTCCATATCTCCTTCGGTATTAAACTGAAAATTAGGGCGTACAAGCGGCTCTGCCTGGGGTTGATCTAAGGCATGACTACCTTCGCCGATAATCGTAACTTGTTCATAAGCAGGATCTACTTCCCATTTAAGCTGTCCATGTTCCCAAAGGCTAAGCTTATCTGTCCCAAAAATCCGGTTCCCTCTGGGGTCGAGATAGGTAATGCCCCTATTCTTATCCAGCAAATAATCAATCCGATTATTAGTTCCCGGAGCATAAGCCGAATAAGCCAATAAAGACTCATCCTCATAATACGCGACCCATGCCGACTCTGGCAAGGTCAAGGGTCCCATAGGTGTAGACACTTCCATGTTGCCAATTGCAGGTCCCCCCTTCAAGGAACGGCCATTAGCAATGATATTGAGTCCATTGGTATAGCGAACCCAGACCCGCGCGAACTGAATCGGCTGCGGATCCCAAGGCTGAATGTAGGGAATAAATCCCCCGCGCATTAACTCCTCAAGGATTGACCAAGTACCGTCCGGATTACGATATTTAACCCAATCTAAATCTGCCGTTGTATAATAGGTTTGTAAATTCCCGATCAGAAAACATTCGGTAAGGAGATAATACCACGGCCAGCCGCCATCGTAATAACCACCGTTGCCGAAGAGCACTTCCTTCATGCGATAGTCATCTTGCTCTTCCCTCTTTGGGTTAGTATAGCAGTTTTCACCCCCGCTATGATACTGAGGATGGCGCATTTTCAAAATAACGATAGGCAATTCCCATCCCGTGGAAAGCCGATTGCGACTGCAAATAACGCAGTTTATATTCCGGCGAGAGATACCTGTTGTATCCATCCATGATACCGTAATCGCCCAGGTCGATATTATTCCCAAGCAGCGTTTGATCAATAATGGATTCCGAGCTTATGGGTCCTTGACAAAACTCCTTAATGACTTTGATGAAATCGCCGAGCTGTTCAATTGTTCCCCGCATGGAGGGAGCACCTTTAATCCTGGTTATTTCAGGATTCCAATCCGTCCAGGCCAGAGCGTTGGCTCCAGTCCCAAGCTGATCGGTGAAACTAGCGTTGGTTTGAAAGCATTTCTTAATTTCGCTTTCTTGCCGAAGTGCGAGCCCTTTTAGATCCCAAATGCTGGTATTCCACCGAGAGTTCCCGCTTGCATTCTTCGCGTAGTGGGCCTTCCCCTGCAAATAGCTAGGTGAGTAATGGCTTAATTGCACATAATTCGTACGCAAACCAAATCTACCAAGCTTTTTGGCTTGCTCAGACAGAGACTGGAGGGCGGTTATGGGATAAAAAGGCGGATACTCCGGCAACCAAATCGCATCGGGATTAATCGCGTCGAAACCACCGGTCTGCCAAGTTTGCAAAATGCAAAAAAGTTTACCAGAGCCAATACCCATTTTCTCCAATAACCGGAGTTTGCATTCCCAATCTAACGTGTTATTCCACATATCAATGAAGACGATCTGCCCGAGTTCTTCACGATAAATACTGGGTGATGCGGTCAGGGGAGGAACTGCATCCCACAGATACGGACTTACGCTAATCCTAACTTGTTCCTCAAGCGGATTATAGCTGCCCAGGGAATCAGGACGGTATTCCGCATCAAAAGTCAGGACAACCGACTTTCCAAAACCACTTAGCGCCACGCCCCCGGCATTTCCAGTCCAAGCGCTGGCATTGCTCACTTCCGGCGTTAAACTCACCGTATAAAAAAGATCCCGCGCTTGATCATAGATCGTTTTTTGATGCCACGGTTGCCCATAGGCCTCGCTAGTCCTTGTAACGTTAAGTCTCCGCCAGGAACCTGTAGGTTCTACTGAGCCAAAGCTTACTTGACGAACAAAAGGAGAGTCGCTTTTAACTTTAAGGTACAATTCCTTGGTGCCCGGCCAAAGAATTATCGCATAGTCGGCGTTAAAATTGTCATAATTGAAGCGATAGCTAAAACTATGCATACTGCCGATAAGTTCATGTTTAAGCAAAACCGCATCTTTGGCTTTGACGGGTTCGCCCTGGGGAAACTGAAAAGTTATCCCCCAATCTAGTAAGAGAGATACGGTTTCCCCTTGACAAACCACCTTCAGAGTCTGCTCACTATGAT
>DIPB01000110.1:24200-27162 GCA_002426275.1 Firmicutes bacterium UBA5499
TGCCGGCTGCAACGGTAGATAGCCCTGATAAATCGTGCCGTCGCTTCCCGCAAAATAAACTGTCTGCTGGTCAATCTCTAAACTTTTGAGCGTTCCTACAGCGCCTACGATTGCGTATTGTTTTTGATAGGCGGCTTGCTGCCCTGAAGCGTCCAACTGGTATTCGTAAACGGTATTTTCGCCTAACAAATAGAGTTTATTTTGAAACGCTGAAACCCCAGTATAACCACTTGCGCCGCCTACTTCAGCCGTGAACTCAGCATCCAGCTTACCAGTCAGCGCAGCGGTTAAATCATCAGCCCTGGCAACGTTGAGACTTCCGTTGACCATCCAAGCTGGTCCCCGATGGTTTAACGGCTCTACGAAATCAATCTCTGTTAAACCAGGCAAGCACTGATTGCTAGCGTCCTGCCATGTTTCTCCAGCCGCGGGAATAAACTTAAGCGCCCTAGTTGGTTCTCCCGTTGTCAACGAAGTAGCTCCCAGATAATACGCGAAGCCTCCCTCATTAGCCGAATTGGTTGCCAGGCCGTAATAAAGATGAGCGGCGTCGGTTAATTCCTGAACTTGCGCGCTCCCGCCCGAAGTTAAGTCCAGGCTCATGATGCGCGCCACAGCGCCACTGCGCGAAGCTAGCAAATAGGAGAGGGATGGCGAACCAGCCTCTCCAGCACGGTAATCAAGTCCGCAAATTTCTTGGTTGCCGGGGATGTCCTCTGCCTTTACAGAAAATCTTGGCGTGATTACGATTCGGCTTGGCAGTTGTCCCTGATATATTTTCCCTTTGCGTGAACTGAAGTAAACGCTATCCCCGACAACTTCCAAACCCCTTAAAGTACCCTTCGGACTGCCTACAATTTCATATTTTGTCGTATAGGTTGCCGTTCTCCCTGACCAGTGCAGGGCATATTCATAAGCCGTATCGCCGGCCAATAAATAGATGTTGCCATTCGCCACAGAAATGCCTGTATAACCGCCCGCGGTGTGCCCGCCCCCATCCGCCACGAAAGAGGCGTCTTGACCTACATGATCCCCATTCAATCTGTTGACTCTTGTTACTACCTGCCCAGAATTGACCATCCAAAGCGGGCCGTTGGGGGAGACTTCATCAAGATAATCCATTTCCCGTAAATCAGGTAAACATGGACTATTTTTTGAGGACCACAAACCGCTAACTCGAGGATCAAAGCTGAAAATCGTCGTCTGATCCGTATCATTAGTGGAGGCGGTTCCCAAAGCAAAGGAAACGCTCCCTTCAGCGGTAGGACTACCAGCCAATCCCTGGCAGTTATTATTACTTGTCAACTCCTTGACTAGAGAGCATACGCCTGTGGATAGATTTAACTTCATTATCCTTGCCGTTGAACTTTTAGTTTGAAGACGATCTACGTAATAGAGAGCCTTTACGCCTTGTTCTACTTTAGAATCAAGTCCATAGCTCCCTGCCCCGCCAGGATAGCTGGAAATTCGATAGCAATCGACTATTTTAATTTTTGCGGCTTCCACCGTCATAGTCATTACCGAAAGCAGAATGACGACAACCGCAGGTAATATTGCTTGTCTATTCATGGCAAACCCGAGAGGTCAACTATTTTTCGGACAAAATGTTAAGCACTACATGGTAAAACCTGTGTATTCCAGGCGTTCAGGAATTGGATGGGGCTAAGGTAACCCAGTCGTTTTTGAACCCTGCGTCTGTTGTAAAACGCCTCAATGTATTCAAATATGGCTTGCCGGGCAGCTTCCCGGGTCGGATAGAACCGCCAGTGCACAACTTCTTTTTTCAGGATAGAAAAGAAGCTCTCGCTCCATGCGTTGTCGCCCGGTTTGCCGACTGCGGAGAAGCTCTGTTTCCAGCCGTAAGCGGCTATCCGCTCCATCACCTCGACCGCAGTATATTGGCTGCCGCGGTCACTGTGGAAGATGACATCCGCGGGCAAGTGCCAGCGGTCCTGAGCGGCTTTCAATGTCTTCAGGACAAGCTCCTTTTTCATGTTTCCCGCCTGGCAGGAAGCCAGGACGGTATTGCTGCAGACGTCGCGGATCTGGCAGAGGTAGTCAAATCCTTCGCCGGTTCGGATGTAGCTGATGTCGCTGGATAAAACCTGAAACGGTCTGACTATCTCAAGTTTCTTCGTCAGGTTCCTGTATCCGTCTCCGCGCGCTTTCCGACTGTCTGTCAAAGAGCGCTGCCGGCGCCTGCAATGGCAGGACTTCAGCCCCTCCTGCGACATGATGCGTTTCACGACCGGGTAGGACGCCGAATCCCCGTCGCGCCTGAGAATCCCGCAGATTCGGTCGACGCCATAAACACCCTGGCCTTCCTTGAATACGGCTATGATTTTTCCCCGGCGGGTGTCATCATCCACCTGCCGACGTTTCCGTTCATTGAGCCAGGCGTAGTATCCGGATGTGGAAACGCCAAGTTTTTCGGCCCACTTCGCCCTGGCGCATTCGGTATTCATCAGGTCGTAGAAATCCGTTGTTTTCACTTCTGATTTTTCGCGAAGAAGGCCGATGCTTTTTTTAATATGTAATTTTCCTCTTCCAGGTCAGCGATTCTCCTGCGGAGCTCACTGAGCTCGTCCTGCTGCTGTGCAAGCTGCGTTTTGTCTCCGTCGGGCGTGTATTTTTTCCGCCAGCGGTAGATCATGTTGGCCGTGACGCCCAGACTCTCTGCAACGGCCGTGACCGGGCGCTCGCTGCTGTAGCTCATGCGTACCGCCCGCTTCTTGAATTCCTCATCATATTTCTTCCGATTGTTGGACATTTTGGTAAGCTCCTTTTTCATTGACTTTATCTTACCATACTGTCCGAAATTTTAACACCGACCCATATTGGACTATTTGCCGGAAAAGGAACAAGAAAAGACGGGAGGCATTGTCAATGACGCATTCAATGATGACGATCCAGAGCAAGGCAAAGAAAAGCTCGAAGCGGAAGCCGCTCGTATTGAAAAGAA
>DIPB01000110.1:27387-32164 GCA_002426275.1 Firmicutes bacterium UBA5499
CAGCCTTCAGCATGATTCGGAGCTATATCCATAACGTGAAGAACTGGCAAAGCGGAGAGCAAGCGTTAAGATGGGCGGCTGCAGGAGCTATTTTGACTGAAGAACGATTCAATCGTGTTCCCGGTTATAAAGATGTTTTCTCGCTTAGTTTAAAGCTCAGCGCCTACTTGGGAATCACAGAGCAGGCAGCTACAGCGTAAAATATTGAGTGAGGCTGCGAATGTGAAATTCCACGACACTTGGGACAATCTCTATATACTTCATCTGCGGAAGAATTCCTCTCCTGTTTTTAAAGAAATTTAACAATTTTTTTCTGAATTGAGGTGTTAAAATGCCTGGTAAACAAGCCGAGACAAATTTGTACTTTCTTGGCATTCAGCCGAGAAGTTTTGCTTTTCTTTAACTATTTATTAACATAATCATCTAAAAATCAAGCATCACAAACTTTTTATCAAAAAAGCAGCTTCTCCGAAGAGAAGCTGCTTTTTCGTTAAGAAAGCTCTCGCTCCAACAGATCTTGCTCGCGCAGTTTGCCCGCTGCATCCAGTCTATATGTCTTGATTTCGAAGGCTGAAAGCGAAAGCTCTTGCTCCAGATCCAGCTGCGGTATCTTGAGCGTTGTACGTCTGGCCGCATCTGTGGGATTAAACAGGCGCACGATGAAATCATCGCCGTCTTCGGCTTTTTTGAAGGCTGTCACTTGTACAACCGAATCTGTAAGTTGGACAAGCGATTGAAGCTGCCGTCCCAAACCGGAAGGAAAGAACGAGAGGGCAAAAGGCTTTTCATTATGGACCAAAGCCTCTCTGTCGATGGCAGTCCTGCGCTCCGAAGCCGGACCTGCATTCACCCAGAAAGTGAAGAGGCGCTCTCCTTGGTCGATACGAGGAGAAAACCTATCCTGAGGCATAATGGTCCGCTCTTCCACCGGATGCCCACAGTAAGCGGGAGAACGCAGGAGGGTGAGCCTCACTTCTCCTTCATGGCAATCGGAACCATAGCCGCCGTCGCCGATCACGCTCACGGCTCGCTTCTCATCTGTGGCCAGCACCCACTTCTGCGCCGCTACCTCTTGACCGTCTGTAGGCAATGCTTCCACACCATATGCTACCTGTCCCAAATATTTAGCCTCGGTGATGACAGTAGGCACGGAAAGCTTCAGGAGCTTGCTTTTTTCCTGCCAATACACCCTCACTTGCACTCCAAGCTCCGTACCATGCTTGGGCAATCTGTAAGTTTGACAGATATAGGAATCGCCGTACCCAAAAACTGCTTCTACCACAGTGCGCACGGCGCCGTCTTCGATCACCCGCACAGATTCTAAAGTCGTGGTGGTGACGCCGGAAAACTTAGTGCCCCGCTCCGGGTCCAGCAGCTGAAAACTGCCGATTACATCCCTAAACCCGTGCACCAGCATACCCCATGGATCATCATTGTCAGCGACAACAAGCGGCAGGAAAGAATTAGATTTTAGGTAACTTACTCCGCCCACTTTATACTCGTCCAAAAGACCCGTCTGGCAATTTATCGCAACCTCAAGCGCTGAGGTCTTGAAGCTAAGCTTGCCGTTTTCAGCTTTGAGCTCAGGCTTTGGCTTCTGGGGAACAGTCTTGAGCTTACAATCAAACCTGTTCATCTGCGAGGGCGCTAAGGTAGCGCTGAACACAACCCGCTTCCGCCAATCCATGGGCACATTGCTATCCTCTTTTTCCGGCTGCGATGCTAGCTGCTGATCACCCTGATAGACCAGAGGCAATGTGAATTCTTCTTTCCGATTCTGATCCGCCAGCATGAACTCGCAGGCGAAAGTTCCCTGCACAGGGAAAGGATGGGGATTATAGATCAGTATTGGAATCTCGCCGGGTTTTGCCTTAGGCTGCCCGCTTGCCAGAGCAAAGAAAGCACGGGTTTTGAGCCGGGAGAGGATCTCCAGGCCATGATCGACGCATCTGATGCTAGCCTCTTCCACCGGCTGAATGGAAGAACCCGGCAAAATATCGTGGAACTCGCTCAAAAGCAAATCGTAAAGCGCCTCATTGATTTCCGCAACCGGATATTCTTTCTGACCGCAAAGCGCAGTTGCGGAAGCCATCTTCTCCACCAGATAGAGTTCATTCTCCAGCTGACGATGCTTCTGCTTAATCTTGACCTGAGATGTGTAACAACCAACGGCCCAAGGATTTAAATCGCCGGCATGCGATGGCAGCGGCGCATTATTAGCTGCCAATTCAGCAAAATAGGCTTCCGCTGTGGAATGAATCAATTTAAAATTCTTTTCCTCGGCGCTGAGCGCTTGAATCCTTTCCAGATCGATTCTAGAAGGGCCGCCGCCGTGATTGCCAACTCCCCACAGCACCAGTCCTTCGGTGCGCTTGGCATGTTGCTCTAGCCAACACTTGATCTTCTCATCCGCTTTGCCCAAAGGCGCATTATAATGGCCAAACACCCTGTGGGCCGCCACGGTTGAACCATCGTAACCGACCCAAGTGAAATCATCGTTAGGTAGCGGACAGTCGTTTTGATTTGGCCTACAAAAAAGATAGCCGGTATATCCAGCCTTGCTTAAAATCTGTACCAACCCTCTGGTGTGCCCGAATGGATCCAGATTAGCCGCCACTTGCGGCTCCACCCCAAATTTTTCCCTGAAATAGGTGCGGCCATAGAGAATTTGCCGCACAAAGGACTCGCCGCTTGGCAGATTACAGTCCGGTTGAACGAACCATCCTCCTAAAATCTGCCATTTGCCTTGGCGAACCAATGTCTGGATTCTAGCGAAAAGCTCCGGCTCATACTCTTCAATCCATTTGTAAAGGAGCGCTTCGTTGTGATTAAAAACGAAACCCGGATATTGTTCACAGAAATCCGCTGCCACGCGAAACGTTGAGACTGCCTCAGCAGCCCCTTCCGGCCACTCCCACTGCCACATGGGATCTAAATGCGCATTACATAGCAAATGTAAATTCTTCAACCACTTTCCCTCCAACAAATGATAAATATGCCCTGAATCAAAAAAACCCAAAGGCTCCCGGAGGCGCCTTTGGGTTACCTCGTCTTGCCAACTCAGCAAAAACAAATATCGACTGCATCAAGAACAGCTTCTGCTGCCGCTCTGGTATCAGAACTTTCTAAGATGCTCATGCCCACCAGCTGCTTTTCTTCTTCCTGGCTGAGAGCCACAACTGACGCAAGCACAATCTGGCTACGACCTATTTGTTCGCTTCTGATTTCGTCCAGCACAAACTGTTTATTTTCCTGGGCGCTTTCCAATGCAGAAAGAATTGCCTGTGCCACTAAACGCAATCTGAACACAGGTTTATCAGCCCCGCGGGCTGTACCCGTGCAAATCTCTCCCCGGAGATCTACCTGCGCTTTAACTTCCAAACTGCCATTGATGTATTCTAAACCTAAGCTTTGCAGGCAGACGGCAGCCGATGTGGCAGCTGTGGCTTCTTCTGCCAATTGGGCTATGCTCACCTTCTTATGGTCGATCCGCAGGCCAAAACGTGCCATACAGGCAGACTCAATGTCCCGAACAAGCTGCTTGGGCATACGACGAAGCGTTGCCAAAACGTGGATTTCCTCGATCTGATCATCTGTTGCAATAATTCTGCAATCAATTATGCCATTAATTTTTCTGATAATCGCTTCCAGCTCAGAGACATTCAGCCCTACTGGTTGCATAATCCCTCACTCCCTTAAACCGCGCCCTCCGGTTCAAGTAATCCATACCTCCCGTCCCGTCGCTTATAGAGCACATTAACTTCATCGTTATCCGCGTTACGAAAAACAAAAAAGTCATGGCCCAAAAGTTCCATCTGCATGATGGCCTCTTCAAGCGGCATGGGCTTGCTCTGAAAACGCTTCGTCCTCACAACCTGGTCTTTAACTTGCACTTCCTGTTTGTCAGAGGGTAAGTACGGCTTTTCTCCGCGAATCTTTCTAGTTATCCGCGTTTTGTATTTGTGAATTTGACGTTCAAGCTTTTCCACCACTCCATCAATAGAGGCATACATGTCCGAAGATTCCTCTTCGCCACGTAAAAGTAAGCCATTAATCGAAATGGTCACCTCTGCCACATGTTCATCACCTTGAATCCTCAGCACTACTTGTCCATCGACGGGCGCTTCCGGAGCAAAGAAACGAACAAGTTTACCTATCTTCTTTTCAGCATGTTGCCTCAGTGCAGGGGTAATGTCTATATTTCTCCCTTTAATCGTCAGCTGCATCTTCCCGCCCCCCTCTCATTTATTGTTACTTATATATTTCCCTAAAATCCCAAAAATTCCTTCTCGCGTCAGCATTCAATCGGATCTCTATTATCAGGATGGGAGTTTAGCGCTCATTTCAGATGACAGGAAGAAAATCCGTGTCCTATAAACTTATAAAGAAGAACGCAACCAGCAGGTTGCGTTCCAATTTATCCCAATCAATGACAGTCTATATTGCTCGGCGTTGCGCCTCATAGCAATCTCTGCAATAGACAGGACGTCCATCCTTCGGCTCGAAGGGGACTTCAGTTGTGACGCCACAGTTAGAGCATACAACTGTGAACATCTGGCGAGGCTTGTTGGACCGCTCTCTCTTGCGAGCTGCCCGGCAGTCGCGACACCGCCCTGGTTCATTCTCAAAACCTTTCTCTGCGTAGAACTCCTGTTCGCCTGCGGTGAATACAAACTCTGCCCCACAATCCTTGCACTTGAGTGTCTTGTCCTGGAACTCCATCCCGATCCCTCACTTTTTTGTTTGTCGGAACCTTGCTCAGCTGACCTGGTCTTTG
>DIPB01000110.1:32330-32525 GCA_002426275.1 Firmicutes bacterium UBA5499
TACCCCGGGCAGGGCTTACACCTAAACCGCACCATGCTCGGCTCCAAGCCTTACGTGGGTCGCTTTGCCTGCGGCTAGCATCGACTTACAACCACAGACCTGAACAGGTTACCAATACAATTATATATTAGACGCTGTTAAAAAGCAAGTAATTCGTAAAAAAATTTTTACAACCGTAAATTGACAAAGTAAACG
>DIPB01000158.1:0-1212 GCA_002426275.1 Firmicutes bacterium UBA5499
GGACGTAGCTCAGTTGGTTAGAGTGCCAGGTTGTGGCCCTGGAGGTCGTGGGTTCGATTCCCATCGCTCACCCCATTGTTGATAAAGGTTTAAATTTTTGTTTGGCAAAAATTTATAGAATATTAGGAATTTAAAGCGTGGCTCAAATAAAGCAATATATTTCGGCTCTTATAAGGAACGGATTTTATTTTCGGGCAGTTAATGCAATTATGGCTTTTCGGAGAGAACGAAATGATGACAATAGAGCGTATGATCTTAATTTGGGGGGAGGAGTCCAGCTACTAAAAAATGGATTTAACAGGTTTAAGGAGAAGAATTAATTTTTCGTTTAAGGAAGCTCAGAAGAAGGTCCGTCCTGCGGTTGAGGCGATGCTGACAGACGCAGAAAAGGCAGCTGAAGGGAAAAGTGATTAGTTTACCTACAATGATCTTTTTGGTTCGGACGGAGGTGGCCGCGATGTTTATCCGCATTGGCATACATTTCGCAGCAAATCAGAGCGATAATTCTTATCAGCGGAGCATTGGGCTGGCCGTCAGAGAAAGCCCTAAAAACGTCTGAAATTGATGATTTCATCGCTGCTGCTGACGGGTGCGATTTTGGATAAAAAGGCCAAGCGGCCGCTCGAGGCGCTCTTGACGTGATTCTCTGTAAGGAAAACAGCGGGATAATGCGGCCCGCTGTTTTTTGTTCCAGTCCAGCTTCTTTGCGGCTATCGCTGGTTGCACATTACGGCCACGTGAAAATCAATTTTCTCCAAATCTTCCAGCAGAAACGAGATATTGTACAGGGGCCGGACTTTCAGCTGCGGCATATTTTGATCTGCGATTACGGTGGGGGGCGTGATGTTGACGCCCGCATTATCATCGCTGATGCTGGAGCAAGCGTTGCCCATGATCATGTTGCAGAGCTCGCCCACCGCGCTGATGACCACTTCGTCCACTTCCGTTATCTCCATACCGCCCAGCATCTCCGAGGTCAGCGCCTTTCCTGTCTGCGCATCCATAGCCATGAAAATTTGACCGTTGATATCGCCCACCATGCCCATTAACACGTAAATATCGCGGCGCTTTAAGTTCTCGTCCGGGGCTTCAACATCGGCGCTTTTGATGTGCTTCGACGAGAAGGATTCGATTACTGTACTCCAAGCGTTGATAAAAATTTCTGCGTATTTTGTTTCCATGATTTACACTCCTGTCAGCGAGTCAGAGGTG
>DIPB01000158.1:1294-2026 GCA_002426275.1 Firmicutes bacterium UBA5499
CTCCTGTCAGCGAGTCAGAGGTGGGGAGGGTCATCAAAAATGCGGTGCCCTTATTCTCCTCTGACGCAATTTCGATTTTACCGCCAAGTTTCAGGCAGGCTTCCTTAACCGCGGACATGCCCACTCCTCTTCCGGAAAGTGCGTCCGCGGAGCTTTTAGTGGAGAGATGATCTGCAAAAATCAGGTTGTGCAGCTCGCTTTGGGACATTTCCTTCAGTTCTTGGGCAGTGTACAAATTGTTTGCCACTGCTTTCTCTTTTAGTTTCTTCAGGTCAATGCCTCGTCCGTCGTCGGAGATGCGGATGGAGAACCACCCATCGTCCAGGCGGGAGACGTGGCATTCCACCAGTCCTCTTTCAGATTTGCCGCGTTCTAAGCGTTCTTCGTCCGTTTCGATGCCGTGATCCATGATATTCCGGAAGATATGGACCAGGGATTTGAAGAAATTGCCGTAGAGATCGCCGTCTATCTCCACGTCGTCGCCTTCGATGATGTAAACGGGCATGTTTTTCATCACGCGACCGGATAGATATTGCAGGTAATCGCGATACTGGCTCAAAAAGGCTTTGACGTTCTTCAATTGCAGGCTTTGGATTAGACTGATCACCGCCGCTTTATCAAGTTCGCTGCTGTTAATTTGACATTTGATTTCATTCAATCTGGATTTTGGAACGGGAATGATTTCGCTTTGATCAAAGTAGGATTTGCCCAGGACCTGGGTGATGACGTTCA
>DIPB01000158.1:2097-3509 GCA_002426275.1 Firmicutes bacterium UBA5499
CCTGGGTGATGACGTTCAGATCTTTCTCCAACATTTGCTGAGGATCGGCTTTGGACATGATCCGTTCCACGTCTGGGATGCTCACGGAATCGCTTTGGTTGACAATGGAAAACAGTTCGTCTTCGAACTGATGCAAATGCTCGGAGGCGGAAATGAACCCGTATTGCGCGAAATCGCCTTTGAACGTATGGACTGCCCGGAACAGCTCGTTGAGGCTTTCCTTGAAATCAAAGCCGGACTGGAAAAAGTTTTTGTATCCGCCTGAAAAAATCTCCTGAAACTCTTCCAGCATCTGTTTAATCTGAGCCTGACAGCCGAAAGCCTTAATGAGCAGCCGCTGTTTATTTCTGTCTTCCTCTATGGCTCTTTCCATGCTGACTTTTTCGGTGATGTCGTTTAGGATGACCATCACCGCTTTCTGCTCATTGCTTTCAATCCGCCGGTACTGGAAGCGAATATTTTTTCCCGAGATGATGCAGTCTGATGGCAGAAGCAGCAAGTAGACATTGTCCGTTACAGGCGAGTTGTTTTCAAAGTAGCTGTCCAAAGCGGACTGAAAGACGGATAGCTTCTCTGCGCTGAAGTATGGGGAGATCAAATCAAGGTAGTTTCTGCCGTCGATGTTTTGATTGAAGATCTCCAGGCATTTGTAGCTATACTCTTTGTCTACGGCCAGGTTGTTGCTGAACCACAGGAACCCTTGATCCGCATGATCCAAAAGATTCCGGATCGAAGCCGACTGGTGCTCCAGATCTTTGCGAAGGTGGGTTTCCCGTTCATTGGCGCTGATCAATTTCTGCTGTTGATGTTTTAAAACATTGATCTGGGCTTCATTTCTTTTAGACAGCTCAATGAGGAACTGCCGGATGCTGATCACGCCTATATATGTCTTGTTTTTATGGACTACCAGATAATCGTATAATTTACCATGCTCCCTGTTCATGGCCTGGATACCGATTTTGGAGATATTGTCATTGTAATCAACAGTCATGAACTCGGTGTCCATCATGATGCTCACAGGGCGCTTCATGTAGATGGAATGGCCATAAAGAGAGCCGATTTTCTGATAGAATGTAGTGCGCATGATGATGCCGACGGGAGCGCTATTTTCTGTCACCACGATGCCTTCCACTTCCTGCTGGGCATCGAAGATTTCCTTTACGGCTTGTCCATCAACGTCGGAAGGTACGGTGGGAACTTGGATCACAAATGGTTCTAAAGTGCTATCCGCCTCAAAAGTGCCGAAACCGCTACCTTGCAGCAAGGACATCAGCCTGCTCCTCCTCTGCCTCTAAAATGCTTTTCACCTTGCTGACAACGTCATGCTCTTTAAACGGCTTTATGATATAATGCCTGGCGCCTTTGTTCAGCGCTTCGATGATTTTCATTTCCTGCCCCAGCGCTGAGATCAT
>DIPB01000158.1:3621-4404 GCA_002426275.1 Firmicutes bacterium UBA5499
CCCAGCGCTGAGATCATGATCACACAGGCGCTGGTGTCGATTGTTTTGATTTTTTGCAGGGCGGAGATGCCGTCCAGAACCGGCATGGTGATATCCATTGTGATCAGGTCAGGACGGAATTTCATGAATTTGTCTACGGCGTCCTGCCCGTTTGCCGCTTCGGCAATCACCTGATAGCCATGCTTTTCAAAGATTTTTTTCAGGTTGATGCGTATGATCAAAGAGTCATCAACAATCATTATTTTTTTCATACTATCCCTCCCTTGCCCTAAAGTATAGCAATGCATTGTATAAAATCTATCGCAATTGGGTAAAAACAGTGTATTTTGTTTGTTAAATGTATGGTTATTTGCCGGGGGAGCGCTGACTAGCTAAGCACAGTCGTGCAGGTTTTTACCGATATGACCATCCTGTGATCAGATGGGTATCGTTTGCTGGGGCGTGAAATCCATCTTCCCAAGGATCTTAAGGTCACGCGCACGGGTATTCCTCAAGGTCCATATGTTGCCTCGTAATTCAAGTTTCATTGCCCTCGCCATTAGTATGACGTCATGGATTGAGATAGCGTTGTCATCCAGTGACTTTACAGCTTCAATCATCTTCTGATGAATCTGACCGACTATGAACATTATAATTACAGGCAGACACGTTAAGAACCCTACTTTCAAAGTGGTAAGAGACATTCTGCTTAAAACAAAAACAATATGCTATTGGGATGGCGAAAGATGGACAAGAAAATTTCTTCGGCAAACACAACATGAGATACTAGAATTAGTCTGTGAG
>DIPB01000158.1:4509-13480 GCA_002426275.1 Firmicutes bacterium UBA5499
TAGAATTAGTCTGTGAGATTGGCTTCAGTCCCGGGATATATTTGGAGCAATTCCGCCTCGCTTTGATCTTTGGGACTATAAGCCAGTTAAGAACTAGATAGAAAATTATTAACATTTAATTATGCAATACCGCAGAGCATTTGTCCGGAAAATGGGTAGTAACATAATTAAGGCTCAACTTAACGCCAACGATGAATTTTGGTGATTCCTAAACAGTTCATTGTCTGTGGGAAACAGATGGGGGAAGGCTGCCAGGGGGCAGCCTTCTATTGCGCCAGCATGATATAAGTTTTTTCATGACATCGCAGATAAAACGGACATATCCCGTCATCCCAGTTGCTGCAGTAATTGCAGCCAATCCTCGAGGCAGCGGTCAATTCAGGTTCGAACCAACTGCAGCTGCCTGCGATATCTCGCAGCGTCTGGCCATAAAGATCTTCCATTCTGTCTCGTCTCCTTTCTATTGGTAGTATTCACCGTTGCTTGGGGAAATATAACATTTTGTAGTATCAGTAAGTTGTGAATTCTGTTTTTAATAGCTGGAAAGCGGCAGGAAATGCATGGAATGGTGCCGAATAATAACTATAAGATCATAATTGGGAGGTTAGATGGTGACAGCATTTTGGCAAGAGTTTTTTTTTCCGTCGCGCGCTCGGTGCATTATTTGCGGACGGCTGCTGTCCAGAAAGACTGAATTTAAGCTTTGCAGCCACTGCCTGGCTCAACTGAATTTTACAGGCGAGCCATTGTGTCAAACTTGCGGACGCCCCTTGCGCCTGGCGGCAATAGAGAGAGGGAAATGCGCTCTCTGCAGGCAGCAGAGTTATTATTTCACTCAAGCAAGAGCAGTAGCAGTGTATGAAGGTTTTTGGCGTGAGTGCATACATATGATTAAATATTTTCACCGCCATGATTTGGTGGAACCTATGGTTGGCTTGCTGGCGCAGGTTTATAAAAATTATTTTCCCGACGGGGATGCGCTGTTGGTGCCGATTCCGGTGAGGCCTGATCGAAAAGCCAGGCGAGGCTATGATCACGTGCAGATTTTGGCGTTGGAGCTTGGCAGGCGACTAAATTTGCTTGTGGAAAGCGGCAATCTTTACTTGAAGGACGCGGGGCGACAGCCTCTAGCTGAGGTGCTGACCTTTGCTCTGCATCAGCCGGCGGTTTTCAGAGACAGGCATATAGTCTTGATTGACGATATTCTCACAACTGGACGGACTGCCAGCGAATGTGCCAGGATTTTGCTCAATGCCGGAGCTGAGCGGGTCGATGTCTTGACGCTGGCGGTAGGGACTTTGGAGGGACAAGTGAGCGTTGGGAAAGCTACTGTCAGGAGGTAGAGGAAAGTGGAACTTGTTAACTGCGCCAGATGCGGTAAGGTCTTCGCCCGAGTGGGGAAAAATATCTGTCCGGACTGCTTGGCCGAAGAAGAGGAGACATTTAAGAAAGTGCGGGAATTCATCGAGGAAAATCCGGGGTTGACTGTGCACGAGGTTGCAGAGAAGTGTGCTGTGGCGCCCAAAAAAATTTACGGCTTTCTCAAGGAAGGCAGGCTGCAGCGGCAAAAGTTCAATGCAAGCGAAACAAAGTGGCGTTGCGAATCTTGCGGCGCCTACATCACATCAGGCCGTCTTTGTCAAAACTGTCAGAAGATCCTCAAGGACGAGATGCTGGCTCATGAAAACGAGAAGCTGAAGCCAGACGCTAGGAAAAAGACCATCGAAAAAGGGAAAATACATCTTTCACGCTTGCAGGATCGGTGAGAGGACTTAAGAGTCTCTTCCTTTGGCCGATAGATTAAATAAGAGCAATAGTTGGAGTGTGAAAAATGATTATCTCAAGCGCACAGATTCAAAGGACGTTGGCATTGTATGCCCAATGTCAAAATCACTTCTCCGGCACTAGGAAAGCAAATACTCACCAAGAAGATCAAGTCTCACTTTCCAGTTCTTATCTGGAAGCGCAGGAAGTGATCAAGCAGCTTCATGAGCAACCAGCGGTGCGCAGCCTTCTGGTTAATCAATTGCGGGAAGAGATCCGTCAGGGCCAGTATAATCTCAAAGGCGAAGAGGTTGCAGCCAAGCTCCTAGGAAGGCTCACGGTTGATCGCCTAATTTAGGAGGTCGTTATGGAGGAACTGCTTGCGATCTTAGAGAACGGCAAAGAAATGCTGGAAAGATTAATCCAGCTGGCTGAGGAAAAAAGAAGCGCCTTGGTGGACAACCGGCGGGAAGACGTGGCCAAGCTCTCCCAAAGCGAACTGGAGCTGACCTCAGCTTTACAAGATTGGGAACAGGCGCGCTTGCAGTGCGCAGAGCGCCGAACTTTAGCCGAGTTAGCGCTTGCGGCGGAAGGCAGCTCACGCCAGAGATTGCTTAAGATGCGGGAAGAGCTGATTTTTTTAACGCAAAAATTGGCTAACCTGAACCAGCAAAACGCAGATTTGTTGAAACACGCTTTAGCTTATACGGAATATGCCCTTTCCTTGATTCAGCCGGATAACCAGACTTACGGCCAGCAGCAGGATCAGGGTAAGCTAAGCTTTTTGGATCGAAAGGTTTGAGGGAGGAATCGGCATGAGATCAACTTTTGGCGGTCTAGAGATTGCCAGACGCGGCCTGGGCGCCCAGCAAATAGGGATCGATGTCACCGGGCATAACATCGCTAACGTCAATACGCCCGGTTATTCCAGGCAGCGCGTAGAGTTAGAGTCAACTTCTCCGTTAATTTATGGCGGCAGCAGATATCCGTTGGCAGTTGGTACGGGAGTGCAGGCCACTGCAATCGCCAGAATGCGCGACAGCTTCGTGGATGAGCAGGTGCGCAAGGAAATTCACAATTCGGGGTATTGGGAGCAGCAACAAGAGGTTTTAAGCCAATTGGAGCTGATTTTCACCGAACCCAGCGACAGCGGGATCAGCGAGGCGCTGACGGAGTTTTGGTCAGGCTGGGAAGATCTGGGAAACCGGCCGGAAGATCCGTCTTTACGGGCTGTAGTGCGGGAACAGGCTGTAAGCTTCACGGAAAGCGTCAGGCATCTTTACAAGCAGATGGTTGATTTAGAGCATGATTTAGATAATAAATTGCGGCTTCAAGCCCAGGAGATAAACTCTCTGGCTCAGCAAATCGCGGATGTCAACGGCTTAGTTGCCAAAGCTCAGGCGCAAGGCGCGGAACCCAATGACCTTTTGGATCAGCGGGACCAGCTATTGGAGGAGCTATCAAAACTCACCAACATCAGCGTCCTGCCCCAGGCAGCAGGACAGCTTAACGTCAATATCGGCGGCATCAGCCTGGTGAGCGGCGATACCATCCGCAAGCTCACGTTCAGCGAGCCTGAAGGCGTGCCTGCGGTAATCAAGTGGGAAGGATTAGGCCGGGAAGTTGATTTTCAAGGCGGACAAATGACTGGACTCATCGCCGCGCGGGATCAGATTGTTCCCAGCTATAGAGCGCGCCTTGACGATTTCGCCGCCACGTTTATTACGGAATTCAATTCCATCCATGCTTCCGGCTACGGCTTGGGAAATCAGACGGGAATAGATTTCTTTCAAGGAACAGGCGCCCAAGACTGGACAGTGAATCCCGCCATCTTGGATGATACCGCAGACGGGCTTTCTCTGCTGGCGGCAGCCAGCAACCCAGACAGCAGCGGCGATGGCAGCAACGCCTTGGAGCTGGCCGCGCTGAGAGAAAAAGTGTTGGCTTTCAGCAGCGCTTCCGGAACTGTGGGCAACTTTTTCGGTTCTCTGATTTCAAGTCTAGGTGTGGAAAGCAAGAACGCCCAGCGCATGGCGGAAAATCAAAGCCAACTGGTGGAGAAACTCAGTACCTGGCAGGAGAGCATCAGCGGCGTTTCGTTGGATGAAGAGATGACCAATCTCATTCGGTTTCAACACGCATATAGTGCGGCAGCACGGGTTGTGACCACGATAGACGAGATGTTAGACACCATTATCGGTAGCATGGGCCTGGTGGGAAGATAAGAGGCGATTTTGCAGGCGCTCGCTGTGCGGGCGCTTTTTTTATTGGCGGATCTGCAGTTTTCTAGTATAATTGAGATGTAGTACGCTTTTGGAGTGATTTGTTTGCGTTTGCTGAAACTGGAAATCTATGGCTTTAAATCTTTTGCCCGCAAAGTTGAACTCTCATTTGAGCCGGGGATTACCGCCATTATCGGTCCCAATGGGAGCGGAAAAAGCAATACTGTAGATGCCATACGCTGGGTGCTGGGCGAACAGAGCGCCAAGAGCCTCAGGGGCAGCAAAATGGAAGATGTGATTTTTGTGGGCAGCGAGCGTCGCAAACCTCTGGGCATGGCAGAGGTTTCCCTTACTTTAGATAACGCAGACGGCACATTGGCTCTTCCTTACAGAGAAGTGTGCATCAAAAGACGGGTGTTTCGCTCAGGCGAAGGAGAGTATACCATCAACGGCAAAGCTTCAAGGCTCAGAGATTTGGCGGAGCTTTTCATGAATACAGGCTTGGGACGGGATGATTATTCCATCATCGATCAGCGGAAAGTGGATGCGGTTTTAGGCTCTAAGCCGCAGGAGCGGAGACTGCTGCTGGAAGAGGCGGCCGGCATTTACAAGTATCGGGTGAAAAGAGAAGAGGCGCTGCGCAAGCTGGCTGAAACCGAAGACAACAGCCTGCGCCTGAGCGATCTTCTCCAAGAGCTAACCGCCAGGCTAGAGCCGCTCGCGGCGGAAGCTGACAGAGCCCAAACTGCGGGAAGCTTGGATGCGGATATTTCCCAACTCTCTTTATGGCTGTTGTTTCAGCAGCTCTCAGCTTGGCGGCGCATTAAAGGGCAAACAGAACAGGACAAGCAGAAAGCGGCCGCGGAAGCAGGAGTGGCTCATGAAAAGACGGCAGCTGGCCAAAGGCAGCTGGCAGAGCTCAGCGCTCAGCTTGAAGCCAGAGAAGAAGAGATCGCCGCTCTCACCCAGCGAATCGCGGAGCACGCCGCTGAAAAAGAACGTCGGGAAGGCGATTTGCGGGTGGGCAGAGAGAGACAGCGCGCTTTAGCGGAACAAAGGCAGCGCTTAGTCGCGGAAACTCAGGAACTCACCGCGCAATGCCAAGAGCTTGCCGGTAGGCTAGCCAAAGCGGAGGAGGAAAAGGTTCAGGCGGAACGAGCGCAAAATCTGGCACAGGAGAAGCTGGATGTTGTTCAGGCGCAGCTGGCGCAGTTGTTTTCCGAGGCTGAGACTGGTTCGCAGCTTTTAGAGACGGCTAAAGGCGAGCTCATCGACGCCTTGGAGGAATTGGCAGGCTATCGCAATCGGAACAATTCCCTGCAAGAGGAAGGTGAGCGGCTGGCCTTGAGGTTGGAGAAGGCCCAAAGCAGGCTCAGCGAGCTGGAAGAAGAAAAAGCAGCCTTAGAGCAGACGGCATCTCAATTGAAAACGCGGCAGGACCAGCAAAGCGCGGCAAAAGAGAAGCTGAACTCCCAGCTGGCAGCGAACCAGGAAAGTTGCGGACGCGCTTCTGCGCAGCAGACCGCATTGCAAAAACAGCTTCGGGAGCTCAGGGAACAATGGGCGCAGAAAACAGCCCGGCAGAAAGCCCTCTCCGAGATGGAGCGCCATTTTGAAGGCTACTTCCGCGGAGCTCGCAATGTCTTGGAGCGAAAAGCCCAATTGCCTGGCTTAATCGGGGCGGTGGCAGATTTGCTCAGCGTTCCCTCAAATCTGGAGGTGGCCGTGGAAACGGCTTTAGGAAGCGGTCTGCAGAATATAGTCACCCAGGACGATAAAGTAGCGCAAAAGGCCATCGCCCTGCTGCGGCAGAATAATTGGGGTAGGGCGACATTCCTACCCTTGAACTTGATGCGGCCGGATAAGATCAGGCAGCTTCCCGCGGCGGATGGAGTTTTGGGGCTCGCCAGCCAACTGGTGAAATACGATCCCCAATACGCGCCTGCAGTGGAATACCTTTTGGGCAGAACAGTTGTGACGAAAGATTTGGCCAGTGCCACTCGCCTGGCAAGCCTTACCGGTTCCCGCTGGCGGATCGTTACCTTGGCGGGCGATTTGATCTCGCCTGGGGGAGCGGTCAGCGGCGGTTCCAGGGAACAGCACCACACCGGGCTGCTAGCCCGCAAGCGCCAGTTGGAAGAGCTGGGGCAGCTTCTCTGCCGGTTAAAGACGCAACTTGAGGCTTTGGAGAGGCAGGAGCTGCAGTGCAATCAGCAGCTTTCATCATTGCAAGCGGACAAAGAGCGACTGACAGAGGAAAAGCAGCAGCTGCACTTGACAGAGGTGGAGTTGGAGCGAGATGAAAAAGAATATCTAGAGGCCTGTTCTCGGCTGGCGCGGCAACTGGAAGCAGCTTCAGCAGAGAGAGAAGAGCTCACTGAGGAACGAGCTCAACTTGAAATCGGCAAGCGGGAACTGGGCGCTAGAATCCAAGAATTGGCCACGCGAGAAGAAGAATTGCGCAGTCAGCTGACTGCGCAAGAAGAAGAGCAGGCTCGCTGGCAGGCTCTCAGGCGATCCTCGGAAGAGGAGCTGTCTGCATTGCGGGTGGAGCTGGGCAGCCTGGGCGAGCGCAGCGCGCAGTTAGCGTCTCAAAAAGATGAGCTGGCAGAGCGCTGCCAGAGCGCCCAAGACCGGAGAGAGAAAACTTTAGCTCGAGACGCGCAGTTGGCGCTGGAAGCCGAGAAGCTGCAAGCAAACCTTGCGCAGCTGGAGCAAGAGCTTCAAAGTCAGGGGCAAGCCCGCTTGGAGCTGGAGCAAGAATTAAGCCGACTGCGCGCAAGCCGCGGCCTGATGCGCGAACAAGTCAGAACCGTAAGCCAACAGGCACAGGAGGAAAAGCTGGCTTTAGAGCAGGCACAGGGGCGCCTGCATGAATATGAAATACAGCTGGCCAGACTTGATGCTGAAGGAGAGAAGCTGGCGGAGGAATTGTGGGAAAAACATCAATTGAAAGTGGAGCAGCTTTCGGAGGCCGCTGTTCCCCAGCTTGCCATCAGCCGGCAAGAGGCGCAAAGAAACATAAAACAGCTCATGGGCAAGCGGCAGGAACTGGGGAACGTTAATTTCGGCGCCATTGAAGAATTGAAACAGTTGCAAGGTCGCGTTCGGTTTTTGGAAAGCCAACTGCAAGATCTGAAGCAGGCCCGCGCTGCGCTTTTGGATCTGATCGAAGAGATTGACCATACTTCCCGCCGGAAGCTGGCGGCGACTTTCAGCGAGGTCAACGCGGCTTTCGGGATGGTGTTCGGCAAGCTCTTCCGGGGCGGAGCCGGTCATTTGGAATTGTCGGCGCCTGAAGGAGAGCGAGTTGACCCCCTTACTGCCGGGGTGGAAGTGATGGTGCAATTGCCCGGGAAAAAGCAGCAGCACATTCAGCTGCTATCCGGAGGTGAGCGCGCTTTTGTGGCCATCGCTTTTCTGTTTTCCATTCTGAAAGTTCACCCGGCGCCGTTCTGCGTTTTAGATGAGATCGACGCGCCTTTAGATGAAGCTAATCTTCAGCGTTTTTCAGCTTTACTGCGAGAGTTTGTGGCACAGACACAATTCATCGTCGTTACCCACAGGCGGCGCACCATGGAGGAGGCTGATGCGCTCTATGGCGTCACCATGCAGGAAGCCGGAATCTCTCAGCTTGTAAGCGTCCGCTTGCAGGATGCAATTTAAGAGACTCTAATCTTAGAGTAAGCAATTACTTTGGCAAAGAAGGATGCTTCTTGACATCGAGAGAAGCCTTTCTGGTTTGTAAATGACATTTGAGGATGTGGTTTAGAGCCGGCCGGTAGGCCTAAGAACTTTTTTTGCATCTTTAATAAAGGATTTTTCTTCTTTTCGGTGAATCCATTTTTGTGAGCGATAGGATTTTGGGTAGGTTATGGTTTGATTGCAAGTTTTATGAACAGGCCATAGGGGGAAGCGTTTGTTTACTGCAAGTGATGGCTATTCTTGGGCTGAAGGATTTACGCTCTGGAATCAGGAAGCTATATTTTGCATATATGAAATTAAAGTTGAGCTCGCAATGAGAATTAAAAGTCACGATAATTTGTACTTTGGCAAAAATACAATAATGCAGGGACAAAAGAAGTCGATTGATCTGCTGTGATATTAACGCCTTTAGTGTGTTTCTCTATAGTTTTAGCGGTTCTTTCATAGCTCTGAGATCGCGACTTGAAAGACTACCAGGAAAAAGCGACGCCTGCGGGCGATTACCTGGTGTCAACCTTCTGGATAGCAATTTTTTGTCTCATCCATAGAGATTCGGCACTTAGAGGAGCTTAATTTTGTCCAAGGTTAAAAAGGCGGCGAGCCTTTTTAATTAGATGCTTGTTGTTCATGTTTGCTCCTCGTCATGAGACCGTTGAAGCAATCTCCAGCGCTTTTCAGCTTTACCGGATGCCCAGGCGCGCTCTACCTTCGCATGCAAGAAGCCGGAATCCCCCGGCTTGCCAGCGTTCGCTTGCAGAGCGCAGTTTAAGGGACGAAATGCTCTTTGCTAACCTTTTTAATCCCTTTAACAAATGGTTAAGTTTTCCTTTGGCGAATCATTATTTTAGGGGTGAGCGCATGATGTTAGGATTTGGGATTATAGGCTGCGGACTGATTGCCAATTTTCATGCTCAGGCCATAGCAAAAGCGCGGGGAGGAACGCTTGTGGCTGTGGCTGATGTCAATTATTCCAGGGCTGAAGAATTCGCCGGACGTAATCACGTTCAGGCCTGCGCTGATTACAAAGAGCTTTTGGCGCTGTCGGCGGTGGAAGTGGTTTGTATCTGTACTCCCAGCGGGCTGCACGGCCCTTTGGTGCAGGAAGCTGCCCAGGCCGGTAAACACGTGATCGTGGAAAAACCTTTGGCCATCTCCATGGACCAAGGGCGGGCAGCTTTGGCCGCCTGCAAAGCAAACCATGTGAAGCTGGCAGTGATTTCTCAGCTTCGTTTTGCTCCAGCCATGCAAAAAGCCAAAGCCGCCCTGGAAGAGGGAAAGTT
>DIPB01000158.1:13635-15155 GCA_002426275.1 Firmicutes bacterium UBA5499
CTCTCTTGGCAGATGCGTATATGAAATATTACCGCTCTCAAGATTATTACGATCAGAGCCGCTGGCGCGGGACATGGAGCATGGATGGAGGCGGAGCGCTTATGAATCAGGGGATCCACGGCGTTGATCTTTTATTGTGGCTGATGGGGCCTGCGGTTTGCGTCTGGGGCCAGGCCGCAACTATGGCGCGGGAGATCGAAGTTGAGGATACGGCCATTGCGGCTGTGCGTTACGCATCCGGCGCCATGGGAGTAATTGAAGGTGCCACCTCGATTTATCCCGGCTACAGCAGAGAAATAGAATTGCACGGAACTCAAGGCACCATCGCTTTGGAGGAGGAACAGATCCGCAGGTGGGATCTGGCGGGGGAAGAGGATAAAGCGCTTTTGGGAGAAGGCGTTGTCCGTTCCGGAGCCAGAGATCCGGCGGCGATCTCTGCGGACGGACATCAAAGACAGATTCAGGACATGATTTCCGCCATCGCAGAAGAGCGAGAGCCGCTTGTTTCAGGTGTCGACGGACTCCGCGCGGTTCAGCTGATTCTTGCCATTTATCAATCGTCCCGCCAGAGAAAACCAATTGAAATCAAAGAGGAGGAGCTATATGTTTAAAAAGGGCGTCATTACCGATGAGATTTCCCAGGACTTAGAGATTGCAGCCAGAGTGGCAAAAGAATTCGGACTTACCGGCCTCGAGCTGCGCACGGTCTGGAATAAGGGCGCTCATGAGCTGACGGACGGGGAATTGGATCAAGCCCGAAAAATTGCATCCGCTTACGACCTTGAGATTCCAGCTGTCAGCCCGCCTTTTTTTAAGTGCGAACTGAATAGCCCGGAGGAGATAGCCGGCCACTATGAGATTTTGGCCAAGAGCATCGCCGCCGCGGAAAAACTGGGAGCTAAATTTATTCGCGGCTTCGCCTTTTGGCGCAGAAACTCAGATTTTGACCTGTTGCTGCCCACAATTGTGGGGAAATTTCAACGGCCGATTGCCATGTTAAAGGAGGCAGGCTTGACCTTGGCGTTGGAAAATGAACCTTCCACCTATAATTGCAATGCCGCCCGTACAGTGCAAGTGATCGAAGCCTTGGACAGCCCCCAGATCAGGGCGTTGTGGGATGCGGGCAACGATGTTTATGCCCGCGCTGAGCCTGAGGACCCTGCGCGAGGTTATAGCATAATCCGCCAGTACACAGTGCACATGCACATGAAAGATGCGGTCCATAATGCGGAAACCGGAGAGGTGCGAGGAGTGGCGGTGGGAACAGGCCAGACTGATTGGCGCGGGCAGCTGCAGGCGCTGCTCTCCGATGGTTACAGCGGCTACGTTTGCCTTGAAACTCACTATCGCCGTCAAAACAAGCTGTCCGAATCTCAGCTTAATCATCCTGGAGGCGCCGAGTTTTCAAGCTTGGGAGAAGAGGCTTCCAGAGAGAGTTTGGGAAATTGGCTTGCCATCATGGAGAGTCTTTGATGTGTTTAGGCTCGTTATACCATAATTCCGCTGCAGAAACCTATATC
>DIPB01000158.1:15293-15924 GCA_002426275.1 Firmicutes bacterium UBA5499
AGAAACCTATATCCTAGCGCAAATGTGGGGATTTATTTCAAGGCCTTATTCATAAATTGACTTCCCACAGCGGAATCATACCATGTTTTTGCAGTAGGGACAGTAAAAAAGCTCTGTTAGTCCTGCATTTATGCGGACTGCAGAGCTTTAATTTTTGGGATACCGGAGTAGTATATTCGGAGCTTATTTCCTAAAGCACGGCTAAACCCTTTCCCATGTAATTAAATAATAATTCTGTTCCAGGTGTGAAAATAAATAACTGATTAACGACTCCTATATGAGGGCTAATTTAGCTGAAAATCCATGTTTTTAAACGTGGGATGAAGGCGCCTTTTCAATCTATGTTGAAATATTCTTGCAGAAATGATAAGATATCCAAGTAGAATACGTTGATCCAAGATACACCAGTCAGAAATGTCATTCATGCGGCAAACGTAACAACGTTGGAGATAGGGGAGGATCAATGCACGTGTGGATCATATAGAGATCAGGTGGGAGCGATAAAGATAATCTCCGCACATGTGGTAGCCGGCAGCAGAAGATCATGGCATTTTAGGTGCCGCTCTAGGATGTGCTACGTAGATAGCCTTATGGAGTTATACTCTGAGACTAGAAATCGCCGTCAGTCTAT
>DIPB01000158.1:16039-17147 GCA_002426275.1 Firmicutes bacterium UBA5499
CAGTCTATTCGGCTAAGAAAACCATCCGTTTTAGCCGTGGAGTATCAAAGGAAAGGTGGTTGAGATGGAAAAGAGCGTTGATCCGTTTATAAATTTGGCTGCCGCAGATTGGTCCTTGCAGGGAGAGGGAGCGGCGAGCTGGATCGATTGTCCGGGCCGTTCTCTGGCTGAGCCTTCCGTAGCTTTGCTGCGGTTGCGCTTTAAGATCCAGGCTCAGGCCACTGTCACGATCTGCGTGTCTGCGGATAATCGGTACCGACTGTTTCTGGACGGCAAACCTCAGGGCCGGGGGCCGGAACGGGGAGATCCACTGCATTGGCGCTATGAAAGCTACCGACTGGAATTGCCGCCTGGAGAACACCTGCTGTTGGCTCAAACCTGGTGGCTGGGAGAATTGGCTCCATACGCCCAAATGTCCGTACGGCCGGGCTTTCTGCTGGCAGAGACAGGCCCGTTGGAGGAAGTTCTCTCCACAGGGCTTGCTCCCTGGGAGGCCAGACTTTTCCCGGGCAGGGAGTTTCTCCCTCCCACGCTATGCGGTGGGACTGGAGCCAGGGAGAGGATAGACGGCAAGCTCTATCCTTGGGGCTGGGAAACCGGCCAAGGCGGCTGCTGGCAGCCTGCGGAGCCGCTCTGCAAGGGAATGTCAGCGACGGTGAAAAACGAGATTCCTCCTTATTGGCTGCTGACTCCCGCAACCTTGCCTCCCATGTTGGAAGAAATCAGAACTTGCGGCCGACTGCGGCATCTAGGAGCCGAGAAAGACTATCCTCTCGCCCAGCAAAATCATCTGGCCGTCGAAGCGCCTGCCTGGGACGCTCTCCTCGACGGTAGGGCTGCCCTTACCATCGGACCGCATAGCAGACGTTGTGCCATCATAGATTTGGAAGAGTATCGCTGCGCTTATCCTCAGCTGGTAGCATCGGGCGGAGCGGGCGCCAAGATCAGTCTAAAGTGGGCCGAATCTCTCTATGAGGGGAAAGATCGGAAGGGCGATCGCAACCAAGTAGAAGGGAAAAGTTTTTTGGGCGAAGGCGATGAATTTTTGCCCGACGGCGGTTCCAAACGTTTTTTTACCACCCTCTGGTGGAGGGCCGGACGTTATCTG
>DIPB01000158.1:17250-18805 GCA_002426275.1 Firmicutes bacterium UBA5499
CGTTATCTGGAGTTGGACCTGCAGACGCAAGCTGAGGCAGTGACGCTGGAGAGCTTTAATCTGTTGGAGACAAGGTATCCGCTTAAAATGGAAGGAGAATTTGCCAGTTCTGATTCCAGACTTGAGCAGGTGGTTCCCATAGCCCTGCGGGGCCTACAGATGTGTGCCCATGAGACATATATGGATTGTCCTTATTACGAACAGCTGATGTATGTTGGGGACGCCAGGCTGGAGGCATTGGTAACATATGTCCTCACAGCTGACACGCGCCTTGTGAGCAAAGCCCTGCGTTGTTTTGCGGATTCCAGGCGGCTGTCCGGTCTTACGCAATCTCGCTTTCCCAGTCGGGTAACCCAGATCATCCCGCCGTTTTCCCTGTGGTGGGTCTCGATGGTGCACGATTATTTTCTCTGGCGGGATGACCCGGATTTTGTACGCCAGCTGCTGCCCGCCGTGCGCGGGGTAATGGAATATTTCCGCACGCGCCTTACGCCCCGGCAGCTAATGTCCGCTCCTGAGGGCTGGAATTTCGTGGATTGGACGGGCTGGAAGTGGGGCGTGCCACCCAAAGGAGATTTTCTGCCCAGCAGCATCCTGAATCTGCAATTCATTCTGGCCCTGTCCGTCAAGGCGGAGCTGGAGGAGTTTTATGGCGAAGACGCGCTGGCGGAAAGAGATAGGCAACAGGCCGGCAAAACCTTTGGCGCCGTCTGGGAGTTATTTTGGGATGACAAACGAGGGCTGCTTGCCGATGACTTGGGGAAACAGTCTTTCAGCGAACACGCTCAGGTTTTGGCTCTCTTGACAGGACTAGCCGACAGGCAAAAACAGGCGAAACTTGCCGCTGGTTTGACCTCGGAGGAACTAACTCGGACCACCATTTATTTTACGCACTACCTGTTTGAGGTTTATTATCAATTGGGGCGCGCGGATCTGTTCTGGCAGCGGCTTTCCCTTTGGTTCGGACTGCAAGAGGCAGGCTTCAAAACGACCTTTGAGCGGCCGGAGCCCTGCCGTTCGGACTGTCATGGCTGGGGGTCCCATCCATTGTATCACTTTTACGCTTCTCTGCTGGGAATTAGACCGCAGACGCCTGGGTTCAAGTCTGTTCTCGTCAGGCCGCTTTTGGGGTCGCTCTCTTGGCTTCAAGGGACGCTGCCTCATCCAAAAGGCAAAATTGAAGTGCGCCTGAAACGGGAGGATTCCAATTTGCAGGCCTCCATTTTGCTGCCTGCCGGAGTTCCGGGTGTTTTCAGTTGGGAAGGGAAGAGCTTCGCTTTAGCTCCGGGAAGAAATCACCTGACCGTTGAATCTAACAGTTGAAGAATACCAGAACCTTTTTTTTGCCAGCTGCGCAGTTCACGAGATGAATCGTAAGTAAGCAAGTAAGGCGGACTTGCTGTCGTGGCGTGGGCATTCCCAAAGAAATTATTTTCTGACTTTAGGAGATATAAGCTTAAAAAGCAGCTGAATCTCTTCAACCGTAAGTTCAGCATTCATTTTTGATATCGGTCATGCCTCAGGCGTCTTGGTTGAACCCATAATCGGAAAGTGA
>DIPB01000137.1 GCA_002426275.1 Firmicutes bacterium UBA5499
CCGGGGTTCGAGTCCCCGATGGCTCACCATTATTCTATTTATAGACGAACACATGTGATTCTCATTCAAGATGGATTATTTTAAGAAGGAATTGCCTGACCGGCAGTTCTTTTTTGCTTTTTAAATAACAACGGTCCTCAGGTACGACTCTCAATCTCCCCGCACCAACCGTTCCATCATCCCCTCCAAGACCCCGGCTTGACTTGCCACCAGCTCAGGCGCCCGATAAAACTCCAGCAGCTTATAAATTACAGCGACGCCAGCCAGGGAGAGCTTCGCCCTCCTGGGATTGGCAAGGCCCGGCAAGGCAGTGCGCTCTGCCGAAGAAAGCCCTGAGAGCTGACGGTAGCTGCGCTCAAGCTGGGCAAAAGTGAGTTTCGCTCCCGCTAAGTCAGGCGAGTACTCCTTTTGGCCCCGGGCCAATTGGCAAAGAACCGTCACAGTTCCCCCCACTCCCACCAAAAAATCTCCGGCCGGAAAGGCCTGCAAAGCCAAAGCAGCTTCCAGATAAGCTTCCAAGGTTTGCAGTTCTTCGCCTCTGGGCGGATCAGAGATAAAAAACCGTTCTGTCAGGCGGCCCGCCCCCAGCGGCAAGCTCGCCGTTTGCCGAAGCTCTCCATCTTTCCCCGCCATCAACTCTAAACTGCCGGCTCCCAAATCGAAAGCCAAAAGCTGTCCGGTCAGGGAAAGGGCGGATTTAATGCCGGCAAAACTCAAAGCAGCCTCCTGCTGGCCAGTGAGGATTTGAATTTCAAGCCCTTTTGCCGCCAGATGGCGTTGAAATTCATGGCTATTGGCGGCTTGCCGCAGAGCCTCGGTGCCGGCAAGCCAGATTCTCTGGGCTCCCATGCTCCTTCCTTGCCGGGCGAGCTTCAGCACCGCTCGCTCTGTGCGCTCCATAGCATCAGGAGCAAGGCGGCCGCTTCTGACAAGTCCCTCTCCCAAACCGGTGACTTCTATGCCCCGAGCCAGTTCCCGCCAGAGGGAACCTTGCGCGCTGGCAAAAAGCGCTTTGGTGGAATTAGTGCCGATATTGATGGCGCCAAAAATCATTTGTGCCCTCCGGAGAAGAGAAAGTGCACCAAATCTCCGTCCCGAAGCTGGTAATCTTTGCCTTCGCTGCGCACCAGGCCCTGCTTGCGCAGCTCTGGCAGAGAAGGATATTTTTTCAAATCCGCCAACTCAATGATCTCTGCCCGAATGAAGCCTGTCTGCATATCAGTATGAATTTTCCCGGCGGCAGTGACGGCATCTGTGCCATGCGGAATTTCCCAGGCTCTCAGCTTATTGTTGGCAAAGGTATAAAACCGAATTAGCCCCAGGAGCCTGAAAGTGGCTTCGATAAGCCGGGGAAGGCAGTCTTCGGTGAAACCAAGCTGAGCGAGAAATTCCGTCCGCTCTTCCTGTTCCAGCTCCGCACATTCCGCTTCCAGTTTCGCAGACAGCGGCAGTACCCTCTCGGCGCCAAACCGCCGGCAGAGAGCTTGATAGCCGGGATTTTCCCCATAAAGCCCTTCCTCATCCACGTTGGCCACGAAGAGCACAGGCTTGCCTGTGAGATATTCCCCAGGCGCAACCAACTGTTCTTCTTCCTCTGAGAAGTAGACGCTGCTGACAGACTTGCCGGCTGCCAAGGCCGCTTCCAGCTTTTCCAACGCCGCCTGGGTTTTGCGTCCCTGAGGCGAAAAATCCCGTTTGCTGTGAGCCATTGCCTTCTGAAGTCGCTCCAAATCCGAAAGGGCAAGCTCTGTCTCAATCAGCTCCACATCCCGCAGCGGATCCGCGTTCCCCTGGACATGCGAGACATTCTCATCCCGAAAGCAGCGCACAACGTGAACTAAAGCATCCACTTCTCTGATTTCGCTTAGAAAACGGTTTCCCAAACCAGCTCCTTGGCTTGCGCCAGGGACTAAACCCGCGATATCGACTATTTCCACCGTGGCTGGGATGGCCTCTTGTGGAGCGAGCAGCGCCTGCAGCTGGCTGAGCATTTCATCAGGCACCCTAGCGGTGCCAATATTTTTTTCTATTGTACAAAAAGGATAGTTGGCAGTCTGGGCGCCGGCCCGGCAGAGTGCATTAAGGAGCGTTGATTTGCCAACATTGGGCAGCCCAATTATTCCTGCGGCAAGTCCCATTAAAAAACACCTCCGCCTTAATTATACCATAAGGCGGAGGCTTGTTAACCATTAACGCGCATTTCCTATAGACGCGCCGTGAAACGTTCTTCTAGCTGCTTCCCGCCAGCTTCTCCTCCACGGTAAATCCCGGAGAAGTCGCCGCGGTTTTGGGGATAGGATTGGAATACGGCACAATTTTCCCTTCCCAGGTTCTCAACAAAACTTTCCCCTGATCCGCAGAGATCATGTATTGCGGGAGTATGGGGGTTTTACCTAATCCTCCGGGAGCATTAATGATATACGTGGGCACTGCCAGACCAGAAGTCTGTCCCCTGAGATTTTCCATGATGCTGATTCCAACTTCCACCGGCACTCGGAAGTGCATGGTGCCGATGACACATTTGGCATGAAAGATGTAATAAGGACGCACTCTGATCTCCAGAAGCGCCTGATTCAGCCTTTTCATCAGATGGGGATGATCATTGATCCCCCGCAGCAAAACCGCCTGATTTCCCAAAGGGATTCCCGCTTTGGCCAACCGGCTGCAAGCTGCCGCCGCCTCTGGGGTAACTTCCTGGGCGGTATTGAACTGCGTATTGACATATAATGGGTGATGCTTTTCCAAGATCGCGCACAGCTTGGGAGTTATGCGCTGCGGCATAGTCACCGGAGTTCTGGTGCCCAGCCGCTTGATCTCTACGTGCGGAATCTGATCCAGCTGCGTCAGCAGCCAGTCTATCTCCTCATCTGACAGGATTAAAGCGTCTCCGCCCGTGAGCAGCACATCGCGAATCTCCGGGTTAGAACGGATATAATCCAAAGCTGCGGTGAGTTTTTCTAAAGTAGAATGCTGATCTTCTTCTCCGATCAGCCGCCTTCTTTGGCAATGCCGGCAAAACATGGCGCATTGGTTGGTGACGTTGATGATCAGCCGATCCGGATAACGCCGGGTTATGCAGGGCGCAGGCGAGGTATATTCCTCAGCCATCGGATCAAGTTCCCCGCCGCTGTCCAATTCTTCCAATGAGGGCACAGCTTGCTTTCGAATCGGACAGGCGTCATCAGAACCCATCAGCGAAGCATAATAAGGTGAAATTGCCCAGCGATATGTCTTACCGACTCTGGCGACGTCCAGACGTTCTTTGGGACTGAGCCCCAATACTTCTCCCAAAAGCTCAGCGTCTTCGATCCTGTTTGCCAGCTGCCAATGCCAATTATCCCAATCTTCCTGAGTGCCCCCCAAAATTGCCAGCAAGCGTTCCTTTTGCCTGACCGTACGCTGAGCTAGATCAAACCCTGTGGGCAGCTCTTTCTTTGCCCGGCGATAGTCGGAAATCTCTTCGCGCAACTCCTTTGCCCTTCTGACGGCGATTTGCCAGCGCTCTTCCTTGGACCTTCTCGTGAAAGCTCCCTCATGCTGCACAATACCACTCCCTTTCTTTTGTCCAACGGTAGTGGGTTAGCACAAAAAAACCGCGCAGAGGAACCTCGCGCGGCATGCAGATTAAAAAATCCTGCTTACGTGCAACTTTCCCCCTAGCCACGCCTACGAAGTTAGCTGACGGGTTCGGGCTGTAGGTAGCCCTACCGGCGATGCCGGATTCACCCCATAAATGGTTCCCCCGCTTCCCTTTCGGGAACTCGGCGTTCTGGACGTTACAGCTTATGCAATTGTTGAGCTTTTATTCTATTATATCAATTCAGGCCAAAGAAGTAAAGCGACCTTTGAATTTGGGTCGCGTCAAGTAACTGTA
>DIPB01000144.1:0-516 GCA_002426275.1 Firmicutes bacterium UBA5499
ACGCGCAGAGCCTCGGCTAAAGCTTCCTGACTGGAATCCGCGCCCAAAACCCTTCCCCAGCCGCTCTGCCGCAGCGCAAGGCCAAAGGAGCCTCCGATGAGGCCAACGCCCGCAATGAGACAAGTTTTAGCCATGACAGCCGGCCAGCTTTCTGCCCAACGCCGGGCACAACGCGGCAAGCTGCGTCATTAATTCCTGAAAATTCTCAGGCTTGAGCGATTGCGGCCCGTCGGAAAAAGCCTGTTCGGGATTGGGATGCACTTCCACCATGATTCCGTCCGCACCTGCGGCGATGGCGGCCCTGGCCAGAGGCGGCACCAGGCGCCAGCGTCCTGAAGCGTGACTGGGATCCACGATGATGGGCAAGTGGCCAAGCTCCTTTGCCAGCGGCACGGCGCTCAGATCCAAGGTGTTGCGGGTTTGAGTCTCATAAGTGCGGATTCCCCGCTCGCAGAGCACAACCTGCCTGTTCCCCTCGGAGAGGATATATTCGGCAGCCATCAGCCATTCTTCCAC
>DIPB01000144.1:607-3800 GCA_002426275.1 Firmicutes bacterium UBA5499
ATCCACAGTGGCGGCCAGGCCGCGTTTCAGCAGCACGGGCAGCCCGCTGCGCCCCACCTCCCGCAGCAAGGAAAAATTTTGCATATTGCGGGCGCCAACCTGCAGCATGTCCGCATACCGGGCGACCAATTCCACGTCTTTGGGATCCACCACTTCCGTCACCACAGGCAAACCGAACTCTTCCCGGGCGCCGGCGAGGATCTTCAGTCCCTCTTCCTCCAAACCTTGAAAAGAGTAAGGCGAGGTTCTGGGTTTGAACGCGCCGCCGCGGAGAATGCTGGCTCCGGAAGCTTTCACAGCTCCGGCTGCGGCGAAAAGCTGCTCTTTGTTTTCCACGGCGCAGGGCCCGGCCATCACCACTATCTCCGGCCCGCCGATTTTGACTGTCCCCACTTTTACCACAGTGGTTTCTTTTTGAAAGCTGCGGCTCACGAGTTTATAAGGCTCCATGATGGGCACCAATTTCTCTACTCCGCTCATGGCCTCGATGGACTGCAGGTAGACTGGCTTTTTATCTCCGATGGCACCGATGATGGTGCGGGTTACGCCCTGGGAAAGATGAATGGCGAAACCATACTCTTCAAGCCGCGCTACTACATTGGCGATTTCCTGCTTTCCTGCCCCTTCTTTCATCACAACAATCATGATAAATCCCTCCGTCCTACCGTTCTACTTTCCTGCTCAGTTTAAAATCTCACAGAGCGCTGAAATGAATCTTCTGTTCTCCGCCGGCAAACCTATGCTGACGCGAATGAAGTCCGGAAGTCCAAAAATATCGCCTGTACGGACGATCACGCCAAGAGCCATGAGTTTGCGGAACACTTCCGCGCTTGATCTGCCCACCTGCACCAGAATAAAATTGGCTTCCGTGGGCAGATAAGCGAGACCTAAACGTTCAAATTCCCGGTATAAATAGGCCTTACCTTCTTCGTTTATCCGTTTGCTCTCCGCTATGTGCCCGCTATCGGCAAGAGCGGCTCGGGCTGCGGCCTGGGCCAGAGAGTTGACATTAAAAGGCTCCCTGGCGCGGCTGAGGGCGGAGATGAGCTCGGCTTTGGCGATCCCATAGCCCACCCGCAGGCCGGCAAGACCGTAAATTTTTGAGAACGTGCGCAGCGCCACTACGTTTTTGCCCGCTTTGATATACTCTATGCTCTCGGGATAATCCGGATCCGTGACATATTCGCGATAAGCCTCATCTAAAACTAAAATAGCATCCTCAGGCAACTTGGCCAAAAACGCGTCTACCTCTCGGCGCTTTACCGCGGTTCCCAAAGGATTATTGGGATTGCCCACGAACACCAGGCGCGTGCGGGAGGTAACTGCGTCGCTCATGGCCGCCAGATCCTCGCGCCAATCCTTAGGCTCAATTACAATCAACTTGCCGCCCATTAACTTGGCAGCAAACTCGTATTCGCCGAAAGTATGCTTGCCTACGATCACCTCGTCGCCTGGATAGAGAAAAGTCTCCGCCAATAGCTTGATGATCTCGTCGGAGCCATTGCCTAAAATCACTTGCGAGCTATCCACTTCCAGGCGTTTGCTCAGCTCCTCTTTCAACTCAAAGCAAGCGCCGTCAGGATAATAATTAAGCTTGGACGTCGCCTCCACGGCTGCGGCCACGCCTAAGGGCGAAGGCCCCAAGGGATTCTCATTGGAGGCCAGTTTGATCACATCAGAAAGCCCCAATTCCCGTTTAACCTCTTCAATTGGCTTTCCCGGCACATACGGTTTAATGTTCAGCAACTCTTCCCTGAATTTCATCTCAGCTCTCCTCTCTGGCTAAATCCGGGCGCAATTCTTTGGCCCGGCGCAAATACACATGCGTCGGCGCCTGCCGGAGATAAGCGTGCACCAGCACCCGCAGGCACAGAGGCAGGCTTCCTTCAGGCGCCAGCTCGTGCATGCAGAGCATGGGCACGTCGCTCCAGCCTGCCTCTCGGGCGCAGGTAGCAGGAAACGCGCAGTTTAAATCCGGGGTGGTGGTGAAAATTGCGCTCACAATATTCTGCTGTTCCAGATTATTGCGGCGTTCAAGCTGCCCCACAAGCTCAAAGACGGCTCTGTGCATCTCCTCTTTGGTATCTGCGGGCAGAGTGACGGCCCCTCTGATCCCCCATAGCCTCAGCATAGGTTCAGCGCCCTGTGGCCCAGACCAATGGCCACATCGTCCAAATGGAGCAGCCCGATGCTGACGAAAATCGCGGCGCTGATGTGCTCTCCTCGCCGCGCTACGCCAATCTTGCCTCCCACATTCAGTCCCATGGCTCGGGAAGAAATCTGCATCAAAGCCTCATGGGTGGCTCCGGCAACTGCCCCTTCTTCCGCGTGAGCGGAGCTGATCACGCCCTCGCGTTTGGCAGCCACCACTGCGCGCTCCACAATCTTGCCTATGGAAGTGGAAAACTCTCCTCCATAGTCTACGCCCACCGCCAGGATCTCCGCTTTGGCCAGCATTTCTTTCAGCTTGGCTTCCTCTTCATGGGTAAAAGTCAATGCGATGCCCAATGCGGCTTTAGCCACTGCTCTGCTTTCATGCGCCAACACTAATACCACCACCCAATTATTTCCTATAGTTTACCACATCAGTCGCGGCTGGCGCAAGCTGATTCCGCCACGGTTTTCCCTCCAGGCGATCGACCCGGGAAAGAAAACGCCTCGGTTTATCAAAAAGGAGCAAGGCCTGCGCGAGGATCAGCAAAAGCAGCAAGCTAAAGACTAATTTTAAAAGCTTGTCCTGAAAGTTAGCCACATTACAAGCCTCCTGCGGCGGCGCCGGCCACAGCGCCTGTGGCAAAAGCAACCGTCAAATTATAACCGCCGCTGATTCCGTCCAAATCCAAAAGCTCCCCGGCAAAGAACAGACCGGGGATCAGCTTGGAAGCCATAGTTTGGGGAGCAACTTCGCGCAGTTCCACTCCGCCGCAGGTAACCATAGCCTCTCCCAGCGGCTTTATGCCCGCGATCTTTACCGGAAGGGCAAACACCAGCTCCGCCAGTCCCGTTCTCTGAGCCCGGGACAAGGCCCGCAAGCCGGGCTCGATGCCCGCCAGTTCTAAAAGCTTTTTGCTTAACCTATGGGGCAAAAGCGCGCTCAGTCTTTGTCCGATTGTGGACTCTCGCGGGGAAAACAGTTCCTCTTTGTTTTGCTGAGGCAATAAATTCAGCTGCAGCTGCATGCCAGGTTCCAGAT
>DIPB01000144.1:3941-4545 GCA_002426275.1 Firmicutes bacterium UBA5499
ATGCCAGGTTCCAGATAGCGGCTGAGATTCAGCGCCAACGGTCCGGAGAGGCCAAAGTGGGTGAAAAGCAGCTCTCCGGTGCCCGTGACGGTCTTTTTACCCAGCCTTAGCCGGCAGCTTGCGGAAAGCGACACCCCGGAGAGGGAATGCAGCCATTGTTCGTTCACCAACAGCGACGCCAAGGCAGGCTTCAAGGGTGACACTTTGTGGCCTACGCTCTTGGCCAGCGCGTAGCCGGCGCCGGTCGCGCCGGTGGCAGGATAAGAGGCGCCGCCTGTAGCCAAAATAACTTGACTGGCCGCGTATTCCTCCCCGGCCTCTACGCCCCGGATTCGCCCCTGGGAGAGCAGGATTTTTCTCACCTCTCGGTCATATAGAATCTCCACCCCGCGCCTTCTCAGCTCCTCCAGCAAGACTTCTCTTACGCTTGCCGCACCGCCTGAGCGAGGGAATACTCTGCCCTCTTCTTCAACGCGCAAATTCATTCCTAACTCCCGAAAGAAAGCGCAAATGGCCGCCGGCCCGAATTGCGCAAAGGCGCTGTAGAGAAACCCGCCTGCGCCCGGATATTGAATTTCGAGCTGCTCTCCGGCCAGGGTATTCG
>DIPB01000144.1:4668-9584 GCA_002426275.1 Firmicutes bacterium UBA5499
CCGGCCGCCGCCGGTCAGCAGCAGCTTTTTGCCGGCCTCGTGATTCTTTTCCAATAGCAAAACCCGCGCGCCTGCGCGGGCCGCATGAATGGCAGCCGTCATCCCGGCCGGGCCCGCGCCTGTGACGATTACCCGTCCCATCTGCCCTTACCCTCTATGCGGGCGGCTAAGAAGCGTGCCTGACGCATCTCCTCTCCCACTTGATAAAGCATTTTCTCAGCATCATAATGGGTGAGAAACATTTCCTTTGGCTCCAGAATATCGATTTTCCGAAACTCTTCCCTGAGGGAAAAGCGAATCAATTCTTCCAGGGAGCTGGCCTCCACCACCAACTCAACCGGCGCAAAAGCCACGTCTTCGGCTGTGAGCGGGTCTGAGATGGTATAAATCTCGCCTTGCCCATCCAGTTCCGTAATGGCGATGCCCTGGATGGGCACATGCTGAAACGCCACCAACTGCTTTTCCCGGATTTCTTCCGCCACCTCCACCGGACTTTTGGCGCCGAAGAAAAATCTGGTCGGCCGACTGATGCCTTTAAAATCAAAACGCAAACGCGCGCGCATGATTCCTCGTTCAAATTTATCGCCGTTTTTGACCATAATCATTTCTGCCACCACCCCCGTCTGTAGTATGTCCCTTAGACTGTCGCTTTTTGCGTCCTACCTCCCTTAACTTTTCCAAAGATTTTTTTTCCTGGGAGAAGAGGGATCTGGTGGCTCCGGGCGGCAGAGCGCCGAGAACTAGAGGTCCAAAGCGAATCCGTACCAGCTTGATTACCTTGTGGCCGACGGCCTGACACATTCTCCGCACTTGCCTTTTGCGGCCCTCATGGATGGTAAGCTCTAAAACCGCGTGCTCTCCCCTCTCGGCAACCAGCCTCACATCCGCGGGCTGCGTGAGGCCGTCTTCCAAACGCACTCCCCGCGCAAGCCGTTCTATGCTTGCTGCGCTCGGAATTCCCTGGACTGTGGCGCGATATGTTTTTTCTATCCCGAATCTGGGGTGGGTGAGCATATTGGCCAGTTCCCCGTCATTGGTGAGCAGCAAAAGGCCTTCGCTGTCATAATCCAGTCTTCCCACCGGGTAGAGACGGAAGGGGCTGCGCACAAGCTCCAGCACGGTTGGTCTGCCTTGGGGATCATGGACTGTGGTGACGTACCCAGGCGGCTTATGCAGCAAGAGATAAGTCAAGGGCTCGTCCGAAAGGCCCTTCCCGTCCACTTCGATTTGAGAATTTGCGCTTACCCGCACTCCCAGTTCCTTGACGATTTTGCCATCAACCTGAACCCTACCCGCTAAAATGAGCTCCTCCGCCTTACGTCTGGAAGCGACGCCGTGCGCGGCTAAGACCTTTTGCAGACGCTCCACTAAGACAGCGCTTCCCAACGATTTAGGTTGGCTAGTCCCCGAACCCGCTCTTCCTTCTTGTCCACAAGCGGAACATCACGCTCAAATGTAACGGCAACGTTAGAACCCAAGCGGCCTGGGCCGATGAATCTTTTCACTTGTCTCTTCCTTCCAGTTTGTTCTTCAACCTGGATAATATCACCGGCCGCAATTCCTGTCAACCGCGTTTTTTTCGTCCTTCCAAAGGCTGAGAAAAAACGCCTTCCAGGCCGCACTGCTTGACGCGCCTCTCTATTTTCCCCAAATCCGTGGTATAAAGCCCCTGCTCGCGCATGCGCTGAAAATAAACCGAGCCCGCAAAGGTGTATTTGCCCATTTGGTGAGCGCCCAGGCTCAGTTCTTCCCGGACAAAGGCGATGAAGTCTCCAGAGGCTAATGCCCTTGGCAGCTGAAGCAGCGGCAGTCCGTTGGCTTCGCGCACCGCATTGCATCCCGCTAGGCTTCCTGTGATGATGGCCTCCGTATGGCCCACCATCAGGCCTCCTTTTTCGCCGGCACAAAATAAGTTTTCCACTCCTTCAACTTGCATTTGATTATCCCGGGGAGTGATCAGGCAATAACGGACAGAGTTGCCTCTGCCTCCCGAATAGGGATCTTCAAATTTAGCTTGTTCAAAGCCGCGAATCGTGCGCAGCTTCTCCAGAGGGAAGAAAGGCGCCATCAGCTTCACAGATCCCGTGTGCAGCAGCACCAGATTGGTTGCAAACTCTTTCAGCGCGTATTGCTGGCAGGCTTTCTTCTGCAGCAAATCTTCCTCCGCTAAAAATTTTGGAATGGGAATTAACAGCACTCCGTCCCGCTCCAGCTTCTCTACGACCCAATTGGCCAGCGACGCCTTCCTCAATTTGCAGGAACCGCTCAGGGCTTCGAAGAGATGATCCGTATTCTCAGCCACGCCGGCTTTAGCCGCGATGCTCACCCGGGGACCGAAAGTCGGGCAGCGAAGAATGCACATTACACAGCTGGAATCGAACCGAAGGCAATTGCCCACAGGTCCCGCCGTGCCTGTGGCTTCCACAAAGGCGTCAGCCTCATATTTTTGTTTCTGCGCTGTGAGCACGGCTTCTATGGTCTTTCCGGACATGACCACGTCGACCGCTCTCTGGCAGAGCTGGACTTTGATTCCCAGCTGGGCGAGGTAGGCTGCAACCAGGGGCTCTATTCTATTCACATCATACAGGGAGGCATGGTGATGGCCGGGAAACTCCACCTGAGTATGAAGCACTGTGGCGTCAATTAAGGCGAAGAGCGCGCCTGCGCCCATGGCTCGCGCTTCCCAGGCAGCGCTGAGCCTGCCGTTGTTGTTCATGATTCCTCCCACCAGGCCTGTGCCCAAAAGCATATCTGTGCGCTCCAGAAGCGTCACCTCGGCGCCGGCTTGTCTGGCGGCCACAGCAGCAGCGCAGCCTGCCCATCCCCCGCCAATCACTACGATTTTGCTCACAGCCTCACCTCCTGTTTTATTGTATGCAACAGGATGAAAAGACTTCACAGGCGCGAAAGATTTACATATTGCCCGGGCAAAATTGGGAGGATATAGCTATGATAGTCTTTGCCATCATCCTGCTGCTCTGCATTATCCCGCTGCATCTGTGCCTCAGTTTGGAGCCGGAGCTAAAAATCAAACTGCGCTGGCTGGGGATCTCATTTCCTCTTCCAGCTGGCAAAAAAAGCCAAGGCGAAGAGCCCACCAGCCAACCGAACTGGCGGAAGCTCAAATTATTCCGAAAAATCTACCTGGAGAGCAAAATCAAAATGACCGCCTTCTCGCTGCAGCTTGCCGTGGGGACGGGCGACGCTGCCCAGACAGCCAGGCTCGCGGGACTGCTGTGGCTGCTGTGGGGAGCAATAAAGCCGCTTTTCCCGAGGAAAGCGGCTTTCGCGGTCAGACCAGTCTTTGGCCCGGAGCCGGCTTTAACTGGACGCGGCTTTTGCATATTTCGGCTTGTTCCAGGCTATATTATCATTGTCAGCGCTAAGTACGTCTTTGTCAATTACTGGAAGGATGTGGTGAGAAATGCCGGAAGAAGGAACGGAAAAAAAGCAGCATCCGATTGAAGGTTTACTGAAGACCGCCATGGAAAAGATCAATGAAATGGTGGATGTGAATACCATTTTGGGTGAAGCTGTGGAAGCGCCGGATGGAAATGTAATCTTGCCGTTCTCTAAGGTTTCCTTTGGGTTTGCAGCCGGCGGAACGGAATTCGAAACGGAAGCGCAGCAGAAAGCGCCTTTCGGAGGAGGATCAGGCGCCGGCATTTCCTTGCAGCCCGTTGGCTTTCTAGTTGTAGGCCAGGGTAACGTAAGGCTCCTGTCCGTTAACCAAAACGCAATTTACGATCGCATCTTGGATATGGCGCCCCAATTACTGGCGCAACTGGGCTTCGGCAGGAAAACGGAACATGGCCCTAAGAATCCTGTTTGCTAGTCAGCTGAGCGGGCAGACTGGGCAATTCCTGCAGCGTATTGAAACCAAATGTTTCCAGGAAAGTCGCGGTTGTGCCATAGAGAATCGGCCTGCCGGGGCCTTCTGCCCTGCCGGCTTCGGTGATCAAATCGCGCTCCACCAAGCTTGCCAATGCCCGCTCAGACCGCACGCCTCTGATTTGTTCAATCTGGCTGCGGGTCACAGGTTGCCTGTAGGCCACAATCACCAGCACCTCAAGGCTTGCCGCGGAAAGATGAGGCGGCTGTTCTGGGGGAAGCAGATAGCGGGCCAATTCCGGCCTGGTGCAAAGCCGCAAGCCGCCTCCCAAGGGCACGATCTCAAGGCCGCTTTCCCTGGCCGCATATTCCTGTTCTAACTGTGCCACTAGCCTGCCGACTGTCTCCTCATCGACATTAAGACGTTTGGCCAACTCTGCCAGGGGAAGGGGCTGGGTGGCTAAAAAAAGCATTGCCTCCAAGGCGGCACGCTCTCTATGCTTCATGCTTATGTCCTTCGATCAAAATATCTCCAAAATTCTCAGTTTGCCGAATTTCCACCTCGCCTAAGCGGATCAACTCTAATAAAGCCAGAAAAGTCACTACAATCACCAGGCGGCTAGGTTTTTCGGCAAAGATCGCCTGAAAGCTAATCTCGCCTTGCCGCAGCAGGCTGCGAATATTCTCCAGCTGCCCCGGTAAGGTTACCTTCTCTCTGGCCATGACCTCGCTTTCAGAGCGCTTCTGGCGCTCTAAAATCCTGGCCAGCGCTTTCCACAATTCCTTCACTTCCAGCCGGAATTGGGGGGAAACGTTCAGCGGCAATTCAGGCTCCGCTGGGAGCGCCGCCCGATCCTGCATGATGGCGTCCAAAGGCCTGCAGAAAACCTGCTGCCACTGCGCCTCTCGCTCCGCCAAAATTTCAGAGGCGGCTTTGAATTGACTGTATTCCGCCAGTTGTCTTGCCAATTCAGCTCTGGGATCCGCTTCATCCTCATCCGGCAATGGCGGGTCAGGCTTTGGCAGCAGCATCCTGGCTTTGATCTGCATTAAAGTGGCAGCCATCACCAAAAAATCAGCAGCCA
>DIPB01000144.1:9735-11634 GCA_002426275.1 Firmicutes bacterium UBA5499
GGGTATATCGTAAATATCAATTTCGTGGCGCCTGATGAGATGCAAAAGCAGGTCCAAAGGACCTGTAAAGGTGGGCAGCTGCACCTGATATGCCATTTTATAGCTTCATCGCTTCCCGTACTTGCGCCATGGTTTTGCCGGCTACTTTCCTGGCCTCTCCCGCGCCCTTGGCTAAAATTTCCTCAACTAAATCAGGCTGCGCTAACAATTCCTGTCTGCGGCTATAGATGGGCGCCAGCCTGTCGATCATTCTAGCCATCAGCTGCTTTTTGCAATCCACGCAGCCGATGCCGGCGGTCTTGCAGCCTTCCACAATGGGTGGCAGCTCCTCAGGGCGGGCAAAGATCTTCTGAAAAGTGAAAACCGTGCATTTTTCCGGATCTCCCGGATCGCTGCGCCGCGCCCGGGCTGGATCTGTGATCATGACGGCAACTTTTTCCTTGATCTCAGCGGGGTCTCCGCTCATGGAAATCGTGTTGCCGTAGCTTTTGCTCATCTTTCGTCCGTCCAAACCTGGCAAGAGCGTGACCCGAGTCATCTTAGCCTGGGGTTCGGGAAAAACGGGACCATACAGGAAGTTGAAGCGTCTGGCGATCTCGCGGGCCAATTCCAAATGGGGCAGCTGATCTTCGCCTACGGGCACGAACTGCGGTTTGTACATCAGGATATCCGCAGCCATGAGGCTCGGATAACCTAAAAAGCCGTAAGTGGTGATGTTGCGATCCGAAAGCTGCTGCAGCTGATCTTTGTACGTAGGGCAGCGCTCCAGCCACGCCAAGGGCGTGATCATGGAAAAAAGCAGGTGCAGCTCCGCGTGTTCCTTCAAATCTGACTGCCGGAAGATTACGCTTCGCTCCGGATCAATGCCCGCGCTGAGCCAGTCTATAATCATCATCTTGGTATTTTCCCTGAGATCGTCGGTATTTTCATAACCTGTGGTCAGGGCATGCCAATCTGCCACGAAAAAGAAACACTGATTCTCAGCTTGGAGCTTGACCCAATTATCTAAAGCTCCAAGATAGTTGCCAAGCTGCAGTGGGCCCGTCGGTCTCATTCCGCTCACGATTACCGTCAATTCCGTCATTCCTCCTACCCCAGTAAAACTCGGATCACCACCTGATAGAGTGGGTTAATTATCCTGACCAAAACTCCCGTCCAGACCAAAAACAATAAAATCAGCGGTCCATACTGATCAAATTGTTCGAAACGCCACCCGTAGCGTGCCGGCAATAGGCCCAGCAAAATCTTGGAACCATCCAGGGGCGGCAGGGGAAGCAAGTTAAAAATGGCGAGACCAACGTTCAAAAGAACGTTATAATATAAAAAATAGCCAAAGATCTCCCCGGGCAGAGTCCCCGACAAGGGAGCAAGCCCCAAAATCCTCACGGTCAGAGCAAAACAAAGCGCTGCCGCCAAATTGGCCAGGGGACCTGCCAGACCCGTATACATCATTCCCTGTCTGGGATTCTTGAAGTTGTTGGGATTAATGGGCACAGGTTTTGCCCAGCCAAAGCGAAAGTTGGTCAGGATCAAAGTCAGCGCGCCGAACAAATCGATGTGCCGCAATGGATTCAGCGTCAATCTGCCCATGTATCTGGCCGTGGGATCACCCAGGCGGTTTGCCATGGCTCCGTGAGCGTATTCATGAAGGGAAATCGCAAACAGAAAAGCCATGATCTGAAAGCAAATCCGCAGAACACTATAGTCCAGCATCAGCAGCCTCCCTTATAGGGCAATTCTCATCTTCTCCTTGGCAAGACGCGCGGGCACATTATCCAAGCGGATCAAATCTTCATAGCTTTCCCTCTGGACGATCAAATCCGCTTTGCCATTCAGCACCAAAATCACCGCAGGCCTTGGCAGGCGGTTGTAATTGCTGGACATGGAATAATTATATGC
>DIPB01000144.1:11762-11956 GCA_002426275.1 Firmicutes bacterium UBA5499
GACATGGAATAATTATATGCTCCCGTGCAGAATACCGCCAAGAGATCTCCGCTTCTGGGCTCTGGAACCGCCAAATCCCAAATCAGCATGTCTCCGGATTCACAGCACTTGCCGGCGATGGAGACCGTATCTGTTGCCGGCTCGTTTGCTCTGTTGGCCAGCAAGGCCTGATATTCAGCCTGATAAAGCGCGAC
>DIPB01000055.1:0-232 GCA_002426275.1 Firmicutes bacterium UBA5499
GCGCGAATCGGGAATCGTTACCTCTCCGCCTTTCAGCCAAGAGGCGGGCTCTGAGCTGAAAGGCGGAGAGGTAACGATTCCCGATTCGCGCTTTGCTCTGACTTATAGGGACGGCCCGTATAAAGTGGTGGCAGGTTACTTTGAAACCAGATTTTCACCTTTTACGCTGGACGATTTATGGTGGACGCCCAGACGGTTTTACGGGCTTCAGTTCACAGGGCCGGCGGGAGGC
>DIPB01000055.1:305-4534 GCA_002426275.1 Firmicutes bacterium UBA5499
AGTTCACAGGGCCGGCGGGAGGCTGGCGGCTGGAGACGTTCGTGGGCAGACACAGACAGGCTGACGATCCTTATACTGCGGGCCTGCGGCTCTCTAAAAGAGTGTCTACGGTTTGGAATCTGGGGTTCAATAGGGTCGAGAGCTATTCTTTAGACCCTGAAAGCGGCGTCCCTCTCAGCGTCAAGTACGTCTCAAGCGTCAATTGGAACGCTAATTTCAGGCCAGACTGGAGCGTGAACGGAGAATTGGCTCTGAGTTCCGGTGAGAAAGCCCCTCTTGCCTTCAGCTTGGAAAGCGCTCATAGCTGGCCGGATACAACCTTGACGCTGAATTATCGCTATACGGATCAGAATTTTACTTCAAGTTACGGCGAAATGCGCGAAGAGTATTTCAAGCCTGGGATTCCTGATAAGTGGTTTTCACATTTGAACGAAGCGTCCGCTTTTCGCGATAAGCAGCGTCTGCGGCTTTATTTTCGCAAAACTAAGCTTCCAGGCGGATTCGGCCTGACAATTCGCAATAATTATTTCGTGGAACTGCCAAAACCCCAGAAGTCTCTCACCCATGAGCTGACAACCTATTTCGGCTTGGATCTTCCCCAATTGGCCAAGCTCACAAGTACGGTTGGGATCTGGCGGGAGGCCGCGGACCGTAAGGCTGCAGCGGGGTATGAAGGAATCGATCGCGACAAATACACATTTGTCGGCAGCTGCCGGTGGCTGCCGCTGAGCCAATTGCGCCTGGCCGGGACATATATGCTGGGAAAGGCTTATGACGCAAAAATGCCTGGGCAGGTTGAGACCAGCATTGTGCAGTATCTCAATTGGAACTGGCGCCTGAGCCAGGGCTGGAGCCTCTCGGGCAGATATAAGGCCGAGACCAAGAAATACAAACGCAGCCAGTATGTAACGATCACCACCCAGGAAAGCTGGCTGGCTTATGCCTTAGATTATTACCTGAACTCCGAAAGCAAAGTGTCCCTTGGCAGACTGTGGACCCGCAATACTCAAAATTCCTGGATCCGCGATAATTATACAGCCTCCTTAACCGTGAAATTTTAGCAAAGGAGTTTGATGGGAATGAAAAATTTTAAACGCTGCTTCCCTCTGGCGGTAATGCTCATGTTTGCGTTGGGTTGCCAGGCGGCGGAAGACGCGGCAAGACAATTAATGAGCCTGCGGAGCCAGCTTCTGGGCCTGCAGCGCAATTTCACCGAAATCAATGTCAGACAGCGCAATCTGGAAAATCAAGTGCTGGGCTTTTCGTTGCAGGGCGAAGGGAAGGCCTTCTTGCTTGACGATTACGGCTTTAATTCCGAAGGCCAGCGCGTCGGGGCAGTCACGCAAAATCATTTCCTGGATCTCGGTTTTGCCCTTAAGCTGGTGCCCGGCGCCACCGCGGAGGGTACAATGCGGCTGACCAGGAAAGGCGTTACCACTACCAGGGTTTTATTTCAGCTTGACAGCAATGTAAAGCTCAAAATGGGCGAGTTGCTCAAGTCATACACGCCTTTGACGCTTTCGGAGCCGGACATTGCCAATCTTTATGCTCCATATCTGCTCAAGCGGCAGCAGGAGTTTGGCCTGCCGCCGTCCAGGGAGGACCAAACTAAGAAACTGCAAGGGGTTAATCTCTCTTTTCAGCCGGAGGAGTCCAGCTGGGTTGACTTGCTCTGGGCCGCCAGCGGCTATGAAAACGTGGAGCTCAATATCTTCGCCCAGACGCTGCGGGGAATGAGGCTGAATTTGCGTCCGCAAGCCGAGACCCAAGTGGGACTGAACTTGGTTTACGTGGACGATAAAGATTACACGCGCTATGCCGGCGCCATTGCGGGCAATCCCATCTCCAACCTAGTGGCAAGCGGCGATTTCGCGGTGAAGCTGCCGCGCGCGGAATTGGGCGGCGAGCTCGCTGTCAGCTCTTATGACGACAATATCGCCCAGCCGGCGGAACCGGTAGACGGTGTCGCCGTCAGGGTTAACGCCAAAGTGCCGCTCCAGAGAGCCATAATTGACGTTGAATACCTTTACAATCAGCCCGACTTCGTTTCCGTGGCCGCTTATCCTGCGGAAACTTTGTCTTCGCTCATAAGACAGTCTTTTGCCTCGGATCAGCTTCTGCCTTTGGGCAAGGCGACTCCAAACAGGCAGCGGCTTTATTTTACGGGAACGCTGAAATTCGCTCGCCTGGCGTTGCTTTTAGGCGGAGGCCTGGCTTCGGAACTGGAGCCCCGGGACGATCAACTCAGGCCGATAGCCGGGAATCCTTGCCGCTATGCCCGCTCTGAGGCGGCCATGGAGGCGGATTTAGGACGCCTGCTTGTGAAAAGCTCAGTCGTGTACAACAGCGCTCTGCGTCAGGGCCCGCAGGCAATTGAGATGAAAGAATATATCGTTGATTCCGAGCTGATCTGGGGCTTGAGGGAGAATCTGGCTTTGATCTTTGGCCTTGAGAAGTCCGTGACGCTCCGTAGTTCTGCCGAAAGCAGCCTCAGGCAGCTGGGACTTGGTCTGGAGTACACATTTGCCCCTGGGCTTTCTGTGTATAGCCATTTTCTAACTATAAGGGGCAAAGACGAAGCGGCGAACTTCACTGACAATGCCTTGGGAACGGAGCTTCAGTTTCAGTTTTAACAAGGGGGTGGAACGATGCGGCGACGTTTGTTAACTCTGCTGCTTGCGGGCGCTATGCTCTGCGTACGGATTTGGGCGGCGGAGAGCCATTTAATCCAATTGGAGCGCAAAGGCTACAATAGCGCAAGGATAGTTTACGATTTTGACGGGAATGTGATGAATCGTTGCACCAATACAGCCGGCGCCATTTCAGGCGCGCCCGCTTATGTGCAGGGCAAGGTTGGTCAGGCGATGCGGTTCTCCGGAGCCGGCGACGTGGTCTCCTACCCGCTGGGCCAATGGGTGGATCGGACAAGAGGAAACATCCAGTTCTGGTATCAGCCTGACTGGAGCCTTGCCGAGCTGACGGCGGATAGCGCCAGCAGAGTGCTGGCCCAATTGAACTGGGGCTGGCTTTTGGAGATCACCAAAGAGGGCAAGTTGAGGCATTACCTTGTAGGTTCCGGTACATCTAATGCCACCTCCGGCGTGATTCCCTGGCGAGCGGGGCAGTGGTATTTCATTCAGGCTGTCTGGGGTTACGACGGCGGCTCTTCCATCTATCTCAACGGACAGCTTGTGGCCCGGGATTCCAGGCGGAGCGCGGGGATACCAGACGGCAATCTGTCATTTTATGTGGGCAATTCCAATAAATCAAATGCTCCGGCGCTGGGAGTTATCGATGAATTCATTTTGCAGACGGATCAGTCAAAGACGATCACAGTTAACCCGGCGCCCATTAGAGTTTATAACGGCGGGACTTGTCTGGAGGCCCGGTTTGACGGCGCGGATCTGACAGAGGCCGCGGGCGCAGGCGCAGTCTATGGAGAGCCTGCTTTTGAGCCTGCGGGACGTTTTGGCGGCGCGGTGAGCTTCGGCACTGCGAACGATCGCATAAGCTATGCCGCCTCTTCCGTCTTCCGCCGCAGCGGCAGCCTCGATCTGAGTTTCCGGCCCAACTGGAGTCTGCCCGGCGCGGACAGATATCTGGTTTCCTTCGCGGAAGGCTTAGGCCTATATGTGAGCGCGGACGGAAAGCTGATTCTGAGGCTGTTCAATGCCGAAGCGGGAGATGAGACGGATTTGTCCTTGGCGTCAGCTCCAGTGCCGTGGGAAGCAGGACAGTGGTATCAGATTCAGGCAGTCTGGTCAGGGAATAAAGGCGCTGAGCTTTACGTTGACGGCAGGCGGATGGCTTTCACAACTCAGCGCGCCGCCCTGGGCAGCGGCGCCGGAGAGCTGGCGATCGGCGGCAAGGAGGGCGCATTCAGCGCAGACGGTGACATAGACGATGTGGTCTTCCGCGCCAGCGCCACGGACGAATCCAGGTATACGCCCACAGCGGTGGCGCTCCAGGCGGGCCTCGCCGCTCCCGTGGCCGTCTCGCCAAGCCAGGGAGAGGAAATCGCGCAGCTGCCTACCTTCGTTTGGGGACAGGCAGCGGATGCTGCGACGTACACTTTGGAATATTCCCTTTCCGAGACCTTCGCCGAAAACGTTAAAACCGTCTCGGGGATTGCAAGTACCAGCTATACTTTGGACAAGACCGAGATTTTGCCGTCTGGCACTTGGTATTGGCGGGTCTGTGGGGTGAACGAATTTGGCTTCGCCACAGAG
>DIPB01000055.1:4663-6401 GCA_002426275.1 Firmicutes bacterium UBA5499
CACAGAGTGTTCCGCAGTCAGAAGCGCGAATGTAGATTTAAGTGTGTCCCTGCCTGCTGATTTGTCCCCAGACAATGAAGAAATTGCAGGGCCGCCCACCTTCACCTGGACGGGCGGCCAGGGGATTGTGAAGTACGATTTGGAGTTCTCTAAGAGCAAGGATTTCGGCAGCGGCACAATCAGCAAACCCTTGCTTGATGCCAGCTATACAGTTCCAGAGGGAGAAGCGCTGCTGCCCGGGATCTGGTACTGGCGAGTGCAGGCTTACAATGCGGAGGATCTTGGCAGCGGTTGGACGGAGCCTGCCAGCGTCATCGTGACGCAAAGCCCAGCCGGCTATTTGCTGCCCGTGGATAGCTTCGAAGGCGACACCGCGGTCTGGCTTTGGAACTCTGCCAGCGGCATTTCCAGCGGCATGAGCTATTCTGCCGAGCAGGTGGCGGACGGCCAGAAGGCATTGAAAATAAATTATAATTTCACAGGCAACGGCTATGTTTCCATCGGCATGAACAGGCCTCTGACTGCGAAGCCGACGTATCTGGGCCTGAAGGTTTGGGTTCCCGAAACCGAAGTTGGCCGGCAATTATCGTACCGGCTGAAAGACGAGGACGGCGATGTGGGCAAGCGCACAATCATCCTCGCTCAAAGCGGTTGGAATTACCTGGAGCTGCCGGTGGACGTCGGGCGGGAATATGGCGGCGACGGCAATTTCGCCTATCCCAGAGCGCTGGCTGAGATTCTGGTTGAGGCTAATCTGAAGCAGTCCGGTTATCTCTATTTCGATCAATTGCGGGCCATCTACAAGCCGGGAGAGATCGCTTATGCGCCGGATGGACTTTGCCCTGGCTCTGACGAGGCTTTGGCTTCGTCGCCAGACTTCTCTTGGAATCAAGCCGCGGAGGCGGCAAGCTACGTCTTGGAGTTTTCCAAGCTCAGCAATTTCTCGGCCTCTGAGACGGTCACTGTTCGGGATCTGACAGACACTTCGTACGCGGTTCCGGAAGGCCAGGCGCTGCTGCCGGGCAGATGGTACTGGCGCGTTCGCTCTGTGAATGCGAACGGCTACGCCAGCACCTGGTCTGACGCGGAAAGCGTGCTCATCGCCCAAACGCCTAAAGGATACAATCTGCTGCTGGACGGCATGGAAGGAGACCTGGCAGCTTGGTGGTGGTCTTCCCATGCCAGCGTCTCGGGAAGCGTCGGTTATTCTTCTGAGCTGACGCATCAAGGCAGTCAGGCATTGCGGATTAATTACGACTTCACAAACGCAACGGCCGGTTACGGCTCCGTCGGCCTCAACAAGCCTTTGCCAGGCAAGCCGCAGGCTTTGGGCATGTGGGTTTACGTGCCTCCTTCCGAGGTCGGACGCAAGCTTGCTTACCGGCTGCGGGACGAGGACGGCACCTTTGGTAAGGGAGAGACGACCTTAAGCAAGAGCGGTTGGAACTATTTGGAAGTTACAACCGACGTAGCCAGGGAATACGGCGGAGACGCCGCTGTGGACTGGCCTCGCACGTTGGTTGAGCTAATCGTGGATCGAAATTTGAAGACTCAAGGTTTCTTGGTTGTGGATGAACTGCGGGCCATTCACAGGCGGGGAGAACCCGCTTTCGTCCAGGTGGAAGTCGACCCCGAGAAGCTGCCTGCGGACGGCAGTTCTACGGCGCAAGTCGCGGCAAGAGTTACAGACGCTGCCGGAGCCGCTGTGCCTGACGGAACGGAGGGTGATTTCGCGATT
>DIPB01000029.1 GCA_002426275.1 Firmicutes bacterium UBA5499
TTGAACCGGCCACACCCCTCGGCTTTGGCAGGTGGCAGTGGCGCGTGGTGGATTGGCAGGGCAGCGAGAAGTTGCGGGGGAATTGGGAAGCGAAGGCTGGAATTTTGACCCTCCCTCAGCTTGACGTAGGTTATTATCGCTTGCAGCTGCAGGACAGCAAGGGACAGTGGAGCCGCTGGCTGCCTTTTGCGGTAGTGCTGCCGCTGGAACAAGCGCAAGCGCACGAGCTGGACATCCCTTATGCTATGGACAGCGCCCAAAGCTGGCTGGCCTCTCCCGGCTTTGCCGGCAACAGCCTGCAGCCTGCAGGCGCCTATGAGTTGATTTCCGATCTGGAGGCCCTGGGCGGATTTTCTATGATCCGCGAGCGCCTGAGCTGGAGCGAGGTGAATCCGCAGCCGGGAGTATATAGGTGGGGACGCTATGCGACTAATGCCGACCTGCTCTCTGAGAGGGGAATCTCCGTGCTGGGCATGTTTCACAACGCGCCGCAGTGGACCAAAGAAGGTTTAAAAAGCCTGCCTCATGACCTTTTGGCAACGTATGAGTTTTGTAAAGCCGCGGCGAAGAAGTTCTCCGGCCAGATGACCGCTTGGGAATTCTGGAACGAACCAGACCTTATGAACTTCAATCAAGATCCCAGCTGGGATCTGGCGGCCGCGCACAAGGCGGCCTATCTGGGCTTCAAGGCCGGAGATCCAAACGTTGACGTGCTCATCGCCTCCAACTGTGTGCATCCGGCGCCGAAATTTTTTGATGTGCTGATGCAAAACGGCGTGGGGGATTACATGGATAGCTTTAATTTCCACGTCTATGCGCAGCTGGATCAGTATCAGAAGATCGTGGAAGAGAAAAGACAGTTCCTGTCGCGCCACGGACAGGAAGCTAAACCCATGTGGGTGACGGAAAACGGTCTCCGCGTGGAGGGAACTGGTAAAGAAGACCCAATCGTGCCGGGCGGCACCCTGCGCGAGCACGATCGGGAACAAGAGCTGGCGCAGGCTGAGCTGATGGTCAAGGCTCAGATTACAATGCAGGCGCTGGGTGTGGCTCGGGATTTCTCTTTTGTCTTTCCTCCCTATAATGAAGGAGGCGGAGGCAAAGCTTGGGGGATTTTCCGCTGGGATTATACGGTAAAACCAGCCTATGCGGCTTTGGCCAATCTCATCCGGCAGCTGGGGGATCGCAGGTATCAGGGCAAGCTGGATTTAGAGGGAATCTCGGCGTTCCTCTACGCGCAGCCGGACGGAGGGCAGATTTTGGTCTACTGGGCAGACTCCGCGCGCCAGTTTACGCTCGCAGGTCAGGGCAAGCAGCTGGAAACGCTCGATTTCCTCGGCGTCAGCCGGACTTTGTCCCAAGAGTCCGGAAGCTATCAGCTCTCTGCTGGCAGCTTTCCCACCTATTTGAAAGGATTGTCCGGGCTTGCGCCTGACCAGGCGCCGCTGCCCAAGGCGGAGCCCAAACCGTCGCAGGTTACGGATCTCGATACTGTCTTGCGGGTTGATTTGGGCAAAGGGTTCAAAGTGTTAAACCAGAATTTGGCGGAGCTTGAAGGGACAGTGGGTAACTTAACTTTGGATCTTTTCAATTTTAGCGACAAACCCAAAACCCTGGCCGTGGAAAACATGAGCGACGCTTATCAGCTTTTGGGCATGCCCAAAACAGTGATCGTGCCGGCCATGGGTAAGGCGAGCGTTCCTTTGAAGCTGATCGTCAGAGGAGATATTATAGAGATTTTCGATCTCAAATTGCAAACGCGCTTCGGAGAGGAGGTCAGCGCGCCGGTAGTAATTCCGGTAACTCCGGGATTGGATCGTATTTTCGCCGCTTTAAAAACGAAAGAGCTCAGCGGAGCAGAGCCGCAGCGTTGGGAGAAAAACTCTTCCGGGGATCTGAAGATCAGCCTCGACAAAGCGCAAGAGGCAGTGCGCTTCGACGTCGCGTTCGCTCCGGATGTAGATCACTGGGTTTATCCGGTATTTCGCCTGCAGCCGGAGGAAAGTCTGAAAGGCGCGGTGGGTCTCAGCTTTGAAGTGAAGGCCGCCTTCGATCCTGCCAACGCGGGGAATCCTTACAATGTGGCTTATGTGATGGCTGTGCTTGAAGACGAGCTTGAAGTGGGCAAGCGGGTTGATTTCAGTTACCGACCCACCACGGAATGGAAGAAGATCGATATTTTATTTTCAACGGAAGCGCCCCTTGATTTCAATCCGGCAAACGTGAAGCTACTGCGGATCGGATTGAATCCCAGACAGCACAACTTAACTTATTGGGTGCGCAATTTGAAAGTCTATTATCAAAAGTAGCGATCGGTAATAAGAATAGGAAACTGGGGCGCAAAAAAAGAGGGATGCCCGGAAGCTGGAAGAGTCAGGGCATAGGCCGTTGAGGATAAAAAGAGGAGTTGGCACTTATATGAGAAGATGTTTTCCTTTGTTGCTGCTTTTGTGCATCTGCGCCGCGGCTGCGGCGGCGCCAATCGCGCCTTTTGAGCTGAAACCTCCCGCCAAGCCGCAGGCGGATCTGTGGCTGGAAGGGGAGGAGTTCGTTGAAAATCACGGCGGCTCTCTGAATACCGATCGGAGCTGCTATGGCGGTAAATGTTGGGGGCTGCTCACCAAAACGGCCGGAGAGTATAGCGTCAAGTATAAGTTTACAATCCCGACGGACGGCTTTTACTCGCTCCAGATCGCAGGACAGCCCGTGGGAAGAGAGTATACGTCTCCCATCTGGTATGCGATCGACGGCGGCTCCTGGGTTAAAGTCACGACGCTACCGGCTTCCGAAGTTGTTTGGGGGTATACCCGCGCCGTGCGCTGGACCGCTTTGGGAGTGGTGAGTCTAGAGAAAGGAGAGCACACCCTGGCGTTCAAGATCGATCAAGTGAGGTCACTAGATAAGCAGTATGCCTATATCATCGATGCCATTGCCTTGAAGCAGGAGTCAGACGCGATGCCTGATTTGCGCGGCAAGCAGCCGGCCAACGTTTTCACAACCCAGCAGCAGCTCGCCTTTGAACCGGCCACACCCCTCGGC
>DIPB01000071.1:0-281 GCA_002426275.1 Firmicutes bacterium UBA5499
TGGGGATTGATGGAGCCTTCCGTGAGCTGCTCTCCCTCTGCGACATACTCGCCGTCTGCCACCCGCACTTTGGATCCGAAGGGGATATTGTAGGATTTCTCCTCCCCTGTATCGCCTGTGACCACGATCTTCCTGCTGCCTTTGCTCTCCAGAAGCTTGATCTTGCCCGCGATTTCGCTGATCAGGCCTTGCCCTTTAGGTTTGCGGGCCTCGAAAAGCTCCTCCACCCTGGGCAGACCTTGGGTGATGTCGTCTCCGGCCACGCCGCCGGTGTGGAAGGT
>DIPB01000071.1:432-7052 GCA_002426275.1 Firmicutes bacterium UBA5499
ACGCCGCCGGTGTGGAAGGTGCGCATGGTCAGCTGGGTTCCGGGCTCGCCTATGGATTGAGCGGCGATGATGCCGACAGCTTCGCCGATTTCCACAAATTTGCCGGTGGCCAAATTCCGGCCGTAGCATTTGCGGCAGACTCCGAAGCGGGACCGACAAGTGAGCACGCTGCGGATTTTTACTGTTTTAACGCCTGCGGCCTGGATTTTCTGCGCTAATTCCTCAGTGAGCTCCTGGTCCGCTTTTGCCAGCACCTCGCCTGTCTCCGGCGCCACCACGTCCGTGACCGCGATTCTGCCAACCAACCGATCCGCCAGCGATTCGATCACCTGATCCGCGTCTTTGATGGGCCCCACTTCGATGCAATCGTCGGGACCGCAATGACAGTCCTCTTCCCGGACGATGACGTCCTGGCAGACGTCCACCAGCCTCCTGGTTAAATAACCGGAATCCGCGGTCCTCAGCGCCGTGTCGGCCAAGCCTTTCCTGGCGCCGTGGGTTGAGAGGAAGTATTCCAGCACTGTCAGTCCCTCGCGGAAATTGGCTTTAATGGGAAGTTCGATGATCCTGCCCGAAGGATCCGCCATCAAGCCCCGCATGCCGGCCAGCTGGCTCATCTGCTGCACGTTGCCCCGGGCGCCGGAGGTTGCCATCATATACACTGAATTGAACGGATCCTTTTGCAGGGTATCCAAAAGCGCCTGCGTGGTCTGCTCTTTGGCGTCGGTCCAGATATTGATCAGGCGCTGATATCTCTCCTCGCCTGTGATCAAGCCCCGCTTATACTGCTTTTCAACCTCAGTCACCTGATCTTCGGCAGCGGCTATGATCTCCTTTTTCGCTTCCGGAATGGTGATATCTGTCACGGAGATGGTAGTGCCGGAGCGGGTGGCGTACTTATAGCCCAAAGACTTCAATCTGTCCAAGAGCACGGCAGTATCCGACATGCCCAGAGCCCGATAACACTCGTCCACCAGTTTCGCCAGGCTCTTTTTGTCCATCACCTTATCCAGAAAGCGCAATTCTTCGGGCAGCGCCTCGTTAAAGATGAAACGGCCCAGAGTGCTTTCCTGCAGCTGGCCGTGATACCGCAGCTTAATCCTGGCGTGGTAATCCAAAAGGCCATTCTCCACGGCCAGGATCGCCTCATCCAGACCCGAAAAAGCTTTTCCTTCTCCTTTGGCGTTCTCCCGCTCCAACGTCAGGTAATAGCAGCCCAAAACCATATCTTGGGTGGGGGTGGCGATGGGCCTGCCGTGGGCGGGCGAGAGAATATTGTTCACCGACAGCATCAAGAGCCTTGCCTCTGCTTGGGCTTCCAACGAGAGAGGCAGGTGAATTGCCATCTGGTCGCCGTCGAAGTCTGCATTATAGGCCGTACAAACCAGCGGATTAATCTTCAGGGCCCTGCCTTCCACCAGCACAGGCTCGAAAGCCTGAATGCCCAGCCTGTGGAGAGTCGGAGCTCTGTTGAGCATCACCGGATGCTCGCTGATTACTTCCTCCAAAACATCCCAAACCTCGGGTTTCACCCGCTCTACCATCCGCTTGGCGCTTTTGATATTATGGGCAAGTCCCTTGTCCACAAGCCTTTTCATCACAAAGGGCTTAAACAGTTCAATGGCCATTTCCTTAGGCAGGCCGCACTGATGCATCTTCAGCTTCGGCCCCACCACGATCACGCTTCGTCCCGAATAATCCACGCGCTTGCCCAGCAAATTCTGGCGAAAGCGACCTTGTTTGCCTTTCAGCAAATCGCTGAGCGATTTCAGCGGCCTGTTGCCGGGACCTGTCACCGGCCTGCCGCGTCTGCCGTTATCGATCAGCGCGTCCACTGCTTCCTGCAGCATGCGTTTTTCGTTGCGCACGATGATATCGGGAGCTTCCAGCTCCAGGAGCTTCTTCAGCCGGTTGTTGCGATTGATCACCCGCCGGTAGAGATCGTTCAGATCCGAAGTGGCAAACCTACCGCCGTCCAGCTGCACCATGGGTCGCAGCTCCGGCGGGATCACAGGGATCACATCCATGATCATCCACTCGGGCCTGTTGCCGGACTTATGGAAGGCTTCCGCAACCTCCAGTCTCCTGAGGGCGCGGATCTTCCGCTGTCCCGTGGAATCCGCGATTTCCGACCGCAGCTGCTGGCACAGCTCTTCTGGATCGATCTCCTCCAAGAGCTTTTTCACGGCCTCGGCGCCCATGCCCGCCTTAAAGCCGTCGCCGTATTTCTCCCTGCACTCCCTGTATTCGGCCTCGGTAAGCAGCTGTTTGGCAACCAGCGACGTATCGCCGGGATCTAACACGATATATGAGGCAAAGTAGATTACCTTTTCCAGCGTCCTGGGGCTGATGTCCATCAGCAGCCCCATACGGCTGGGAATCCCTTTGAGAAACCAGATGTGAGAGACCGGACAGGCAAGTTCGATGTGTCCCATCCGCTCTCTGCGCACTTTGGCCCGGGTGACCTCGACGCCGCAGCGATCGCAGATCACGCCTTTATAGCGAACTCTTTTATATTTACCGCAGTGGCACTCCCAGTCCTTGGTGGGTCCGAAGATCTTCTCGCAAAACAAGCCTTCGCGCTCAGGCTTCAGCGTCCTGTAATTGATGGTCTCTGGCTTCTTGACCTCACCGCTGGACCAAGAACGAATCTGTTCAGGGGAGGCCAACGCAATTCTTATATTGTCAAAGTTGTTCACATCCAACATTCACCCTACCCCCTGTCTTCGTCGCTATGCTCCGAATCCTCCGCTGCCTCAGAGGCGAAATCTTCTTCCTCTTCGGCGGCCGGGCGCGTTTTCTTATCCGCCGCCTTTGACGCTTTCTTAGTCAGCGTCCGGAGGTCATGGCTGTCTTCGTCGCTTTCTGCCGCCGGCACTTCCAGCTCTGCTGAGTCGTCTTCGTCGTAATCGGCGACGAATTCATCGCCGGGATAGTCCTGTTCTTCTTCATCCGGCTCCGCCTCGTCTTCATCCTCGGCGTCCCCGTCTGCGTCGCGTTCTTTTCTTTTTTCAGGCAGCCCTTCCTGGCCAAGCAAATCCAAACCCAATTCCCTGGCCATCTGCCCGACTTCTTCGTCTTCTTCCTTGATTTCGATTTCTTCTTGTTCTTCCGAGAGCACTCTCACGTCCAAAGCCAGGCTCTGCAGTTCCTTGATTAAAACCTTGAAAGACTCCGGCACTCCCGGCTCGGGAATGTTTTCGCCTTTGACTATAGCCTCGTAGGTTTTCACCCTGCCCACGATATCGTCGCTTTTCACGGTGAGCATCTCCTGCAGGGTATAGGCTGCGCCGTAAGCTTCCAGCGCCCACACTTCCATCTCTCCGAACCTCTGGCCGCCAAACTGGGCTTTGCCGCCCAAGGGCTGCTGGGTGACCAAAGAGTAAGGCCCAGTGGAGCGGGCGTGAATCTTATCGTCCACCAAGTGCGCCAGCTTCAGCATATACACATAGCCCACGGTAACTCTGCGCTCGAACTGCTGGCCGGTTCTGCCGTCGTAGAGCACAGCTTTGCCATCCCGGGGCAATTTTGCCTCTTCCAGCGTCTGGAGCACATCGTCTTCAATGGCCCCGTCAAAGACCGGAGTTGCGATCTTGATCCCCAAAGCCTTGGCAGCCCAGCCCAGGTGAGTTTCCAACACCTGCCCGATGTTCATCCGGGAAGGCACTCCCAAGGGATTGAGCACGATTTCCACAGGTGTGCCGTCTTCCAAAAAGGGCATGTCTTCCATGGGAAGAATTCTGGAAATAACGCCCTTGTTTCCATGCCGGCCGGCCATTTTATCTCCTTCGGAAATCTTCCGTTTTTGGGCCACATAGACCCTAACCAGCCTATTGACTCCCGGAGGCAGCTCGTCGCCGTTCTCACGCATGAAAACCTTCACGTCCACCACTTTGCCGCCTTCGCCGTGGGGGACTTTCAGGGACGTGTCCCTCACTTCCCGGGCTTTTTCCCCGAAGATGGCGCGCAGCAGGCGCTCTTCCGCGGTGAGCTCAGTCTCGCCCTTGGGCGTAACCTTTCCCACCAGGATATCTCCGGTCTGCACTTCCGCCCCGACGCGAATGATGCCCCGCTCATCCAAATCTTTCAGCGCGTCTTCGCCCACGTTGGGGATATCGCGCGTGATCTCCTCGGCGCCCAATTTGGTATCTCGGGCGTCGCACTCATACTCTTCGATGTGAATGGAGGTGAAGACATCGTCTTGGACCAGCTTTTCGCTGATCAGAATGGCATCCTCGTAATTATAGCCTTCCCAGGGCATAAAGGCCACCAGCACGTTACGGCCCAAAGCAAGCTCGCCATAATCCGTGGAAGGGCCGTCTGCCAGCACGTCACCGGCTTTGACTTTCTCTCCCTGCTTGACAACAGGGCGCTGGTTAATGCACGTTCCCTGGTTGGAGCGCCGGAACTTCAAGAGAGGGTAACGCGCCTCTTTGCCGTCTTCGGTCTCCAGCACCACCAAATCCGAGACCACCTTCTTGACGACGCCGTCTTGTTCGGCAACCACCACAGCGCCTGAATCCACAGCCGCCCGGTACTCCATGCCCGTGCCCACAAGGGGCGAGTCCGTGCGCAGAAGCGGCACGGCCTGCCGCTGCATGTTGGCTCCCATCAGCGCTCTGTTGGCATCGTCGTTTTCCAGGAAAGGAATCAAGGCTGTGGCCACAGATACGGTCTGCTTTGGCGAAACATCCATGAAATCAACTTCCGAAGGCGCAACCAACAAGATCTCGTCTTTATAGCGGGCTGAAACCTGTTGGTTTTCAAAGGCGCCGTCCTCGGTGAAGAGCTCATTAGCCTGGGCCACCACATAGTTATCCTCAATATCGGCCGTCAGGTAAACAATCTCATCCGTAACCTTACCGTCCACCACTTTCCTGTACGGAGTCTCGATAAATCCGTACTCGTTAACCCGGGCAAACGTACACAAGGAGCCGATGAGTCCGATATTCGGCCCTTCGGGCGTCTCGATGGGACACATTCTCCCGTAGTGAGAGTGGTGCACGTCGCGCACTTCAAAGCCGGCTCTCTCGCGGCTGAGGCCTCCCGGCCCCAAGGCGCTGAGCCTTCTTTTATGAGTGAGCTCAGCCAGCGGGTTGGTCTGATCCATGAACTGGGACAGCTGGCTGCTGCCAAAGAATTCTTTAATGGCAGCCACCGCCGGTCTGATATTGATCAAATTCTGCGGCGTAATGGCATCTGCGTCCGGCTGGATGCTCATCCGCTCCCGCACGACCCGCTCCATTCTGGACAGACCGATGCGGAACTGATTCTGCAGCAGCTCGCCTACAGATTTCAGCCTCCTGTTGCCAAGATGGTCGATATCGTCCGTGGTGCCGTATCCTGCCATCAAATCCACCAGGTAATTGACCACAGCCGCCACATCTTCCGGCGTGAGGGTATGCAAATCCAGCGAAGGGGCGCCATTGGTGATGGCTTTGATGACTTTGCCGTCCTCTCCCTGAATAAAGACCTCAGACACATTCTGCCGCTCCAGCTCATCCAAAAGCTGATTATCAACCCTGGTGCCGGCCGCGGCCAGAGTCCGGCCTTCCCAGCCGATGTCTTGGGCCAATTCCCGGCCCTTAATCCGATCTCGCAGCCTCAGCTTGTTGTTGAGCTTATATCTGCCCACGGCCGCCAGATCATAGCGTTTAGGATCTGTAAATAACGATTCAAAGAGGCTGCGCGCGCCCTCGGCAGTCGGCGGTTCGCCGGGCCGCAGGCGCTTATAGATTTCAATTAAAGCGTCTTCCTGATTGTGGGTGTTATCCCGCTCCATGGTATTGCGAATGTATTCGCTTTCAGCGAACAGTTCCAAAAGCTTATGATCCGTACCATAACCAAGCGCCCGCAGGAGCGTTGTGGCGGGGAGCTTCCGGGTCCTGTCCACCCGCACGTAGATCACTTCGTTGGCATCGGTCTCAAATTCCAGCCAGGCTCCGCGATTAGGGATCATATTGGCTGTGAAGAGATTACGCTCATTCGCATCCTTAACTCGATCAAAATAAGCGCCCGGAGAGCGCACCAGCTGACTGACCACAGCCCTCTCCGCGCCGTTGATGATGAAAGTGCCAGCCTTGGTCATCAGAGGAAAGTCTCCCATGAAGACCTCAGACTCCTGCACTTCGCCTGTTTCCTTGTTCATCAGGCGCACTTTCACCCGCAAGGGGGCCGCATATGTAGCGTCCCGTTCCTTGCATTCCTCAACCTCATATTTCGGTTCGCCAAGGGAATAGTCCACGAATTCCAAAGACAAATTGCCGGTAAAGTCTTGGATCGGAGAAATATCGTGGAAGGTATCTTTGAGCCCTTTTTCCATAAACCAGCGATAAGATTTGCGCTGAATTTCAACCAAATCGGGTATGTCTAGAATCTCTTCGATTCGGGAATAGCTGCGTCTCTGTTTCTTGCCATAGTTGACAATATGGGCCATTTCCGTCTCCTCACCTCTTGTTCGCATGCTTTAAAAAGAAAAAAAAGGTATGGCAAAAGACAAGGCTACCCCCTGAGCCTTGTTTACCAAAGCCGGACAAAATCCTTATACTTAAGCGATTTACTATTTTACCATATTCCCCCGTGCAAGTCAACACCTTAATTTTTTTGGTCGCGTCAAGTAA
>DIPB01000099.1:0-3266 GCA_002426275.1 Firmicutes bacterium UBA5499
GTTTAAAATCGGCTCCTCAAGCGCCGGCGGCTGGGAAGAAATACCACTGAGCCTAAGGCGCTGGCAGCTGGAGGGCAAATACGCCCTGGGTCCGGGCTGGGAAGCTGTGCTGGGCTATCGGGTCTGGGATATTGCAACAGAAAGCCCACAAGTCTTAGGCAGACCCTTAGATCTGGAGAAAACCGGGTTTTATTTGGGAGCGCGCTTCAGCCTCTAGATCCGGGATTGCGGGTCAGGGACAGCGGCGAAAAGCTCTTTGCGCCGTTGTGGGTCTGTCTTAACGCCTTTCGTGGCTGAACGCCGCTTCTGAGAGCAGAAGGATAAGTGAAGCGGACGATAGGCGTTCGAGGATTCCTGAGCGGATAATAGCCAGTTTTGTCCCGGCTGGAGAGTAAGGAGAATATTTAGGAAAGAGGGAAAAGATAAAAAAGAGTTTGCTTTGTCTTGTGGTTTTCGTTATTGTTTCAGGCTTTGCCGCGGCGGTTTCCAACCTCGCCGTGGAAGGGAATTACTGGTTTGGCGGCAGTCGTCAGGGGATCTTAATATTTGGATCAGCGGAGGCTGATTACTCTCATAAATCACTGAGCCTGGCAGCCAGCGCGGACCTTGCGCCAGGCTTTGTCCTGGCTGCGGATTATGCGTTCAGCAACTGCACAGACCCGGCCGTCGACGACCCGGCGGTATCTGCTGAGGGCTATTCTCTGCGGCAGCATTTGGGCAGCGTCTCAGTTGGCCGGCTGCTGACCATCAAGCCAGGCTTTGCTCTGACAGCCTCGGTGGGCTGGGGCTTTTATCAGAGAAGAGAGCAGATATCGGAGGATGGATCTGTTGGGTTTCGCCTGGATGTAAGCGCTGGACGGCCGCAGGCGGCGGTGGCTGCGCAGCTGAAGCTGACGCCCCAGGTTACCGTCAGCGGCAACTTCGCCGCGCTCCTGGGCACAAAGGCCATGTTTAAAATCGGCTCCTCAAGCGTTGGCTCCTGGGACGAAATATCACTGAGCCTAAGGCGCTGGCAGCTGGAGGGCAAATACGCCCTGCATCCGGGCTGGGAAGCTGTGCTGGGCTATCGGGTCTGGGATATTGCAGCCGAAAGTTCAACATACGGCAACATACCCGGGAATCTGGACACAACCGGGTTTTACTTGGGAGCGCGCTTCAGCCTCTAGTCTTGGGAGCGGACATATTCTTCTCTTTCCGGGCATAGGATAAAAGAGGAGGGAGAAGAGTGCGCACAAATCTGGGACAACTATTGGCTGTCTTTCCCCCGCAGCTGCGCGGCCTGGTGGCGGCTTTGCCCTGGGAGCGGGTGGAGGAGCTCAGGCTCAGGGCAGGCAGACCCGTTGAGATCGTCCTCCACGACGGGGATTGTTGGCTGGGGGGGCAGGGAGAACTGCTGCCGGATGCCAAGGCAGCTCCTCCTCTGTCGCAGCAGGCCCTGGCCGGCTGCTTAGAGCTTGTCACCAAAAGCTCCCTTTACGCCCTGGAGGAAGAACTGCGGGGAGGATACGTAACCATTGAAGGCGGCCACAGGGTGGGCCTGGTGGGCAGAGCCGTGGTGCGGGACGGTAAAATCCATAGCCTGCGGGAAATAGGAGGCTTGAATCTGCGCGTGGCTAGAGAAGTCAGAGGCGCGGCGGACAGCCTGCTGCCGCAGCTATATGACTCCGGGGCGGATTGGTTTTACCTGACGCTGCTCATCTCTCCGCCCAGATGCGGCAAGACCACGCTCCTGCGGGATTTGGTGCGGCAGGTGAGCGATGGGACGGGGCGAATCCGCGGCCGGAGAGTGGGACTTGTGGACGAGAGGTCCGAACTGGCCGGCGTTTACCGGGGCGTGCCGCAGCGGGATGTGGGAGTGCGGACCGATGTTTTGGACGCTTGTCCCAAAGCCCAGGGGATCATGCTGCTTTTGCGCTCCATGTCTCCGGAGGTGGTTTGCGCGGACGAAATCGGGCGCAGGGAAGACGCCGAAGCTCTAGAAGAGGCCCTCAACGCGGGGGTTGGCGTCTTGACCACAGCCCACGCGGGAAGCATGGAAGAGGTGAGAGAACGCCCGCATTTGCGGGAACTGATGGCTGCCAAGGTTTTCCAGCGCGTGGTGCTGCTCTCCCGCAGAGAGGGCGTTGGCACTGTGGAATGGGTCAAGGAAAGCGAAGAAATTTAGCAATTCAGAAGAGAGCGAGGTTTAAGCCTCGCTTTTTCTTTTGGCATATTTTGTCCCAATTGGCATAAATATAGATCGAAAGGTGGACTAGTTAGGGGTGGTCGGAGAGATGATTTACATCAAGATCGCGGGAGCGGTTTTGGTCTTGGCCGCGGGTTTTCTGGCCGGGAGAGTGGCCACGGGGGCTTGGCGGCGCAGAGCGGAACAATTGGGACAGCTGAGCTGGGCCATGGGCGCTTTAGCTACGGAAATGAATTGTCTGCTCTCGCCCCTGCCCCAGCTGTTGGGCAAGCTTGCGGCAAAGCTGCCGGCTCCGGCTGGAGAATTGTTTCAGGAAACCGCCGCCGGCTTGGAAGCGGGCACTGGAATCACGGCGCAAATGGCGTGGGAGGAAGCATTGGAGAAGGTAGGGCCGCGCTTGTGCCTCTTGGCCGAGGACTTAGCCTTATTAAACTCCTTAGGCGCGTACTTGGGAGCAAGCGAGCTGGCGGATCAGCTTAAGAGGCTGGAGGGCGTGGGCTTGCAGCTGGAAGAGCAGAGACAGAAGGCGGGAGAGGCCGCAGTGCGGGAGGGAAAATTGATTGGCTTTGCCTGGCCTGCAGTGGCGCTTGCGGTGGTGATTTTATTTTGGTAAGGGGTGACGCTGATGGATATCGAGATGATCTTTCGCATTGCCGGGATTGGGCTCATCATTTCCATCCTGAGCATGGTCCTCAAGCAGGCCGGCAAGGAGGAACAAGCTCAGATGCTGACGCTGGCCGGCGTGGTGGTGGTACTGATGTTAATTCTCCAGCTGGTAAGTCAGCTGTTCACCAGCGTTCGTTCCGTGTTTGGCCTGTAGGGGGGAGGCGCGGTGTCCATCGTCCAAATCGTGGCCTTGGGGTTGGTGGGGGCCTTTTTGGCTGTCGTCTTAAAACAAACCAAACCGGAATTGGGGATTCCTCTGGGTCTGACTTGCGGAATTTTGATTTTTTTGAAATTGCTGCCGGAATTGGGAACCGCCTTGGGCTTTCTCGGCCAGCTTTCAAACCGCGCCGGTTTGGATCCGATTTACCTGGCGCTGGTGCTGAAGACCACAGGCATCGCTTATTTGGGCAGTTTC
>DIPB01000099.1:3384-4267 GCA_002426275.1 Firmicutes bacterium UBA5499
AGTTTCGGCCCCCAACCCTGCCGAGACATGGGAGAGGGGGCGCTGGCGGAGAAGATCGAGTTTGCCACCAAAGTGCTGATCATGGTGCTGGCCCTGCCTGTGCTGGGAGGCATTCTTGGGTTAGTGGAACAATTATTGCCCTGATGTTGCTCGTGGGCGGCACAGCAGCCGCGGAAAGCTGGCGAGACGCGGCTGAAGCCGAAGTTTTGCAAGGCCTCGCCGGTTCCGATTTGGCAGCCATCGAAAGAGAATTGGCTCAGGGGCTGGAAGCGAACATGCCTGAATTCGAGTTGGGAGATTTGGTCAGCAGGCGAGACGGGGTTTACGATTTCAATCTGGTAGATCTCCTGCGGCAGCTTTGGCGTTTTCTCTGGAAGGAAATCTTAGCGAATGCCGGCCTGTTGGGCCAGCTGTTGGCCTTGGGAGTTTTATGCGCGTTGCTTTGTCAACTGAAAACGGGTTTTCAAAAACAGGATGCGCTGGATCTGGCCTTCACAGTCTGCTATTACTGCCTGCTGGCTTTGGCCTTCAAGAGCCTGCTTGTGGCGGTGCGCGCCAATGACAATGCCATCAGCCAGATGGGAAATCTGCTCAACGCCGTGGTGCCGATTTTAGCGGGTCTCCTGGTGGCGGGCGGCGCGGTCAGCAGCGCCGCCATTTTGGAACCCGCGGTCATCGCCGGAGTCACCGGCCTCATCAATCTCATTAAATACGCGGTGTCCCCTCTGATCCTGGCCGGCATCTGTCTGGGAGCCATGGGAAATTTCACAGAGGGATTATCTTTGGCCAAGCTTTCCAAGCTGCTGTTTCAGATCGCGTCTGTGATCTTAGGTTTGGCTTTCACAGTCTTTATGGGCCTAATGGCTGTGAAGGGCATCGCGGC
>DIPB01000099.1:4387-7309 GCA_002426275.1 Firmicutes bacterium UBA5499
TGTGAAGGGCATCGCGGCCCCGCTGGGAGATACGGTGACCATCAGAAGCACTAAATTCATGGTGGGCAGCCTGATTCCCATCCTAGGCAAGATGCTCACCGATGCCATAGACGTGGTTGCCTCTTGTTCGGCCACCATCCGGGGAGCGGCCGGCGTCTTGAGTTTGTTGGGCGTTGCCGTCTATTGCTTTGTGCCGATCGTGAAAGCTTTGGCCTTAGTTTTGATTTACCGCTTTGCCGGCGCTTTTATGCAGCCGGTGGCGGATAAGCGGCTCACGGACGGCTTGAGCTGGATGGCGGACGGTTTGCTTTTGCTGTCGCTGTGCGTGCTCAGCGTCGGCATCATGTTTTTCGTGGGCATCGCTGTGCTGGTGAAGACAGTTAATCCTTGGTCTTGAGAGGTGGAAAACGTGTCCGAGTGGGTGCGGCGGCTGTTAGGCGTGACAATTGTGGCTGGCGCCTTGGAGTTCCTGTTGCCGGAAGGAAAGATTAGAAGTTTCAGCAGGATGATTTTGGGACTGGTGTTGGTGTTCACCATGGCCAGTCCTCTTTTGTCTTTCCGGCTGGAGCAGCCCTCGCTCCTTCCTGCCGCGGCTGGAGCAAGAAGGAGCGAAGAGCGGGAAGACCTCTTGCTGCGGGCGTTCGATCTGCGGCTGCGGCAGGAGATAACCGAACTTCTGCAGAAACGGGGCTACGTTTGCACGGAGGCTAAAGCGCACTGGGAGCAGGCGGGAACGCTGGAGCAGGTTGAGGTGGAGCTGGAAGGCGGCCCAGGGCAGACTAAAGAGCTTGCGGCGGCAATCGCCAAGCATCTTGATCTGGAGCCTGCTGATGTGAGCGTCGTTTTGGAGGGAAGGGAATGAATAAATTCAGCCAGTTGCTTGGCCGCCTTCTGGGGCAAGGAGGAGGGCAGCCTTTGGGAGAAGGCGAGAAGAAGCTCCTGACTAATTGCCTGGTTATAGGTTTGGTGGGTTTGCTTGTCTTGCTCACTTTCGGCTTCTCTAAGCCATCCTCTGCCCCAAAGGAGGCAAAGCCGCGAACGGAAGTCCAGGCAGTGGCGCCGGACGCTCAGGACTCTGAGCGGTTAGAGCGGGAATTGGCCGAAATCCTCTCCGCCATCGCAGGGGCAGGAGAGGTGAAAGCGGCCATCACTTTGGAAGGCGGCGTCAAGCGGGAGTATGCGGAAAATAACAAGGAAACCCTTAAAGTTACAAAGCAGGACGACGGCAAGCGCACCGTGGAAGAATCCGTAACGGAGACGCAGAAGCTCTTGGCCAAACGCGACGGCCTCCGGGAGGAAGCGGTGCTGGAGCGTGAAATATTTCCGGCTGTAAAAGGAGCGCTGGTGGTGGCTGAAGGCGCGGGAGATCCGGCTGTGGCCGAGAAATTGATTCAGGCGGCGGCAATTTTTCTGGGTGTGGGTTCCAATCGCATAATGGTGATGGAGGGAAAATAAATGAAGATCGTGTGGTGGCGAAAGAATCCCTATTTGGGGGCTGTGGTGCTGGTCTGGATTGCGGTTTTTGCCATTGTAGGTTTAGCTATGCTCAGAGAGCCGCATACTACTGGGGAGCGGACGCCCAAAGCGGCCGTCAAAGCAACGGTCAAGAAGGCGGAGCAGGCCGCCAATCCCTTCGCCAGCTTGAGAATTCAGCGGGAGCGCAGGCGCGATGAACAGATCGAACTGCTGAAGGAGGCTGGCAAGACGGAAGAGGTGGCGAAACTGGCCGAGCAAAAGCGGCTGGAAGGGGAACTAGAGGGAGTTCTGAAAGCCATGGGCTTTCCCGAAGCCGTGGTGCTGATCGGCAGCGAAGAGGCGGCTGCGGTGGTGGCAGCTGTGCTCACCCAGACGGAGGTGGCCAGGATCGGCGACGTGGTGGCTAGAAAGACCGGTTTCCCCTTGGAAAAAATCACGATTAGCGAGGGTTCTCAGCTGCCAAATAAAGGAAAAAGCCAGTGAGACGTAGAATACATAAAAGATTGCAGGTATCCCTTGCAGAGGTAAAATCTGGCTGTTATAATAACAATCGAGAGACGAAAGTCCCCTGAGGGAGGTAACTTTGTGGATCTGGATTTCGAACAACTTAAGGAACTAATCAAACTTGTAGGTAAAAGTCAGGTCACTGAAATTAAGCTGGAAAGTCAGCAGCTGAAGCTTTGCTTAAGCAAGACCAGCCAGCAGTCGGAGTCCCAGCCTGCCACGGTGGTGGCGTTGCCTCAGCCCATAGTCTCGGCGCCCAATCCGCCGGCAACGCAGGTAGCGGCAGCTCCTCAAGCCGAAGGCCACGCTGCCGAAGCGCTGATGGTGGGCCCGGGACAAGAGGTTATCGTTGCCCCCATGGTGGGCACGTTTTATCGCGCGGCCAGTCCCGACGCCGAGCCGTTCATCGATCTTGGCTCCATGGTGGAAGTTGGAACCACAGTCTGCATCATTGAAGCAATGAAACTGATGAACGAGATCGAGTCGGAGGTCCGGGGACGCGTGGTGCGAATCTTGGCGGAGAACGGTCAGGCCGTTGAATATGGCCAGCCTTTGTTCGTCCTGGAGCATTAATGGGAATGGGAACATTTAAGAAGATCCTCATCGCCAACCGCGGTGAGATCGCGGTGAGAATCATTCGCGCCTGTAAGGAACTGAACATTGCCACAGTGGCCATTTATTCGGAAGCGGACAGGGACGCGTACCATACCAGACTGGCTGACGAGGCCATTTGCGTGGGACCCAGTCTTTCCAGCGCAAGCTATCTGAATATCCCCAACATCATCAGCGCCGCCATGATCACCGGCGCGGACGCCATCCATCCAGGTTACGGTTTTTTAGCTGAAAACGCCAGCTTTGCCGATATTTGTGCCAGCCATGGTTTTAAGTTTATCGGGCCTGCCGCCCAGGCCATAGAAAAAATGGGAGATAAGGCAGCGGCCC
>DIPB01000099.1:7425-10473 GCA_002426275.1 Firmicutes bacterium UBA5499
ATGGGAGATAAGGCAGCGGCCCGCCGGATGATGGAGCAGGCCGGCGTGCCCGTGGTGCCGGGAAGTTCCGGCCCCATCACCAGCGAAGCAGAAGCTTTGGAAGTGGCGGTTGCCATCGGCTTTCCGGTTTTGGTGAAGGCTTCCGCCGGCGGCGGGGGCCGCGGCATGCGCGTGGCCCATCACTCCGATGATTTGGTGAAAGCCATTCGTACCGCCCGCAGCGAGGCCGAGGCCGCTTTCGGCAATGCGGAGGTGTATTTGGAGAAATTCATTGAGGAACCGCGCCACATTGAATTTCAACTTCTATGCGATGAGCACGGCCAAGCGGTCTACGTGGGGGAGCGGGATTGTTCCATTCAGAGGCGCCACCAGAAAATGCTGGAAGAAGCGCCTTCTCCCGCAGTTTCGGAGTCTCTGCGCCGGGAAATGGGTTCCATTGCGGTAAGAGGCGCCCAGGCTGCCGGCTACAGCAGCGCGGGCACCATGGAATTTCTCCTGGACAGGTTCGGGAATTATTACTTCATCGAGATGAATACCCGCATTCAAGTGGAACATCCGGTGAGCGAGCTTATCACCGGCATCGACCTTGTGAAGGAGCAGATCCGCATCGCCCAAGGCGAAGAATTGGGCTATGGTCAAGAAGACATTCAAATTCGCGGCCATGCGATTGAGTGCAGGATCACGGCGGAAGATCCGGAGCGCGATTTTCTGCCGCAGCCGGGGCAGGTTACATATTTTCAGCCGCCCACAGGTCCGGGCATCAGGGTGGAGACCGCGCTCTACCCGGGCTACGTGATTCCGCCTTATTATGACTCCATGGTGGCAAAAGTCATCGCCTGGGGAGCAAACCGCACCGAAGCAATAGCCAGGATGAAACGGGCTTTAGACGAATTTCAATTGGAGGGAGTTAAAACCACAATTCCGTTTCACCGCAAGGTGCTGGACAACGCTTTTTTCCGTAAAGGAGAAGTTTATACCAACTTCATTCAGCGGAGGGTTCTCGCTGAAGAATAAAACGGAGGTGGCAACATGGGAGAGATCAACGAAGAACGCAGCCAGTGGGGAACAATAAAGATTGCCAACGAAGTTGTGGGCATCATCGCAGGACTAGCCGCAACTGAGATCAGCGGCGTCTACGGCATGAGCGGCGGCATCACCGGCGGGATCACAGAGGTCTTAGGCATGAAGAATCTGGCTAAGGGCGTGAAAGTGGAAGTAGGGGAAAAAGAAGCCGCCATTGATTTGTTTGTGATCATGGATTACGGAGTGAGGATCCCCGACGTCTCGCTGCAGATGCAAGAGAACGTGAAGCGGGCTGTGGAGAGCATGACGGGCCTCACAGTTGTGGAAGTGAATGTACACGTGCAGGGAATCAAGTTTCCGGAGGAAGAGGAAGATGAGTCCCGGGTGCGATAGGGGGAGAAAAGATGCGAACAGTTGAACGGTTAGCTACCTTTCTGGCAGCTGCTGTGGTCATAGTCGCTGCCGTAGGTCTGTGGGGCTATCTTGCCGCTTGGTTTGCTCCCGGGCAGATCCTCGCGGCTCTGGATCAGGCGGCCCAAACGGGAGATCTTTACATCGGCGCTATTCTGCTGACAACGCTGGGCGCCGCGCTTTTGATTCTTTCTTTCAGCAGCTCAGGGCAGCCGAAAGGAATCATCACCGAAAACTCCTTGGGACAAATCCGGGTGGGGATGGGCGCCATCGATTCGCTGGTGAGGAAAGCCGCTTCTTCCATCGGCGGGGTTAGGGAGATCAACACTGCCCTTTCCGTGGACAAGCTCGGCTTGTCCGTGAACTTAAGATTGCTGGTGGCAGTGGATCAACCTCTTCCAGATTTGACCGCTCAGGTTCAGGAGAAAGTGAGCTCCTACCTCCAGCAGATCGTGGGAATCAGTCCAAAGCAGGTAAACGTTTTGGTGCGCAATATAGCTCACAGCGCGCAAGCTCGGGTGAGATAACGCGGCCCCGGGGACATGCAGTATAATTTGTGAGGTGAGAAAGGGTGGATTTTTGGGCTGAGATCATGGGGATATTGTCTCGCAATTGGGGTAAAATTTTAGGCGCGGTTTTAGGCTTGATCATCGGGATGATCATCGTCAGTTTTGGTTTTTGGAAGGCGATTTTTTTGCTCGTCTGTTTGGTTTTAGGATATCTTGTCGGTTCGCGCCTAGACGGCGGGGGCGGAAACGGCGGCTGGAATTGAGGGGGAACAGCTTTGAGTAGACGTGCGGCTAGGGAAGTGGCGCTGCAGGTTTTGTATCAGATTACGGAGGGAGCCAACGATCCGGCGGAAGCCATGGCTGCGGCCTGGACGCGTAATTCGCCGGAGAGCATGGATCCGGAATGCGCTTGCGGCGCCTTGGGGGAAGGAGATTGCGCTTTCGTCCGGCAGTTGGTGGAGACGACGCTTCAAAGGCGAGAAGAGCTGGACGCGCATTTGGCCCGCCTGGCCCGCGATTGGTCGCTGGAGCGCATGGGCTCTGTGGAAAGAGCCATCCTGCGTCTGGCTTTCACCGAACTGCTCTTAGGCGAAGTCCCAGCCAGCATTGTCGCCAATGAAGCCGTGGAACTGGCCAAAAGATACGGCGACGACGATTCGCGGCGCTTCATCAACGGCATCATCGGCAGCGCCATCCGGGAAAGCGGGGAGTGAATTTTGGGGTATTTGGGCATCGATACCAGCTGTTATACCACCTCCGTTGCCTATCTGGACGGCGAGAAGCTGGCGGAAAAAAGAAAAATCCTCACAGTGCCTCAGGGCAAACGGGGGCTTCGGCAATCTGAAGCCCTTTTTCAACACCTGGGGAACCTGCCGCGCCTGCTGGAAGAGCTGCATCCGGGCAAAATCGCCGCTGTGGCCGCCAGCACCAGGCCCAGACCTGTAAGCGACTCTTATCTGCCGGTGTTTCGGGCCGGCGCCGCTGTGGCCAGGTCCCTGGCCGCCGGCTTAAACTGTCCTTTTTTTGCCACCAGCCATCAGGAAGGTCACCTGTGGGCGGGACTGTGGTCTTCACAGTTCAAGCCGCCGGAGAGCTGGCTGGCTTT
>DIPB01000099.1:10604-16242 GCA_002426275.1 Firmicutes bacterium UBA5499
CGGAGGCACCACGGATTTGCTTTTAGTGCAAGGACAGCTGGAGAAGCTTCAGACCTTGGGCGGCAGCTTGGATTTGCACGCAGGACAGTTCGTGGACCGGGTGGGAGTGCGCCTGGGTCTTCCTTTCCCAGCAGGACCCCAGCTGGAACTGCTGGCAAAGGAAGGCCGCAGGGGCGGCGTGATCTTTCCCGCTCCTGCCCGCGGCTGCGATCTGAGTTTCGGCGGACCAGAATCGCAAGCTGCCAGGGCCATCGAGCAAGGCGCCAAGCGTGAGGACGTTGCCTTGGCCGTGTTCACCGCCATCGGCCGGGGGCTGGTGAAGGTCCTGCAAAAGGCCGGCTCTCAGCATGGAATCGCTTCGGTTTTGTTTGTGGGCGGGGTAACGGCCAACGGCATCATCAGGTCTTATCTTGAGGAGAAGTTGCCTGGATTCGATTTGCACTTTGCCTCTCCCCGCTATTGCGCGGACAATGCGGCGGGAGTGGCTGTGGCTGCCCGGGAGGCTTGCGGATGCACGGAATAGAGCTTGTCAGCGTCACAGTCAGCCAGCTGACCGCCAAGATTAAGCGGCGCTTGGAGTCTGATCTGCTGCTGCAGGACGTGCTGGTGCGCGGAGAGGTTTCAAATTATAAACGTCATAGTTCCGGCCACTTATATTTCACGCTGAAGGATCAAACAGCTTCCCTCAGGTGCGTGATGTTCCGCTCTTACGCCGGCAAACTCCCCTTTGAACCGGAGGACGGCGCGGAAATTTTGGCCAGAGGCAGGATTAGTCTCTATGAACAAGGCGGGCAATATCAGCTTTACGCCTACGAACTGGTGCCTTTAGGCCAAGGGGCCCTGGCCTTGGCCTTCGAACAATTGAAAAGCAAGCTGGCGCGAGAGGGACTCTTTGCCCAGGAGCGCAAGAAGCCTTTGCCCCTTTTCCCAAAGCGGATCGGAATCGTCAGCTCGCCCACCGGAGCCGCCATTCGCGATTTGATTTCCGTCATCACCCGCCGCTGGCCCGTGGCCAGGCTGCTCTTGGCTCCGGCTTTAGTGCAGGGCCCGCTGGCCGCCCCTAGCATCGTGCGAGCCCTTGGGCTGCTGCAGGAACAGGGCGGAGTGGAGCTCATTATTATCGCCCGGGGCGGAGGTTCCCTGGAAGATCTCTGGCCTTTTAACGAAGAGAGCGTGGCCAGGGCAATCTACGCCTGCCCTTTGCCCGTGATCAGCGCCGTGGGCCATGAAGTGGACTTCACAATTGCCGACTTTGTGGCAGACTTGCGAGCGCCCACGCCTTCCGCTGCCGGGGAACTGGCGGCGCCGGACATTACAGAGCTCAGGGCAAAGCTGCGGGACGCTTACGCCCGCCTGGGCTACGGTCTAGCGGGCAAGGTTCGCTTCGCCAAGAAAAGGCTGGCGGCTGCGGCGAGCGCCAGGATCTTTCGGCGGAAGGAAGAGCTTGCGGCGCAAAAGCAGCTGCGCACAGATGAGCTGGCCAGGGCTTTGGAACAAGCTATGGGCGAGAAAATCAAGAACGCTGACCACAGCCTAAAAATGTTCTCCGCAGCTTTGACGCAGCTTTCTCCATTAAAAACTCTCTCCCGGGGGTACAGCATTTGCCGCCGGGATGACGAGGTCATAACGGACGCGTCGAAGCTGAAGGTGGGAGACGCACTGGAGCTGATTCTCGGGCAAGGCAGGGCAAACTGCACTGTGGAGAGCTTGCCAGGCGATATTGACAGAAAAAGCCTAAAGGATTAAATTTGTAAGAGAAAAAAACTTGAGGAGCGTGCAGGTTTGTGTTTACAGTAGACCAGTTGCGGCAAATGTATCTGGAATTTTTTCAGGAAAAGGGTCATCAAATTTTACCCAGTGCTTCCTTAATTCCCAAAGGAGATCCCACTCTGCTGCTTACAGGCGCGGGAATGGTGCCGTTTAAGCCTTTCTTTTTGGGCAAAAAGGCGCCGGAGCATCGCATGGTGACCACCTGTCAGAGGTGTCTGCGGACTGCGGACTTAGAGCAAGTGGGGGTCACAGCTCGTCACGGCACCTTCTTTGAAATGCTGGGAAACTTTTCCTTCGGGGCTTATTTTAAGCGCGAAGCCATTAACTGGGCTTGGGAATTCGTCACTCAGCGGCTAAAACTTCCCCAGGATAAGCTTTGGGTTACCATTTATCTGGACGACGACGAAGCTTTCGAGATCTGGAACCGCGAAGTGGGAGTGCCCGCGGAGCGGATTGTGAGAATGGGCAAGGAAGATAATTTTTGGGAGATCGGCGTGGGCCCCTGCGGACCGTGCTCTGAGATCTATCTGGATCGGGGACCGGAATACGGCTGCGGCAAGCCTGACTGTTCCGTAGCTTGCGACTGCGATCGCTTTTTGGAATTCTGGAATCTGGTCTTCATCCAGTTCTTTCAGGACGAGAAAGGCAATTACGAGCCCCTGACCCAGAAGGGAATCGACACGGGCATGGGCCTGGAGAGAATCGCAGCCATCATGCAGGGCAAAGAGAGCATCTTTGAGATCGATAACATGCAAAAGATCGTCTCTTTTGTGGAAAAGTTGGCCAGCAAAGACAATCCCGTCTCCGTGCGGGTGATTGCCGATCACATGCGCTCAGCTACTTTCCTGGCGTCCGACGGCGTGATTCCCTCCAATGAGGGCAGGGGTTACGTGATGCGCAGGCTGATTCGCCGTTCCATCCGGCACGCTAAGCTTTTGGGAATTGAAGGTTTGTTTTTGGGGAATTTGGTGAAGAGAATTGTGGCAGTGATGTCCCAGGGCTATCCCGAGCTTCCGGGCAGAGAAGAGCAAATCAGAAGCGTGATCGTCCGGGAGGAAGAGCGCTTTGCCGCAACTTTATCCGCGGGCATGGACAAGCTTGAAGAGTTAATCGCCAATTGCCAAGGAGGCCGGATTTCGGGCGCTGAGGCCTTCAAGCTGCACGATACGTACGGCTTTCCTTTGGAATTAACAGCTGAAATCGCCCAAGAGCGGGGCTTAGCCGTGGATCAGGCCGGCTTTGAAGCGGCCATGGAGCAGCAGCGGCAGCGCGCCCGCGCCGCCAGGGCTAAGACCGGATACCTGGACAGCGAAGGCGCCGTCTACGCCCAATTGGTGAACCAAAACGGGATCAGCTGTCAGTTTGTGGGCTATGAACGACAGAGTTCCTCGGCCAGGGTGCTGGCCATCATCAAAGACGACCAGGCGGTTGAAGAGGCGGAGGCGGGAGACGGAGAGCTGGAATTAGTTTTGGACAGAACTCCCTTTTACGCCGAAAGCGGCGGCCAGCTGGCGGATCAAGGCGTCATCGATAGCGAGCAGTGCAGCTTTCAGGTCCAGAGCGTGCGCAAGCCTGTGGAAAAGCTCATTGTGCACAGAGGAATTCTCAAGGCGGGCATCGTCACGGTGGGCGACGAGCTGGCGGCCCGGATCGACAGTTCCAGAAGAGAGGCCAGCCGCCGCAGCCACACTGCCACCCACCTTTTGCAGGCTGCGCTGCGGGAGATCTTAGGCCAGCACGTACAGCAGGCTGGTTCGCTGGTGGGGCCGGATTATCTCCGCTTCGATTTCAAGCATTTTCAAGCCTTGACTCCGGAAGAATTGGCAGCCGTGGAGCGCAGGGTTAACGAGGCCGTAACTGGAGACTATCCCGTAGAGGTGGAGGAGATGTCTCAAGAAGAGGCCATCGGCCGGGGAGCGACCGCCCTGTTTACGGAAAAGTACGGCGACGTAGTGCGGGTGGTGTCCATCTCAGACTTCAGCTCCGAGCTGTGCGGCGGCACCCACGCCGGCCGGACAGGACAGTTGGGTCTCTTTAAGATCGCCACGGAAGGCAGCGTCGCTTCCGGAGTCAGGCGTCTGGAAGCGTTCACGGGGAAGGCCGCGGTTGCGAAAATGCAGGAAGAGGCGGGGCAGCTGCGGGATTTGGCGCAGAAGCTCAACGCCGGCCCGCAAGAGGCGCCGGAGAAGCTGGATCAGATTTTGCAGAAGCAGCAGGAGCTTTCCCGCAGGCTTGAGAGCTTGGAGGAGAAGCTGATGAGCTGGCAAGGCCAGAGCCTGGCGGCTCAAGCAGAGGACTGCCACGGCGTGAAGGTTGTGGTGGCGGAGGTGGAAAGCGACGGCGTTGCGGCCTTGAAATTGCTGGCGGATGAGCTCCGAGACCGTCTGCAAAGCGGAGTGGCCATCTTGGGCAGTCGCCTGGAGGACAAAGCGATCTTCTTGGCTTTGGTGACAGAAGACCTGGTCCGTCGAGGCCTGCATGCTGGCAAACTGATGCGGGAGGTGGCGGCAGTAGCCGGAGGCGGAGGAGGCGGCAGGCCGGATTTGGCTCAGGCCGGAGGCAAAGAACCCGCGAAGCTGTCCCAGGCGCTGGAGCGCGGACGGCTGGAAATAGAAAAAATGCTCCAGAAAGATTAATCCGGAGCGAAAAAGACCGAAGTGAAAACCATTGACTTTGCTCAGGGAGTTTCGCCTACAGCGGTCAATTGGTACGCTTCCAAAAGCGGCATGCTTTCATGCTCGGGAGGATCAACAAAGGAATCAATGGACTCCCGGTACAGCTCCATCAGCTCTGTGGCCAGGGGCTCTACGGTATCTTGGATTTGCTGCGGCAGCTGCTCCACAGAGCCCTGGATGATGTATCTGCCGTCGTAAACTATAGACCAGAAAGGTTCCGTCTCAATATCTGCCAGTTGAACCGTCCTGTAGACTTTCAGCATCACATCGCCATAGTAGCTAGCTTCGTCTTCTTCTCCGATTAAAAGGTCAACGGAGATGATGGTATCCACCGGCTCTGATTCAGAGGCGGAGTTCAGATAGATGACAGTATCCTCCGGCAGAGTTTCCTGCAAGCTGCTGTGGAGGATGGAGAGGGCGGAACTTTTAAGTTCGTCCACGGGGGCGTCGGGAAAATCGCTGGTGTCGAAATCAGCGGTCAGGAGGATCGCCTTCATGTCCTTAAGCTCATTGCGGTAAACGTAATCGCTGGCCGAGGCTGAGAGGCTCGCCAGCAGCAAAAGGAAACCGAAGATAAATCTTCTCATATGTTCACGTCCATTTCTGTTTTAGTGTCTTTCTTTTATTATTAACTTTCAGAGCGCAAATTCCTGCTTTGGCTTCTGGGAGGAAGCGGACGATTGCGGAGGAAGAAAGTTTGGCTGGCTGCGCATTTGCTTTTGGCTCATCGGGGCTTGGCGCAAACCTTTTCTTTCCGGGGAAGCACGTGCAGCGCCAATACTGCCAGGCGCATTTACAAGCCGGAACACCCGTGTCTGGAAAACACCATCCCTTCTATGGCGGAACTGAAGAAGCTGGACGTCGGTTACGGGTTACACGGCGGACGGCGGGAAAACCCATCCTTTCCGCGGCAAAGGCGTGGGCTTGATGCCGACTTTGTCTGAGGTGCTGGCGCGATCTCCAGGGGAAGAACTGTTGCTGCATCTGAAAAACGAGGCTTCTCGGGACGGAGAGCAGCTTGCCGGGTATTTGGCCAAATTACCGCCGGCGCGCCTGGAAAAGCTGGCCGTCTACGGCGGAGACGGCGCAATCGCGTCCCTGGCCGAGCGGATCCCAACCTGCGCGCGATGTCCAAAGCGACCATGACTAAGGCGCTGCTCTCTTATCTGGCCGTGGGCTGGACCGGATATGTC
>DIPB01000099.1:16371-20518 GCA_002426275.1 Firmicutes bacterium UBA5499
CCCGGGGCCTGCCGCCATATGGAATTGCATTTGCCGGAAAAGTACGCGCCTTGGCTGTGGGGCTGGCCGCACCGTTTTTTGCGGAGAATGCAGCGGGCAGATACCAGGGTGATTCTGGTGGCGGGCGACGGCGATTTTTTCCAAGGATTCGATACGCCGGCGGCATCTGGACCAATAGGATCGACCGGATTGCGCCGCTGGTAAAAAGAAAAAACCAACTGCTGAGCCGCTGAGTTTTTGCGGTGAGAGGATAGAATGAAAAAAGTCACCCCTTACATGTTGGAAAAGATTCCTGACAGAATGGCGCAAAGATTTGGCACCATTCCCAGCGGAAGTGAGGACCTTTATCTTTTTCAGCTCAACACTTTTGAAGGCAATCTTTTGAAGATGTACAGACAAAATCCCCGGCTGAGAGATTACGACGCCCTGGAGGCGATCGCCGGTTGCCTTTTGAAGGTGGACGGTTACCTGCGGGGGGTGGAATATGATTTCAGCAGCGTGGCCACGGAAAAAAATAAACAGCTCTGCCACGCGCTTTTGGCGGCTTTCGATCCCAGAGAGAACGAAGAGCTCAGAGCTGTCTTGGACGAAACTGACGTGACATGGCAAGGCGAGGGGCAGGAAGAATATTACGCAACTCCCGTCAGATGCCTGTTGCGGATCATAAAGTCCATCGAGTTGTTCACCAAAGAGCTGGGAGCGACTGGCTATTTTGGCTTTATTGAGCGGCAATTTGGAGAGTTAATCAATCGGGAGTCCGGACTAAAATTGGGCTTCTGTCTGCCACTGGCAGAAGAAGAGCCTGAGGAGAAAATGAACAGAGGCGGTAAAGTTGCGTTGGGACTTCTTATCATCGGGAGCTTGACAACCTTGGTTCGGCTTTTGGCGCAATTGCTCATCCCCTCCGGCGCTCCGCAAACTGCGCTGGAGCCCAGCAGCTTTGTCCAAAACGGAACTTTGCCCTTAGCCTTTATCTGCTATGGGATTTTCGCCTATACCGCGATTGCTGCCCTGTACTTGCCGCTTCGGAGGCGCAGCGTCTCCGGGCTGAAATACGGCGCCCTGCTGAGCGCCATTTGGATTGCTTATCTCCTTGAGCCGCTGCCCCATGTGCAGCCGATTGATCGAATCGCTTATCCCCTGGCGGACAGCATAGCGCTGTTGGCCATGGGAGGGCTTTTGGGCCGGTCTGCAGGTTTGCCGTTAAAAAAAGCGCAAATTGTCTGGCAGTGGCCTCAGATCGTCAGCGTTGCTCTCTGCTTCGTCGTGGGCCGCTTTTTCCAGTACACGCAAGTGGGCATTTATTCTTCATACGGCCGGGCGCCTTTGGCCACGATGCTGTGGACCGTTCTGACGGGCCTGGTTATCGGCTGGGTTTTGCGCTCGTTTGCCACTGTCAGCTCTCAGGAGAGGATATTGGAGCCGGGAGAGATTTTCAGCGATTGGACCGGGGACCCTCCCGTGAGGAGCGCTTTGACGCTGGGACTGGCCTTCTTTGGCGCGAATTTATTGTTGTTCAATTTCTTCATGCCGTTGGTTTTCAAGACGGATCTCATGGACTTGCTGTGGCGGACCTTAATTGATGTGGTTGCGGTCACAGTGGGGAGCGCTTTGGGGAATGCCCTGAAGTTTCCGGCAAGTAGCGAAAAAGCTTGAAACGTCCAATCGTTTCAAGCTTTTTTTGACCGGATGCCGCTGAATTTTTCGCTGTGCTCCTTGACAATTCCTGACTAGGAATTTATAATAAATGCGAATGCGAACTATATGCATTTACTTGGCTGCGTCCGCATATCATGATCAAGGAGCGTGTTGAAGCGTTATGTACACAGACAAAGTATTAACCTGCAAGGAGTGCGGGCGGGAGTTCGTTTTCACAGCCGGGGAGCAGGAATTCTACGCGGAGCGGGGGTTCGATAATGAGCCGCAGCGCTGCAAGGAGTGCCGCGATAAGCGTCGCGCCCAGAGGAATGCCAACGGGAAAAACCGCCAGATGTATTCTGCGGTCTGTGCAGATTGCGGCAAAGAGTGCCAGGTGCCTTTTGAACCCAGCCAAGGCAGGCCGGTCTATTGCCAGGAATGCTACGCTCGGCGCAGACAGGAGCAGTTAGCATGAAAATGCTGCGAGGAGGTTTGCGGAAGATGAAGAGAGCTTGGAGTATCCTTTTGATCGGATGCTTGGCCGCAGTTTTGCTGGCGGGATGCAGCAGGACCAAAAGTCCAAGTGCGAACGGCGGGCAATCACGGAGCGGAAAACTGTCCGTTTATGCCAGCTTTTATCCCATGTACGACTTTGCAAAGAAGATCGGCGGCGATAAAGTAGACGTGGTGAACATGGTTCCCGCCGGAACAGAGCCGCACGATTGGGAGCCGACCGCCTCAGATGTTGCGGGACTTGAAAAAGCCGATGTTTTCGTATATAATGGAGCCGGCATGGAGCATTGGGCCAAGGACGTGCTGGAGTCATTGGGGAATAAAGAGCTGATTGCCGTTGAAGCTGCAAAAGGCGTGTCTTTACGGGAAGGGCATCACGAACATGAGGATGAGCACGAAGCTGAGCGCGAAGACGAACATGACTCTGAAGCATATGATCCCCACGTTTGGCTCAGCCCATTAAATGCCAAAGTGCAGCTGGAAAACATAAAAGAAGCCTTCGTGCAAGCGGATCCTGACAACAAGGATTATTACCAGGCCAATTACGCGAAATATGCCGCTAGACTTGACGCCCTGGACAAAGAGTTCAAGGACGCCATCTCCGCTCTTCCCAAGAATGAGATCGTCGTTTCGCACGAAGCGTTCGGCTACCTATGCGCAGCTTACGGTCTGGAGCAGATCGGAATTGAGGGGCTTGCTCCGGATTCCGAACCGGATCCTGCCAGAATGACGCAGATCATTGAGTTCGCTAAAGCGCATGACGTGAAAGTGATTTTCTTTGAGGAATTGGTAAATCCTAAAGTCGCCGAAACCATCGCCAAAGCCACAGGCGCCGAAACCGACGTGTTGAACCCCTTGGAAGGGCTTACAGACAAACAACTGGCAGCCGGAGACGATTATTTTTCCGTGATGCGTCATAACTTGGAAGCATTGAAAAAAGCGCTGCAGTGAAGGAGCAAAGATGTCCGAGATACTGGAAGTAGAGAACTTAAGTTTCAGTTATGGGAGCGAGCCGATTTTCGAGAAAATCGGCTTCTCCATTAAGAAGGGGGATTTCGCGGCCGTCATCGGCGCCAATGGCGCTGGCAAAAGCACCTTATTGCGGCTGATTCTGGGCGAGCTCACCCCGGCTGCGGGAAATATTCGCTTGTTCGGCCAAGAAGCCAGACAGTTTAAAAACTGGCCCCAAATAGGCTATGTGCCGCAGAATGGGCTGCAGGGCGGCATCAATTTTCCCGCCACAGTGGAAGAAATCGTGAGCGCCAATCTTTTCTCGCAGATCGGGCTTTGCCGGTTTCCCAAGAAAGAACATCGCGCGAAAACAGAGCGGGCCCTTGCGCAGGTGGGCATGACCGCATACGCCAAACGCCTTGTGGGCCAGCTCTCAGGCGGTCAGCAGCAGCGGGTTATGCTGGCGCGGGTTTTGGTGAACGATCCGGAGCTGATGCTCTTGGACGAACCGACCACAGGCGTGGATGCCAAGTCTGTGCTGACGCTTTATGAATTGTTGTCCGCGTTCAATCGCAAGACCGGGCTCACCATTGTGATGGTAACCCATGATATAGGCCGGGCATCTGATTACGTGTCCAGGATCTTATGCCTGGAAGAAGGATCCCTGGTGGAGCTTGACAAAGCGCAGATCCATGAAGAGCTTGCGCACAAGCACAAGCACCCGGCGCAGAAGCAAAGCCGGCAGGAAGGAGACGCTCATGGCATCGATCCTAGCATATGATTTCATGCGCCGGGCGTTCATTGTGGGCATTCTGCTGGCCGTGATCATACCTTGCGTCGGCATCGTCGTAGTGTTAAAGCGGCTGTCCATGATGGGCGATGCGCTGTCGCACACCTCCCTTGCCGGCGTTGCCGCCGGTTTGATCCTAGGGATTAATCCCATCTTGGGCGCGGTTGTGGCCTGTATCGCCGCCGCCCTCGGCATTGAGGCAATTCGAAAAAAGATTCCCAAATTCTCCGAGATGTCCATCGCCATCGTCATGTC
>DIPB01000125.1:0-171 GCA_002426275.1 Firmicutes bacterium UBA5499
GGCCACGGAGCCCGTGCTCTTTGCCATGGCGAATCCGGAACCGGAAATCTGGCCCGAAGACGCCATCGCTGCCGGGGCAAAGATCATCGCCACCGGCAGATCGGACTTTCCCAATCAAGTGAATAATGTGCTGGGCTTCCCCGGCATTTTCAAAGGCGCTTTATCAGTCAG
>DIPB01000125.1:328-619 GCA_002426275.1 Firmicutes bacterium UBA5499
ACCATTAATCACCAGATGAAAATGGCGGCGGCTCACGCTTTGGCGTCCCTGATCACAGATGCTGATCTGGCGGCAGGCAAAGTGATCCCGGATCCGTTTTTACCTCTTGTGAGCGCTACAGTCGCCAAAATGGTTGCCAGGGCTGCTGTGGAAACCGGCGTTGCCCGCGTACCCGGCGAGGTGTCTTAAGGTTGTATGTAGAAATAGAGCCGGATCAAGGGAAAATACACGCTCTGCTTTGTCATGCGCTCACTCCCCAGGCGGCGGAAACGCTCACCTCTCAGCTGCAAT
>DIPB01000125.1:779-2625 GCA_002426275.1 Firmicutes bacterium UBA5499
AATTGAAAAAAATCACGGTGGACAGCAGGAATAATCGCTGGCAATTCAACTTCGCAGCTCTGGGCCGCGCTCCGTCAGCTGACGCCAAAGCGCTTTTGGGCAAATTTGAGGAGTTTTTGCGGGAGCGGATGCCCAGCTTAGGACAGGTGAAATGGCAGGTTGAGGATGACGAGGCAGCCTATATGGAGCTTTTGGCTCGCAAATTGAAAGAGCAGCCGCTGGATTCGGCTCCGGCCCCACAGAGCCGCGCGCCGAATCAAGCGAGCGGCGGCAAAAAAATAAAAGGATCCCCCCAGCCCATCAAGTCTCTCACAGAACCAGGTCAGGGCGTGATTTGCGGCCGAGTTCTGAGAGTTGAAGAACGCCAGACCAAGACAGGCAAGAGGATCCTGATCTGGGATCTGTACGACGGCACTGATTCCATTACCTGTAAAGCTATGGGCAAAGACTCGCTAACTGTGGAGAGGGGTCAGTATGTGAAGACTGCGGGCAAGTTTGAAGAGGACCGCTTCTCTGGGGAGCTCACCATGTGGGCAGACAACGTCTGCCCAGCGGAGCCGTCCGCCGGCAGGGAGGATCACGCGCCTCAAAAACGGATCGAGCTGCATTTGCACACCAAAATGAGCGCTATGGACAGTACGGTGGAAGTGAAAGCAGCTGTTGCCCAAGCTGCCAGCTGGGGGCATAGCGCCATCGCCATCACGGATCACGGCGTAGTGCAGGCTTTTCCGGACGCCTATGATGCCGGGAAAAAACACGGGATCAAAGTGATCTTTGGCATGGAAGCGTATCTTCTAAACGACAAACCCTTCATCGTCCAGGGACCTGCGGAACCCATTGACAAGACGGAGTTTGTGGTCTTCGATCTGGAGACCACGGGGTTCAGCCCCCTGTCCTGCTCCATCATTGAACTGGGAGCTGTGCGGGTGCGCTCGGACGGCACGGCTTCAGAGAAGCTCAGCACTTTTGTGGGCACCACCAAGAACCTTGACAGCAGGATCACCAAACTTACTGGCATCACAGATGAAATGTTGAAAGACGCTCCGCCTCTGGAGACTGTGATCGAACGATTTGCAGAGTTTGCCCGCGGCGCGGTGTTGGTGGCGCACAACGCCAGTTTCGATGTGGGCTTCCTGCGTCATGCCTTTGGACAATTGGGAATGGACATGCCCGCGTATCACGTTGTGGATACTCTCTCTCTGGCCCGCATCCTTTGTCCGCATCTGAATAATTATAAGCTGGACACTTTGGCGAAAGAATTTAAAGTGGATTTGGCGTCACATCACAGGGCTGGCGACGACGCCATGGCCACAGCCGGAGTGCTGGCAGGCCTCTTGCGTCTGGCTGGAGACAAGGGAGCAAAAACCATTGCCGATTTGGAGAAGCTAGGGGAGAAACAGCAAAACCTGGATAAGCTCAGAGCTTATCACGCTATCATTTTGGTTAAAAATCAACAGGGATTGGAGAACCTCTACAGGCTGGTCTCCTCGTCCCACATCAATCATTTTTACCGTCATCCCCGGATTCCCAGAAGCGAGCTGGAAGCACGCAGAGCGGGATTGATTTTGGGTTCTGCCTGCGAGAGCGGAGAATTGTACAGGGCGATCATCTCTGGGGAAAGCTCCCAGCGCGTACGAGAAATCGCTTCTTTTTATGACTACTTAGAAATTCAGCCTCTGGGCAACAATGAATTCCTCCTGCGGGATGGAACGCTGAAGACTGACTCTCAGCTGATGGAGATCAACAAAACCATCTATCAGCTTGGCAAAGAAATGAATAAGCCAGTGGTGGCCACAGGCGACGTTCACTTTTTGCAGCCTGAAGACGCCATTTTCCGCGAGATCCT
>DIPB01000125.1:2704-13910 GCA_002426275.1 Firmicutes bacterium UBA5499
GCGAGATCCTCCAGGTGAGCCAGAGCTATGATGACGCAGACAGACAAGCGCCGCTTTATCTGCGGACAACCGAAGAGATGCTATCCGAATGCTCCTATCTGGGCCCTGATGCCGCCCGGGACGTGGTTGTCACAGGCCCCCAGCTGGTCTCATCATGGGTGGAAGACGACCTCAGGCCGGTACCGGACAAGCTTTACGCTCCGAAAATCGACGGGGCGGAAGAAGAAATCAAAGAGATGACTCTCAAGCGGGCCAGGGAATTATACGGCGATCCCCTCCCCGAGATCGTGGCCGCGCGTTTGAAAAAGGAATTGGATTCCATCATCAATCATGGTTTTGCAGTGCTCTATTTGATCGCCCAGAAACTGGTGGCCAAATCTCTCTCCGACGGCTATCTGGTGGGGTCTCGTGGTTCTGTGGGCAGCTCGCTGGTGGCAACTATGAGCGGAATTACCGAGGTGAACCCTCTGCCCGCCCATTATCTCTGCCCAAAATGCAAACACAGCGAGTTCATCACCGACGGTTCGGTGGGGGCCGGCGCGGATTTGCCGCCTAAAGCCTGTCCCCGGTGCGGAACGGACATGGCAAAAGACGGCCACGATATTCCTTTTGAAGTGTTCCTTGGCTTCAAAGGAGATAAAGTCCCTGATATAGACCTTAATTTCTCCGGAGAGTATCAATCGGTGGTGCACAAATATACAGAGGAACTTTTTGGCAAAGGTCACGTTTACAGAGCCGGTACCATCGGCACCCTGGCGGAACGCACAGCCTATGGGATGGTGAAGAAATATGCCCAGGAGCGAGGCTTAACCCTGCGCGGCGCTGAGGTGCAGCGTCTCCTTGAGGGCTGTACAGGCGTGAAGCGGACCACCGGTCAGCATCCGGGAGGAGTTATGGTGGTGCCTCGGGATCTTGACATTCACCAGTTCAGCCCCATTCAGTTTCCGGCTAATGATAAGAACAGCGCCACCATGACCACCCATTTCGATTACAGCTCCATCAGCAGCAGATTGGTGAAACTGGATATTCTAGGCCATGATGATCCCACGGTCATCAGAATGCTGCAGGATCTCACAGGCATCGATCCTAAAGCGATTCCCCTGGACGATCCCAAGACCATGTCTCTTTTTTCCTCTTTAGATAGCCTTGGCATCTCGGCCGAGGACGCCGGCGGCAGTCAAGTGGGAACATTGGGGATCCCGGAATTTGGCACGCGCTTTGTGCGGCAAATGCTGGAAGACGTGCGTCCCAAATCATTCAGCGAACTCGTGCGCATCAGCGGCTTTTCCCATGGGACAGATGTGTGGTTGAATAATGCTCAGGAGCTCATCCGCCAAGGGATAGCGGAAGCCAAAGATTGCATCTCCACCCGCGACGATATTATGAGCTTCCTCATCTACAGAGGAGTGGAACCGGGAAAGGCCTTCAAGATCATGGAGAAAGTGCGAAAAGGAAAAGGCCTGGCCGAAGAGGATGAACAGCTCCTGCAGGAACACAAGATTCCGCGTTGGTTCATTGATTCCTGTAAAAAGATTAGTTATCTGTTCCCCAAAGCTCACGCTGTGGCCTACGTTACGATGGCCTTTCGAATTGCTTTTTGCAAGGTTTATTATCCGTCGGCCTTTTACGCTTCTTATTTCGCGGTGCGCTCCAAGGGAGATTTCAACATCGATCCTGTGTTGGAAGGCCCCGAATATCTAAAGAAGCTGATCCATGAGTTGAACCAGAAGGGCAATGAAGCAACCCAAAAAGAGAAAAACCAGGCCGGCATCCTGGAAATTGCTGTGGAAGCAATTGCTAGGGGGATTAAATTTCTGCCTGTGGATCTGTATAAGTCTCATCCTCAAAATTTCTTGATCATTGATGGCGTCAAGCTTTTGCCGCCGCTGTCTTCTCTGGAAGGAATAGGCGTCGCGGCCGCCAACACCTTAGCAGAGGTGCGAGCCCAAGGAGAATTTAAGTCTGTAGAAGATCTGCGGCAAAGAACCCGCGTCACCCGCGGCGTGATCTATGCCCTGGAAAAACATGGTGCGCTGACGGGCTTGCCTGAGACAAATCAGCTGAGCCTTTTTGATCTGGCTAACTGACGGAGAAGTTCTCCGTCTTAATAATTAAGGAGCGTTAATTTTCAATCTTTTTATAAATAAAAATAGACTGCGCATTTTTTGCGCAGTCTATTTTACATTTAGTCTGCAGGCAGGAGAAAGGACAAGCCCACCGTCACATTGGGGCCGCTCAGAGGCAGGTTAAAACCTTTGGTGCCCAAACTGCCTACCGGGAGGAGATATTGCGCCTGGGCTGTGAGAGAAAGCTTATTTGTGAGTTGATAATTTAGGCCTCCTTTGAGACCTGCGAGGAAATAAAGTTGGTAAGCTTCGCTATATTTCGCTGCAGACAACTGGTCCTCAAGACTGCCGTCTTTTTCAAATTGCATGCTCAAAACGCTAATGCCATACCCGGCCGAGCCGCCATAGCTGATTCTCAGAGCGTCTGTGAGTCGCAGCGGTTTCTCCAAAGAAAACGTAAAGCCGATTCCCGCGAAAGAGAGCTCTTTTTCTTCCTGTTCAGAGACGGCAATGGCAATGAAGGTATTGGAGCTGAAGAGGAGATCGGACTGTGACAGCCCAACTTGGGTGCTAATGGCAATTCCGGGGAAGGTTTTCTGCCCGAAGGGCTCAAAGTCGCTGCCGGCAATTTGAGCATTAAAGGCCTCCAGTTTGCTCTTATCTAAAGAATAAAAGGCGGGGGCAATGAGCATTCGCACTTCTTCTTTTTCTTTTGCCAGCAGCCTGCCGTTGAAGATGAGGAGGGTAAGTAAAAATAGGAGAAATCCCAGATCGGTTTTTTTCATCATGTTCACTCCAATCTTTTTTGCTTTCAAAATAGTCGGCACTTAAAATTTAAAATTCGCCGTAGACGGAAGTATTTCCTGCTGAGGTTGTGAGCGAATACCAAGTCGGTCGCCACTAGATCAAGATATTTTCGTTCGGGGTTGCGCGCCGGGAGGAATCTCACTTGAAGATCGCGAATTTGGGGATAATGAGAAAAACGCCGGGAGGAATCGGAGATGAAACGGATCAGCGAATCGAGATCAGTGCTCTCGGAAATCATGCTTCCTTGCCAGGCCAACCCCAACGGTAAGGTCCATGGTGGCGAAATCGTGAAGATCATGGATACATGCGCGGGAGTGGCCGCCATGCGGCACGCCAAGAAGAACGCGGTCACCGTGAGAATCGACCAACTGGAATTTTACGATCCAATAATGGTGGGAGAACTGGTTATTTGCGAAGCGCAGCTTGTTTTTGCGGGAAAAACTTCAATGGAAGTTGAAGTCATAGTCAAGGTGGAGGATTTGATGACGGAAGCCCCTGCAAGGGTTGCGTTAAAAGCTTTCTTCACTTTTGTAGCGCTGGATGAAGAAGGAAAACCAACTCCCGTGCCCGGACTGCTGCTGAAGAGCGATGAGGAAAAAGCGGCTTTCGCCGAAGGGGAGAGAAGATATCTGGCACATAAAAAGCGGAAATAAGGCAATTTTTACGCCTTATGAAAAGCCGATGACCTGAATTTGGCTATAGATAAACGGAGTATTCTCTTCCGGACAAGGAACTGAGGTTGCTGTGTTCGGCGACAACTTTAATTATTCATTTACAAATTAATTGGTTATCGCTAACGGTAAAGGGCTATGCGCATCTCATGCTGAGAGCTGCGATCTCATAACGTTTTCTTTCCAGAACGCGGATTGTTAAGGGGCAAAATGATATTTTTATCATAAGAGGCCGGATGCGTAGCCCCGGAAAACTTCCGATAACCGCTGCATGGGTGAATAGGAATGGACGAAAAATGCTGATTGTTTGGGAAGGGTGATTAGGTACAATTGATATCCTAAGAGGAGAGACAGGCCAAGTTTGTTGAGGAATCCCGCTGTGGACCTCTGTTCTCCTCCGTTTACTGCGGAAGGTGGATGAGAGCTTACACTGTACCACTGCGGCACAAGCTCGGCGTATTGCTGAGCCAGGTCTTCAGCTCTTCCTCAAGCCGGAGGATTGTCGGCGAGTTCACCGAGTGTTTCCTTCGTGCGTTTTAACTCCGAATCGCGTTTTGAGCACAGCTTATACGACTTCTAGGTTGATATAGTGGCCAAATTATCTGCTCATAAAAGACAGATATTGCGAAAGAAGGACTTTTGTGGACACATCTAAACAAAAAATCAAACCTGTCGTTTTAGTCGCTATACTCGTTATGGCCTTCTTGACATTTACGAGCTTTTTCGGCTTGTCCATAGCGGGTATTGCTGTTTTAGTCGGCGTTGCCTTTTTCTTTGTAGATAAGGGCAGAAAGTCAAACAGCGGCCTGGAAATAAAAAGCATTGGAAAAGACCTTGCCAACCCGCGCATCTGGTTTTGGATAACCATGCCCGCGATAATGAATATTATTTGTACTGGTTTAGCAAAGCTTGTTGTGCCGGATTTTATTGATCATGTGCTTGCGCGCACGAGTCAATTTTTATCTTTTAGCCCATTACCCCTGCTGGCCGTTCAATTGGTAGTGGCTGCATTGGGTGAAGAAATAGCATGGCGGGCTTTTTTCCAAAAACAACTTAATAAAGTCTGCCCTGCCTCAGCTGCACTTTTGATAACCTCAATTTTCTTCTCCTTGGGACATTTGGCAAATGGCACGACTGCAATTGTAATTTATGACCTTTTATTTATAACGATCAACAGCGTTTTCTATGGTATTGTATTCCTCAAGACAAACAACGCCTGGGTAAGTACGATATCCCATATTATAGCAAACATAGTTAGCTTGTCGCTTATGTTCCTTTGATGGTTCGTTCTTTCCATAAATTGTGCGGAAGCTGTTCGTAAGCTTTTGCGACGGCAGACCGAAAGCAAAAACAGGATGGCAATTTAGAAAACCTGTCCCGCTGCGCTTTTCGGTTACAATTTCATATCCTGCGCCCTGGGCGTTGGCTGTTCTCTATTGGCGGAGATGACTTTCTGAAGGAGATAGCACCTGTACTTGGCAAAGCTCTCCGTGGCGAAACGCAACATCCTGCAATGCATAGGCGGAGCGTTGTCGCATTGAAGTTCAAAATGCAAGCCACCTCTTTCTCCAGGAACCCTTCAATAATTAAATTGGGAATCCGACTTTCAAGAGCTTGAAAGTCAACGTTCGCGGTTTCGGCCTCAAATAGCTTTTTCATGGTCACAGCGTGTGCACAGAAGGCCGCTCCTTTTTGACAAAAGTCTCATAACGATTTTCTTTTTATCGCGAAGGGATCTCTCACTGTTATTTGCAGATCTCAGCTGCAAAAAGACAATGCCGTCCGGCGGCGGTACCGTGCGCTTTTGTCCCTCAGGGGAAATACCTGTACAGTCGTAAACTGAATCTTGAGATAAAATAGTCCGAGTTTTTTGAGCGTGCGTTCCCGAAGCGGCTTCTTGTCTCAGAAGCCGCTCTGGATTGCGCGTTGTCCCCCCCAAGACTTACGCAGGGAAACGCTGCAGTTTGCTGCTGGATCAAATTTTAAGCGCGCTGTGGCGTAGGGCAAGCACCGTGGATTCTTGGGCTATGAGGCCGAACTCATACTTCTACCCGCCAGACGGTACTGAATTTCATTTTGTCATTTTGGGAAGTGATTATTGCCGGACAAAAGGTGCGAAAAGAATAATTTTTTTTATCAGAAGGCGAGCTGCAAAGCCGCGTTGCCGCAGAGCGGCCGGTTCCTCTCCGCATGGCAGGCGTTGCGTTTGTATTTTTGGGGGATAGAATCTTTTGGCAAATGAGTAAGCATGCCGGTGACAATTATTTCCCAAAGGAAAAGCCTTTGCGAGGACGAATTATTTGCTCAGGAGGCTGTTTCTTTGCGTAAATTACTTTTCTGCCTAATAGGTATCGTCAGTTTTATTTGCCAGGCAGCGCCAGGTGAGCCCATGCCAAAGAGTTTAGGTTTGGGCGGAGCCTCTGTGTCCAGTGCCGGAGTTGACGCCGTCTTCAGCAATCCGGCAGGGCTGGATGGGAGGACGCTGTTTTTGGGCAGCCAAAATTACAGCTGGAACTTAGTCGGCAGCTCTTTTGCTTTTGTGGAGAAAGGCTGGGGTCTGGGCAGCAGGGTTTTGGCCGCTGCCGATGCAATGTCGGGCGGCATGGACTTCATATTTTGGGCAGGTAAAGAAGTCACGGTTGGGGAAAATATCAGCGCCGGATTGGCTTTTTCCGGCTTTTCCAGCGCCGGACCAAGCATTTCGGGCCGGGGAGCCTCGCTTGACGGGGGGGCTATCTGGCGAAAAGGTCAGGGGAAAGTAGGCTTGCTTTGGCGCAATCTGGCCGCCATCGAAAGCTGGGAAAGCTATCAGGGGAAAAGCAGCCATCAACCTCAGTGCCAGGTTGCTTTAGGGCTAGCCTGGGAAGGAGAAAAATTCGGCGCGGCTGCGGATCTGTGGCCGGAAGGTGAGAACCTGAAGTGGCAGGCGGGAGTGTGTTTTTCCGTCTCTGCTTTTCAGCTACGGTTAGGCTATGATGATTTGGTGCCTTCGGTGGGCATTGCGTTTGATGTCGGCCAGAGAAGCATAGAATATTCTTGGCGCGGCGGGCAGTATCCTATGAGCTATCTGGGTTTAAAATTCGACTAATCTGCCCTTGCGGGACAGCCTCATTTCTGCTAAAGTTATCGTAAGCGGAGGCGGAGAATGGAACAATTATGCGGGATTTTGAATATCAAGAAGGAAGCGGGATTCACTTCCCACGATGTGGTGGCAAAGCTGCGCAAGCTCCTTAATCTAAAACGTATCGGCCACACAGGAACTTTGGATCCGGAGGCCACTGGAGTCTTGGTGATCTGTCTTGGCCAGGCCACAAGGGCCGCCCAATACCTGGAGGCTGTGAGCAAAACTTACGAAGCGGAGTTGGTGCTGGGAATTACCACCGCAACGGAAGATTGGACCGGAGAGGTCATTTCCAGTAGCCATGTGGAGATAGAAGCAGGGGAATTGGAAGAGGCTTTGGCAAAATTCAGAGGAAACATTTGGCAGGTTCCTCCCATGTATTCGGCGGTTCACTATCAGGGGCAACGGCTGCATCAATTAGCCCGGCAGGGGAAGGTGGTGGCGCGAGAGCCCCGGGAAGTGACTATTCATAAGTTGGAACTAGTGAGCTTTCAAAAGCCAAACTTGGCTAAACTGTATGTGGAATGCTCCAAGGGTACATATATCAGAACCTTGTGTAAAGATGTGGGCGCTGAATTGGGCACAGGCGGGCACATGGGAAAGCTGGTGCGCTTGAGCGCGGGCGGCTTCACGCTGCAGGACGCATTTACTTTGGAGGAAGTTGAAGCCGCGGCAGAGGCCGGAGGAATCCAACAGCTGATCGTACCGCTGGGGAAGGCCCTTTCTCATTGGCCAAAGCTTTTGGTCTCCTCTGCTCAGGAAAAACTTATTTCCCATGGCTGCGGGCTGCAGACAGACCTGACTGGCATGGTGCGGATCGAAGCCGCGGACGGACGGCTACTTGCGCTGGGCAGTTGCGAAGCCGGAGTTTGTAGGCCGGTCAGAGTTTTTTGCTAGCTCTTGTCAAGCGGCGCGGTGAGTGCTATAATAGGTACGGAAATGGATAAGCTAAGGTTGATGTTGCGTTGTTGAGAGTGGGTCTGTCCCACTCTTTCGTCTTGTTATGGCAAGAAAGGAAGTGAGGCTTTGGCCAAGTCAAAGCTTGCGGAGCTAGTACGAACGCTTGCTGAGCCTATTGTCAGCGAGCTTGGCCTCGAATTATTCGATTCGGAGTACGTCAAGGAGGGGGCGGACTGGTATCTGAGGGTCTATATTGATAAACCGGATGCCGGCGTTACCATCGAAGACTGTGAGGCTGTCAGCCAAAGGCTGAGTCAGGAGTTGGACAGGGTTGATCCTATTTCAGACCAATATCTGCTTGAAGTCTCCTCGCCGGGGTTGGAAAGACCGCTGCGCAGCGAACAGGACATAGCCGATAACATAGGGAAGCTGGTTCAGGTCGCAACTTTTGCGCCTGTTGCGGGACAGAAGAATTTCGAAGGCAGGTTGCTGGCTTTTGAAAATGGAGAGCTGGTGCTGCAAATAGGGAAAAAGCAGCAGAAAATAGCCTACGCGCAGGTTGCAAAGGCGCGATTAACAGCAGAGATTTGAAGCAGGAGGGTTTGAAAATGAGCCTTGAATTGCTAGAGGCTTTGGAGGAACTGGAAAAAGAGCGAGGGCTCTCTAAAGAGATTTTGCTTGAGGCTATCGAAGCGGCCATAGTCTCGGCATACAAGCGGAATTATAATTCGGCTCAGAACGTGCGGGTGGAGATCAATGAAAACACAGGGAACGTACATGTTTATTCCCGTAAGCTGGTGGTGGAAGAGATCGAAGATCCGCGCTTGGAAATTTCTTTGGAAGAAGCGAAGAATTTGGATCCTCGTTATGATGAGGATGACATCGTGGAACAGGAGATCACGCCGCGGGATTTCGGCCGCATTGCCGCCCAAACTGCGAAGCAGGTTGTGGTGCAAAGAATCCGTGAGGCTGAACGCGGCATCGTCTACGATGAATACAGCAAGCGGGTGGACGAAGTCATCACAGGCATCGTGCAGCGCAAGGAAGGCCGTAGCATAATCGTTGATATCGGCAAGGTGGAAGCGCTGTTGCCGCCCAGCGAGCAGATGATGGGCGAACATTATCAATTCGGCATGCGCCTGAAATTTTACGTTGTGGAAGTGAAAAAGGCGCCCAAAGGCCCGCAAATCGTAGTTTCCCGAACGCACCCCGCTTTGGTGAAGCGCCTGTTTGAACTGGAAGCGCCTGAAATTCAAGAGGGAATCGTGCAAATCAGGGGCCTGGCCCGAGAGGCGGGGAAACGCACTAAGATCGCGGTTGCTTCCACCAAGGAAAACGTGGATCCGGTGGGCGCCTGCGTTGGCGCCAGGGGAGTGAGAGTTCAGGCTGTGGTAAGCGAGCTGAGAGGCGAAAAAATAGATATTATTCCTTTTGACGAGGATCCGGCGACGCTCATCGCCAATGCCTTGAGTCCCGCGAAAGTGAATAAGGTAATTCCCCATCCTCTGGATCGGGGAGGAGATGAGCAGGATATGCTGGTGATTGTGCCTGACGATCAACTTTCTCTTGCCATCGGCAAAGAAGGGCAGAACGCTCGTTTAGCATCCAAACTCAGCGGGTGCAAGATTGATATCAAAAGCGAGAGCCAATCTGACGAGTTCTTTCGTAAGCTCCTGGTAGAGCCTGCCGACCAAGGGGAGGAGTAACCATGACGCCAGAGCGCAATGTCCCGGAAAGAATGTGTTTAGGCTGCCGTGCCAAGCGGCCAAAAAGGGAGCTTGTGCGGCTGGTGCGCTCACCAGAAGGAAAGATTTTTCTCGACGCAACTGGCAAGGCCAAGGGAAGAGGCGCATATCTGTGTCCCCATCCTGAGTGCTTGAGAGCGGCGGTCAAAGGCAAACGTCTGGAACGGGCTTTGCGTTCTGCCATCGCCGGAGAGTTCCTGGCGGAACTGGAGGAGACTCTTAGCAGAGGAGAATGATAGTTGCGAGTAGAGACTTTATTGGGTTTTGCGCGTCGCGCCGGATTATTGGCCATAGGCAGCCAAGCCGCAAAAACAGCCTTGGAGAAGGGAAAAGTTCATCTGCTGATGGTGAGCAGCGATGCCAGCTCGCGCACATGGAGAAACGCCGCAATGCTGGCGGAGAAGAAGAACATTCCCATAGTTCACTATGGAGAAAAAGAACAACTAGCCGAGAGGTTGGGCTGGAGCGGTGAAGTTGCGGTGCTTGCGGTGACCCAGGAGCAATTTGCACGGGACATCCTCCGGTTGACAGGAAAAGATGGGGAGGAATGAAGATGCCTATGACAGTTAAAGAATTAGCAAAAACGTTGGAAATAAAGACAAAGGACGTTATGAAGGTTTTATTGGAACTAGGGTCCGCAATTGACGGACCGCAAAGTTTCGTTGAAGATGAAATGATTGATAAAGCGGCCGATTTGACCTGGCGTCGTTTCAATAAACCTGAGGCGGGCCGTTTCCGGCTGCCCAGCCAGGAGAAACCGGCGGAAGTTAAGGCGCCTCAAAGTCACAGCGAGCCAAAAGTATCGCAGGAGAAAACTGAAACCAAGCCAGGCCCTAAGCCGGGAGCGAAACAAGCCGCGCAGCCGGCTAAAGAAAAGCAGCCGGTGCGGACTGAAAGGAAAGTTCCGCAGCCTAAACCTGTCCAACCCGAAGTTAAGGCTGTGGTAGCTGAAAAGCAGCCGGCGCCACACAAGGCGCAGCCGCCTGAAGAGAAGCCGGAGAGCAAACCGCGGGTCAACAAGGTTCAGAGCAAGGGTAAGCCTGCTTTCCCTCAGACGCAGGAAAAAGAAAGCAAACCTGGCAAGGGCGTGCACAAACAGGATGAAAGGCCACGCCGCGTCAAGCCGCAAAAAGGTAAACTCAGCCGCGCTCTCAATCCGGACGAATTGGATCTGAACGCGGGGGAGGCCAAAGCGGACGGGTTCGCTCCTCCCGTGGACGTGAGAAATAATAGAGCTAAAGGCAAGAAAAACACCAAACGGCGGCTGCAGTCCCAACCGAAACAAAAGGCGATCATTAAGCCCAAACCCACAAAAGTAAAGATTCCTGCTTCCTTGACAGTGAAAGATCTGGCGGGCCTGATGGGCATCGAGGCTTCAGCCATCATCAAGAAGCTTATGGGTTTGGGGACGATGCTGAATATTAATCAATTCATTGATCAGGAAACAGCCGCCCTTGTGGCAACGGATTTCAATTTGGAAGTTGAACTGGAAGAAATCAAGGATGAGACGGCGCTGCCCGTGAAGGACTCTCTAGACAAGGAAGATGAGCTCTCAGAACGTCCGCCTGTGGTCACCATTATGGGACACGTGGATCACGGCAAGACATCACTGTTGGATGCTATCAGGCAGAGCAAGGTAGTGGCCAGCGAGGCCGGCGGAATCACTCAGCACATCGGCGCCTATCAGGTGGATTTGAACGGAAGGAAAATCACCTTCCTGGATACGCCGGGCCATGAAGCGTTTACAGCTATGCGCGCCCGAGGCGCTCAAGCCACGGATATCGCCGTTTTGGTGGTGGCGGCAGATGACGGGGTCATGCCGCAGACAATCGAGGCCAGCAACCACGCTAAAGCTGCCGGCGTTCCCATCATTGTTGCCATCAATAAAATGGATAA
>DIPB01000125.1:14024-14257 GCA_002426275.1 Firmicutes bacterium UBA5499
GCCATCAATAAAATGGATAAGCCGGGAGCCAATCCGGACAGAGTAAAACAAGAGCTCACAGAGTATCAACTGGTGGCCGAGGATTGGGGAGGAGATACGATCTGTGTTCCCGTATCCGCGTTGCGTAAGGAAGGCATCCATCAGCTGCTGGAAATGATCCTGCTGGTGGCGGAAATGCGGGAGCTGAGGGCTAATCCCCACAGGATGGCCTCGGGGATCGTCATCGAGGCCAA
>DIPB01000125.1:14382-15714 GCA_002426275.1 Firmicutes bacterium UBA5499
CGTCATCGAGGCCAAGCTGGATAAAGGGCGCGGCCCTGTAGCCACCGTGCTGGTGCAAAACGGCACCTTGCACTTGGCAGACAGCGTTCTGGTGGGCGAAGTGGCAGGTAAGATCCGCGCCATGTTCAATGAGTTCGGCGAACCTGTGAAGGAAGCTGGTCCGGCTACTCCGGTTGAGATTTTGGGCTTGGATAACCTGCCGGAAGCTGGCGATACTATTCAGGCGGTTGAAGACGACAAACTTGCCCGCCACGTTGCGGATAAAAGGCTGGATAAAAGAAGAGAAGAGGAGATGGCAACCAGCGGACATGTCTCTTTGGATGAACTTTTCGCGCAGGTACAGGAAGGAGACGTTCAGCAGCTCAATATCGTGCTGAAGGCCGATGTGCAAGGTTCTGCGGAAGCTGTGCGGCAAGCGTTGGAGCGGCTTTCCACAGATGAAGTCAAGGTGAAGGTGATTCACAGCGCCGCGGGAGCGATTTCCGATTCCGACGTGATGCTGGCCACAGCGTCAAAAGCCATCATTATCGGTTTTAATGTAAGGCCTGATAGCAGCGCCAAAAAGTTGGCCGAGCGGGAGCAGGTGGAGATCAGATTATACCGGGTGATCTACGATGCCATCGAAAACGTCAAAGCCGCCATGGCCGGAATGCTGAAGCCTGAAGAGAAAGAGGTTACGCTGGGGCAAGCTGCGGTGCGCGCTATTTTCAAAGTCCCCAAGGTTGGCGTTGTCGCCGGCTGCTATGTGACGGAAGGTAAGGCGCTTCGCTCGGCTCTCGTCCGGGTGATCCGGGATGGAATCGTAGTCTACGAAGGGAAGCTTAACTCCCTGAAACGCTTCAAAGATGACGCTCGGGAAGTCACCGAAGGCTATGAATGCGGCATTGGCATCGAACGGTTCAATGATCTTAAAGAAGGCGACGTCTTGGAGTTTTTCCAGCTCCAGGAAGTGGGCGGGAAGCAAACCGCAGTCTAAAGTAGAGGGTGTGAAAGCATGAGCGGCCAGCGAGCGCGCAGGGTGGCAGAAGAGATAAAGAAAGAACTGAGTCAGATCATTCGCTCAGAGATGAAGGATCCCAGGATGGGGTTCCTGTCCGTCACAGACGTTGAGATCTCAGCGGATTTAAGGGTCGCTAAAGTGTTTGTGAGCATTATGGGCTCGGAGAAGGAACAAGCTTTGAGCATGGGAATTCTGCAGCGGGCGGTTGGCTTTCTCCGCACTGAGCTTGGCAAGAGAATTCGCCTTCGCTATACGCCGGAGCTGAGTTTTCACCTTGACAGTTCAATTGCGCAGGGAGCGAAGATCGATAAATTGCTACGGGAGCTGGAGAC
>DIPB01000125.1:15821-26698 GCA_002426275.1 Firmicutes bacterium UBA5499
CTACGGGAGCTGGAGACGAAAAGTGAGTGAACTGTTGCGCGTCCAAATCAAAGAGCTGCTGGATAATTCCCGGCGGATCCTGCTTTGCGCTCACCGCAACCCTGACGGTGATACTCTGGGCTCCATGTTAGCCTTGTGGCACTACCTGAGACGTGATCATCAGGTACGCATGGTCTGCTGCGATCCGGTTCCGGAAGTTTATCGCTTCTTAGCCGGCTGGGAAGAGATTCTATCGACGCAGGCAGCTTCCGCCTTGCTGGAGACTTATCAGCTGGCCGTGGCCGTAGACGCTAGTGATTTGGGTAGGCTGGGCCCGGGCGGCGAAGAGTTGCTTGCGCGGGCGGAAAAAGTCGTGACCATAGATCATCACGCCGTTGGGCTTTCTTTCGGCGATCCCAGCTGGCTGGATTCAACGGCAGCCGCCACAGGCGAACTGATTTTCTCGCTTCTGGAAGGCGCTATTACCCCCCAGATGGCCGCAGCTTTGTACACCGCCATTGTCACGGACTGCGGTTCCTTTCGCTATGCCAACACAACTGCTCGCACTTTGGCCATCGCTTCGCGGCTGGTGGAGGCGGGAGCAGACCCGAACAAAATTGCCACCAGGGTCTTTGAAACCAGAACTTTGGCCAGCTTGCGGCTGCTGCATCAGGCTTTGAGCACGCTGGAGGTGGATCAGACGGGCCAGCTTGGCTGGATGGAGCTGAGAGACGACATGTTTGAGGCCGTAGGTGCTTCTCCCAATGAGGGGGAAGGCTTTGTGAATTACGTGCGGATGATTAGCGGCGTGCGCTTGGCCATCCTGTTTCATGAAAATGGCTCTAAGGTGAGAGTAAGCCTACGTTCGCAGGATCTGGACGTGGGCAAGTTAGCGTCTCTTTTCGGCGGCGGCGGACATATGAGGGCCGCGGGTTGCGAGCTGAGCCAAGCGCTTCCTCAAGCAAAATCTGAGGTGTTGACTGCAGCCCGCGATTTTCTCCAGGGGACGATAAAGTGAAAGTAGTCTCGCGGACGCAGAAGGCCGGGATTGCGGCTTTAGGTACTTTTGATGGCCTGCATCTGGGCCATCAGGCCATTGTCGCCCGAGCCAAAGCGTGGGCGCTGGAGCTGGCTTTGCCTGTCACTGTGATCACTTTCAGAAGGCATCCGCTGGAGCTTTGGGGCAAAGCTCCGCCGGCCCTGATGACGCTGCGGCAAAAGGAAAGCGCTCTGGCTGAACTGGGAGTGGATATGCTCTTGCCGCTGGATTTTACTCCCAAGCTGGCAGGACTGACAGGACATGATTTTATCGCTTTTTTGCGCAGGCTGGGAGTGCGGGGAGCGGTTGTGGGCTATAATTATACCTTCGGCAAGGGCGGCGAAGCGGGGCCGGGAGAATTGGCCCTGTGGGCTCCTTTTCCGGTGAAGATCGTGGAAAAGGTTGAGGCGGCAGGTATTCCTGTGAGCAGCAGCCGGATCAGAGAGGCTCTGAGCGCGGGTGAGATGATGGAGGCGCGGCAGCTTTTGGGCAGGTCCTATGCAATTTCAGGCACTGTGGTCTCCGGTGCGGGCAGAGGCAGAATTTTAGGGTTCCCCACTGCCAATCTGGAAGTGCCACCTGAAATCCTGCTGCCTAAAGAAGGTGTGTATACGGTTCGGGCAGCTGGCGCGAACATGGGCGCCGGGGGCGCTGTTTTGAATTTAGGCCCTTGTCCCACTTTCGGCCAGATGTTTCAAACCATTGAGCTGTTTCTTCCGAACTTTCAGGGAGATCTATACGGACAGACCTTGACCGTTGAATTCATTCGTTATTTGAGACCGCAACGCCGTTTTGCCGAGCCAGCGCTGCTGGTTCGGCAAATTAAAGCGGATTTGGCAGAGCTGAGAAAGGATGAGAATCTTGTCTAGAGAGCGTGGGGGAGCGTTATTAATCGTCGCTTTTTTTCTGATTGCAGCCATCACCGCTCTGCTTGTGGTGGCCCGTGGACTCAGCAGCGGAGACCTGACCAGCTTGGAGCGAGAGCCCGGCGTGGTTACCATGTTGCTGCTGGGCACTGATCGCAATTATGCCAGAAGCGGCGCTGTGGCTGAACGATATGCCCGCACGGACACTGTGATTTTGGCCTGCCTGAATACTTCCCAGCAAAAGGCTTATTTGTTTTCCATCCCCAGAGACACGATCGTTGAAATCCCCGGCCACGGCAGCGGCCTGGTCAACGCGGCCCACGTCTACGGCGGTCCGGCTTTGGCCGTGGAAACTGTGGAAAACCTGCTGCAGGTTAACATTCCTTACTGGATGGTAGTGGATTTCGAAGGTTTTCAGAAGCTCATCGACGCCCTGGGAGGCGTTGAGATTAACGTAGAGAAAGATTTGCGTTATTACGACCGCGCCGGCGATTTCAGCGTGGATCTGAAGGCAGGCAAGCAGGTGCTGGACGGGGAAGAAGCCCTGCAGTACGCGCGCTTTCGCAATGACGCTTTAGGCGATATCGGCAGGGTCAGGCGGCAGCAAAAACTGTTGGCTGCAATTGCGCAGAAAGCCATGAGCATCCAGAGCATTAACCGGTGGCCGGCGTTGTACAGGGTAACGGATCAGACCGTTCAGACTAACTTCACCAAGCTAGAGATGGTAAAGATCGGCAGTTATCTGAAGAAGGTAGGGATTGAGAAGATTGAGACTCGTACCTTGCCTGGCAATTTCAGCGGCAGTCACTGGCGCGTAGACGACCGGGCTGCCCAGGAGCTGGTTGACGCGGCTGTGACTCCATAAACGGGAGGGATAAAGGTGAAAATATTTTTGGATACTGCCAGCACGGAGGAAGTGCGGGAGGCGGCAAGTTGGGGGGTAATAAGCGGCGTGACCACTAACCCCACGCTGATCGCCAAAGAAGGTAAGGATTTCCACCAGGTTATTCGCCAGCTTTGTTCCTTGGTGGACGGGCCTGTGAGCGCCGAGGTGATAGGCGCTGAAGCCCCGGAGATGATCAAGGAAGCCAGAGTTCTTGCCGGGCTGTCAAGTCAGGTCGTGGTTAAGATCCCCATCACGGCGGAAGGTCTGATTGCCGCTAACCGCTTGCGGCGAGAGGGAATCCGTACCAACATGACGCTGATTTTTTCCGCCAATCAGGCGCTTTTGGCCGCCAGAGCGGGAGCCAGTTACGTCAGTCCCTTTGTGGGCAGATTGGATGATATCAGTCACGACGGAGGGCAAGTGATCTCTGAAATAGCAAAGATTTTCGCCACTTACCGCTTGGAGACCGAGATCATCGCCGCCAGCGTGCGGCATCCCCGGCACTTCACGGAGGCTGCCCTCTCGGGCGCCCATATTGCCACTGTGCCCATGGCTGTGCTGCGGAAACTCTTGGTTCATCCCCTGACAGAGCAGGGAATTCAGCGCTTTTTAGAGGACTGGAAGCAAGTTGAAAGCAAATGACGGCGCGAGCGCCGTTTTTTCGTCTGGAGGGTTGTACGATGGTGAAAAGATTATCCCGGGCTCTGTTGCTGGCTTTGTGCGCGGGTTTCATTTTCGGCTTTTTTCTTCATCTGCCCTGGCTTTGGGTCAATCTCGTCTTGATCTTCGCGGCGTTTGCGGTCGGCCAAGGGCTAGCGGTCAGGAAAGTCCGTCGCGTTTTGCTTCAGTTGCCCGGCGACAGGCGCTGGCCTGAGAAAAAAATTTTTCTTCCAGCCGGCCTTGACGCCATGCTGAAGAGCTTGAGCGTTGCTTTCGGCTCTTTGGACAGACAGCTGGCGGCCAAATCCCAGCAGTTGTCAGCTTCAAAGCAGGAGTTGGAACTGCTGTTGACTTCAATCGAAGACTGCGTGCTGTTAATCGACAGCTCCAAAAACATCCTCCTTGCCAGCGGCGCCAGCGCCGAGCTTTTGGGCTGGCAGCCGGAGGAGCTCAAAGGCCAGCATTTATTCAGGGTAATTCGCACCTCGGAAATGAGAAAGAAACTGGATCAGGTGGAGCAGACGGGAGCGCAGCAGCAGCTGGAGCTGCAAGCGGCAGATCATTGCCTGAAAGGGCAGATTACTCCCATTACCGGCGGGCAATATCTGATCATGCTGGCAGATTGTACGGATAAAGAGCGGTTGGACCAGCTGCGGCGAGATTTTGCCAGCAATGTGTCCCACGAACTGCGGACTCCCCTCACCTCTGTGCAAGGGTTTGTGGATACTCTTTTGGACGGAGCCTGGCAGGATCCGGAAGCCTGTCAGCACTTTCTGAAGATCATCAAGCGGGAGACCGCGCGCCTGACCAGGTTGGTGGCAGACCTGTTGGATCTCTCACGCCTGGAAACCAGGCGACTGGAACGGCCAATTGTGCCTGTGGATCTGGGCAAGGTGGCCAGGCGAGTCTCGGAGTTAGTTGAAAAAAGGGCTCAAGATAAGGGACTTAAGCTTCAGACTGCCATCGCTGAGGATTTTCCTCTGGTAATGGGGGATAAGGACTTGCTTCACCAGGTGCTGCTGAATTTGCTGGATAATGCCATCAGCTATACGGAAGAAGGTTTCGTTGAGCTGCGCGCGACCTTGGACGGCAAGACGGCCAGAATTGAAGTGGCAGACTCAGGCCCTGGGATCAGCCCGGAAGATCAGGAGCGGATCTTCGAACGCTTTTATCGCGTGGACAAGGCCCGTTCCCGCCATGCCGGCGGTACGGGCTTGGGCCTTGCCATCGCCCGGTTTGCCGTGGAGCGGATGGGGGGGAAAATCGGCCTTGAAAGCCAGCTTGGCCGGGGAAGCACTTTCTGGGTGGAGCTGCCGGTTACAAGTTCTTAATCATTGCGCAATGATTTTCCCATAATTGTATGGCACAATAAATTATGGGAGGTTGGGCACAGATGAAGCGAATGTGTTGGCAGAACGCAATTTTAGCTTTAGCTGCAGCACTCTCGGCAGTTGCTGTGGGGTTACTTTATCTGTTCATTTTACTGGAGGGCCGGCTCTTTTGGCAACAGAAGGGTTTCCCCTCTTTTTTATTTGCCGCCCGTTTGGGGAGCGACGGTTGCTATGTGCTGCCGCTTTTGGCGGGTTCGCTGGCTGTGGCTTTAGTCGCTGTGTGCATAGCTTCTCCCTTTGCCTTAGCTGTGGCCGCCTTTGCCAGCGAATACGCCTCGCCCACTGCGCGCGGCGTCTTAGAACAAGCGCTGGCTTTCCTCTCGTCGATTCCCGCGGTGGTCTGGGGCTTGGCGGGCCTGATCTTTTTAGTTCCCCGCCTGGCAATTTTCGACGCCGGTTTTTCTCTCCTGACAGGCGCGGTCAGCTTGGCGGTTCTGATTTTTCCCACCGTCGCCAGACGCGCGCAAGCCGAGCTGCTGGCCGTGCCGAAAAACTGCCGCGCTGCGGCCGAGGCCTTAGGCGCCACAACCTGGCAGACCGCAAAAAACATAGTGCTTCCCCAAGCCAAGGCCGGGATTTTGGCAGCCGTCGTTCTGGGACTGCGGGAAGCTTTGAGCGATACCATGATAGTCCTGATGCTAACCGGCAATCTGGCTGAGATCCCGCGTTCGCTCACCTCTTCCGTGCGCACTGTCACGGCGGCCGCGGCCTTAGAGCAGCCTGGAGCGGCCGGACTTCAGCGCAGCGCCGTCTTTGCCGCTTGCGCTTTGTTATTGCTTTTGACCGCAGTCCTTACCTTGCTGGCTAAAAGGCTGGGGAGGGCTGCGTAATGGAGAGAAGACATGAGCCTGTTTTGCTTTTTTTCTGGCTGGCGGTTTGCGTGGCCTTGGGCCTGCTTGCCATGGCTGCGAGAGAGCTCTGCGGCCGGGGAATGGAAACGTTTCTGTCAGATACCCTGCTGCCCGCGGCTGGCAGCACCATGGCTCTTTGCTCTTTGGCGCTGCTGTTCGCGGCGCCGCCGGCAGTTGCCGCAGCCGTTTATTTTTTCGCTTTCCCTCCTGCGGGGCCATGGTCCCGGGCGCTGCATCTGGCCTGGGAATTGCTTTCCGCTGTACCTTCCGTGATCTGGGGATTATTTGGCTTCCTCTTTTTCGGTAATTATTTGAGATTTGGCAGTTTTCTTTCGGCTTCCCTGACATTGGCTCTGGTGCTGCTTCCTGAGATTCAGCGGTCCACAGAGGCGGCTTTGGCCGGAGTGCCCGCCGCTTATCAGAAGGCAAGTCAGGCTTTGGGGGCGACAAGTTGGCGGACATTGCGCGAGATCGTGCTTCCTCAGGCTGGAAAGGAAATCATCGCCGGCTTGATTTTGGCGCTGCGCCGCGGCGCGGGCGAAACGGCAGCTTTACTTTTGCTCTTCGGCAGCCTCCGGCAGACGCCGGGCCCCGCTCCCTTGAGCGTGCTTTTGTTTCAGCGCGCTGCCGGGGAACGCGGCTCTGTCTGCGCTGTGGCGCTGGCGCTCGTGGGAATTGTGTTGCTGCTTTCTGCCTTGGCCAAGTGCGTTAGCAGCAGCTGCTTTACCAGCGCGAGGGGAGTGCGGAAATGAACGCAAAGATAAAGGTTCGTGATTTCAGCTTAACATACGGTGAAAAACCAATCTTGCGCAGGATCAATCTGGACGTGCCGGCAGGGGAGATTACGGCGTTGATCGGGCCCAGCGGCGCGGGAAAATCCTCCTTTTTGCGCGCCCTCAACAGGACCAACGATTGGGAAGGCGTGCGGGAAGACGGAACCGTGCTTTTGGACGATTTGGATATTTACGGCCCTGGGACAGATGTGGTACAATTGAGGAAACGCGTGGGGATGGTTTTCCAGACGCCCATTCCTTTTCCCATGTCCATCTTTGATAACGTCGCCTTTGGCCCCAGGATTCACGGCCTGCGACGACGCGGAGAGCTGATGGAGATCGTAGAGCGCAGCCTCAAACAAACGGCGCTTTGGGATGAGCTCCAGGATCGCCTAGAGCAAAGCGCTCTCAGTTTATCCGTGGGTCAGAGGCAACGTTTATGCATAGCCAGAGTGCTGGCTGTGAAAAGCGAAGTGCTGCTTTTGGATGAGCCTTGTGCAGACCTGGATGCCGCTTCGACCATGAAAATAGAAGATTTGCTCCATCAATTGAAAGCGAACTATACAATCATTCTGGCAACCAATCTGCAGCAAGCGGGCAGGATTGCGGATCGCACCGCCTTTTTTTGGGAAGGAGAGCTGGTGGAGGAAGGGCCCACCAAGTCCCTCTTTCAAAAACCAGGCGATCCGCGCACAGAGGCTTACCTCACAGGGCGCTTCGGCTAAGGAGGAACAAAGTTTGAGAATTGTTTTTCAACAGCAACTGGAAAATTTGGAGCAAGATTTACTGCGCATGGGCAGCTTGGTGGAGGAGGCCATAGGAAATTCCGTGCTCTCTTTGGCGAGACAAGATCTCCCTTTGGCAGAGCAGGTGCTTGAAGGCGATAAACCCATCGATGATCTGGAGATCCTTTTGGAAGAACAGTGCATGCAGCTTTTGGCGCTGCAGCAGCCTGTGGCAAAAGATCTGCGCAAAATCGGCACGATTTTGAAGGTGACCACGGATTTGGAGCGGATCGCGGATCAGGCCACCAACATTGCCGAACTTACAGTTTCCATCGGCACGGCTCCGCTGATTAAACCTTTGATCGATATTCCCAGGATGGCCAACCTGGCCAGGGGAATGCTGCACAAGTCCATCGAAGCCTTTGTCCGCGAGGATGAGCAGCTAGCCCGCGATGTTTGCGCGCAAGACGAAGAGGTAGACCTGCTTTACGCCTCGCTCTTTGAAGAATTGGTGGGTTTTCTGGTGCACAGGCAGGAGGGGAAAGACGCCGAGCAGATCGTGCAGTTATTGTTCACTGCCCGGGCTCTGGAGAGAATCGCGGATCACGCCACCAACATTGGAGAACGAGTAGTGTATATGCTCACCGGACAGGTTGTAAAATTGAACGGTTTTTAATCTGCACCGGCAAACTCAGGGCCTGTGCCCTGAGTTTTTTTGATTTTGCTGGATGCGGTGAACATTTTCGCCTTTGCGTACGTCTAATAAGAAGATTGGGGGACGGCTGGTGACGGAAGAACAGATAGATTTGCGCAATTTTTCATTCGATTCAGGTTTGCTTTCCTTATTGCCTGCGGCTTTCGCCTATGCCAGGGGCGTGCTTCCCCTGCGGCGGGAGGGCGATCTGCTTTATGTAGCCATGAGCCGGACCGGGGATTTAGCGCTTCAAGACGAGCTGGCTTTTCTCAGCGGCTGTCAGATCCGTCCGGTACCGGTTGAGGAAGGCCAGCTGCGGGCGGCGGTTGAGGAATGTTATGTGGACAGGATGCTCAGCGAGGTTTCTTCGCCTGTGGAAGTTCTGTCCGAAGAAAACGTAGAGGACGTGGATCTGGCGCAGATTGCCCAGGAAGCCAAGACCGTCCGTTACGTGAATCTGCTCTTTCACCAAGCTGTGTCCGAGAGAGCCAGCGATATTCATCTGGAGCCTTTTGAGCGGGAATGCATCGTGCGTTTCCGCATCGACGGGGTGCTGGCGCGAGTCAGCAGTCAGCCGGCAAGCATGCACCAAGCCGTCGCCTCCAGAATCAAGATCATGGCGGGACTAGACATTGCCCAGCGGCGTCTGCCTCAGGATGGCCGCATCAGAATGCGAATCGCCAGCAGACAAATTGATGTGCGGGTGAGCACCATCCCTACCCTTTACGGCGAGAGCATCGTCATGCGGCTGCTGGACGGGGCGAATATTCCTTTGGGACTGGACCAGCTGGGCATGGATCCGGTAACCTTTGACGCGTACAGAAAATTGCTGGCTAAGCCGTATGGCGTGATCCTGGTCACAGGTCCCACCGGCAGCGGCAAGACCACCACTTTGTACGCAGCTTTGCGCCAGGTGTTCACGGAAGCCAAGAAGATCGTCACCATTGAAGATCCAGTGGAATATCAGCTTTCCGGGGTCAATCAGATTCCGGTACAGCCTAAAGTCGGTCTGACGTTTGCCAGCGGTCTGCGCTCCATCCTGCGGCAAGATCCGGATATCATCATGGTGGGCGAGATTCGGGATGAGGAGACTGCGCAAATCGCCATCCAGGCGGCGTTAACCGGACATTTGGTTTTCAGCACGCTGCATACCAATAATGCCGCCGGCGGCATCACCAGGCTTTTGGAGATGGGAGTGGAGCCTTATCTTGCGGCTTCCACAGTGGAGGGAATCATGGCGCAGCGCCTGTTGCGGCTGATCTGTCCCAAGTGCAAGGAAAGCTATCGAGATCCGCAGCTGGCCGACAGGCTGCAGCTTGCGGACAGCACCTTTTGGCGGGGCAGGGGCTGCGCGGACTGCCGTTACAGCGGCTACCGCGGCAGGACAGGGATCTTCGAGCTGCTGCCCATGGACGGCCAATTGCGCAAACTGACCATGGGGCAAGCCTCAGCCGAAGAAATTCAGTTGCAAGCCAGGAATTCAGGGATGAAGCTTTTGGCCGAAAACGGCTGGGAAAAAGTGCGCCAGGGCCTGACCACAGTCCAAGAAGTGCAAAGGGTGGTGGGAGATTAAATGCCGCAGTTTGCCTATCGGGCTCTAGACAAGCTGGGAAAGACCGTCGCCGGGAATTTGGAAGCGGACAGCCAGCCTGCGGCTCTGAAGCTGCTCCGCAAGCGAGGCCTTTATCCTGAGGCTGTGAAACAGCGGAAATTGGGCAAACGCGGGCGAGGTTCCCAGGAATTGGCCACTTTGATTTTGCTTTTGGGAAGGATGCTGCGAGGCGGACTGCCGCTGGATCGGGCGCTGGAATTATTGGCGGAAGAAATCCGCGCTCCCAGGCTGAGGCAGGCGCTGACACAGGTGCTGGAGGCTGTGAAATCCGGGAGCGACCTGGCGGGAGCCATGGCTGAGAGCAGCGCTTTTCCCGCCTTGGTGGTGGAGATGGTGCGGGCGGGAGAATCGTCGGGGCAGCTGGCGTTAGTGCTGGATCAGCTGGCTGCTCATCTGGCGGCGGCGCAGGAAAGCAAGCAGGCCGTAACCAGCGCGCTTTTGTACCCCGCGCTTTTGCTGCTGGCAGCCTTGAGCTCAACCGCTTTTCTATTCGTCTTTCTCCTCCCGCGCCTGTCCGAGCTCTTTGCCGATTTCGGGCAGGAATTGCCGGCGAGCACAGCTTTGCTGATGGCTCTGGGATCCTGGCTCAGAGGCAATTGGCTTTGGTTTTTGGCTGTCAGCTGCCTTTTGCTCTGGACAATCGGCAAATGGCTCTCGCTGCCTCAAGGCCGCGCCTGGCTGGATGAATTCTCTCTGCGCTTGCCTGCTGTGGGACCGCTTTTGATTTATACGTATACCGCCCGCCTGGCCAACACCTTTGCCATTCTGCTCGCAGGGGGCGTACCTTTGATCCAGGCTTTTCCCATTGTCCGGGCTGCTGTGGGCAACGGCGCCTTTGCCAGGATGCTCACAGACGCGGAGCGCAAGGTTAAAGAAGGCCAAAGGCTGGCCGCAGCTTTGGAAGGCAATCAATATCTGCCGGCTTTGGCGGGAGCCATGATCGCGGCCGGCGAAGAGACCGGCAGTCTGGGGGAAATGCTGGCGCATTTGGCGTCTACCTACCAGTATCGGGCTGAGCTGAGCAGAAAAACGCTGCTTTCTTTGCTGGAGCCGGCGATCATTTTGGTCATGGGCTTGCTGGTGGGCTTCGTGGTAATTAGCGTGCTGTTGCCCATCTTTGATCTGAACAGCTATCTCAATTAGCGAGGAGGAGAAGTATGCGAGAGCGCAAACGCGGTCAGGACGGTTTTACTTTGTTGGAGTTGGTGTTGGTCATGGTGATCCTGGGCATTTTAGCGGCGAGATTAGTGCCCAACTTCGTGGGCAGAAACGAAGATGCCAAGCATGCCCGGGCGGTTTCTGATCTCGAGGCCCTGGGCACTGCTCTGGACGCTTTCGAACTTGATAACGGCTCCTTCCCCAGCACTTCGCAAGGCTTAGCTGCATTAATGCAGCAGCCGG
>DIPB01000125.1:26851-31404 GCA_002426275.1 Firmicutes bacterium UBA5499
GGGGGAAGCGGAAAACTGGAAAGGGCCGTATCTGCGCAGAATGCCAAAGGAAGATCCGTGGGGAAATCCTTATCAATATCGCGCTCCGGGGATCCATAACTCGGGCAGCTATGATCTTTATTCCGCGGGCCGCGACGGCAGGGAAGGCGGCGCCGGCCCCGATGCTGACATCACAAATTGGGACTAAGCAGGCCGGGTTCACTTTGCTGGAACTTTTGCTGGTAATTGGGCTTATGGGTCTGATTGCCGGCTTATGCCTTCCCAATTGGCGAGGCAGGCAGGAGGAGGCTTCCCTGCGCCTTGCCAGCGCCCAGCTGGCCCAGCTGTGCCGTTACGCCGTCTCTTTGGCCGCAGGCAGCAATGAACAGGTCACGCTCGGCAGGCGGGGAGATACTTTTTTTCTCGAAACGCAAGACGGCGTTTCGGAAGAATACACTCTGCCAGCCGCTCTTACTTATTCCGGTCCCCGGGAGCTGATTTTTTTCCCGGACGGCGTCCGGCAGGAGGCGGTCTTGGCGCTCTTAAACCATGAGGCGCGATATACTGTGAAAATTGAACCTGGAGGCGTTGTCAGCTCTTTTCCAGGAGGCGAGCCGGATGAGTAGAAATGGGTTTACCCTGCTTGAAGTGATGGCGGCCGTGGCGCTGCTGGCGGTGAGCGTTTCGGCCTTGGGCCTCTCGCTGCATACGGGCTGGGAAAGCACCAGGCGCGCCATGCTCAAAAGCAAAGGGGAGGCGCTGCTGTCTTTGGCGCTCTGTGAAATTAACGATCCGCTGGTCGGCTGGCAGGGGGAGTTTGCGGATTTGGCTGCCGGAGGCTGGGAATATACTGTGGAACCTTATCTGGAAGCCCAAGAGCTCTATTTGGGCAAGCTCAAGGTCTGGTGGCAAGAAGGAGGAAAGAGACAAAGTGAAAGTTGCGCCTTTCTCACCTGCCCAGAAGGGCTTTACCCTCCTTGAACTGCTTTTGGCCATGACCTTGGGAGCTCTGATTATGGCGGGAATCGGCAGGTTCCTAGCCCAAGCTTTCGCATTGTCCGCCGGTCAAGAGGGCACCGCCTCCGCTTTGGCGGACCTGAGCCAGGTTTCCGCAAAGCTTGCTTCCCAGCTACGCTGCGCGCAGCTTTATGAAGGCCGTGAGGATCTGTTTTTCCTGGCCGCAGGCTCTGGGGAAGACGCGGCTTTACTGTTTACTTGTAAAAGAGGGCGGGAGTTGAAGCTTGTGGGATGGGCGGTGGCCGGCGGAGAGCTATATTATCTTGAGACCAATCCAGGCGCTTGGCTGCCGCAGTCCGGTCAGCTGCCAGAGCCTCGCCTGCTCTTGGAATTGGGAGCCCGGAAGATTGCGGCTTCCATAACAGGCTTAACCTTTGAATTTTCGGGCGCGGAGCGCTACAGTTGGGATTCGCGGCAGCTGGGGCTGCCTGGGCAGGTGCGGCTAGTGTTCACGACTGCGGTTAGTCCTCAAGGACGGGAGCTGGTGGTGACGCTGCCTCAGGGGAGGAAGAGCGAATGAAGGCTCGCGGTTTCGTCTTGGCCGGCACCCTCTGGATGCTCTCTTTGCTCAGCGCCATCGCCCTGGCCGTTGCCTTCATGGGCCGCTTGGAGCTGAAGAGCGCCGGTCGCAGACAGGAAGGCAGACAAGCCGAGCTTGCCGCCAGATCAGCTCTCACCTTCGTTGAGCAAAAGCTGCGTAAACTCGACGGTTCATATTTTGCCCTTGACCTTTTGGACGGGCAAGACAGCTGGGAGAGCGGCCAGCTGCCGGCTCTGCCTTTTGCTTTCACAGTCAAGCTCACAGATGAATCCGGCAAGCTGGATTTAAATCGGGCCACCAGCCAGATGCTGGAGGCTTTGGGCTTTACCAAAGCTCAGGCGGCGGCCGTTTGTCTGTGGCGGGAGGATCATCCCTTCGCCACTGTCTGGGAGCTGACGGAAGCTTTGTCGATAGAGGATCTGGCGGAGGTGGCGGAGCAGGCCTCGCTGCTCACTACGGTCAGTCAAGCGGAAAATCTCAATCCCAATGGGAAACCTAAGTTGGTTTTGGGGCGACTGTCTTCCGAAGAGCTGCTTGCAGCAAGCGGAGGAGAGATCTCCCCTTCCCTCGCCGGGCGTCTCGCCTCCGGCGCGGGAAGGGGAATAACTGAGCTTGGGCAGTTGCTTCAGATCGCGCAGAGCAAGGAAGAATTAGCTCAGCTCGTGGATTGGCTGGCGGAAGAAGAGGGCGTCAGCAGGGGGAAGCTCAATCTCAATACCGCACCGTTAGAAGTCTTGCAGGTCATTCCCGGGTTCGGAGCGGAATTGAGCCAGGCCATCCTGCAAAGACGCGCCGAGGCTCCCTTTAAGAGACTGTCGGAGCTGGTGCTTTTGCCCGAGTTTCCCCTGAGCAGCTGGGAGAAGTGCGCAGATTGGGTAACTGTGAGCAGCTGCGCTTTTCTCCTTGAGGCTGAAGGAACTTACCGCCGGGGGAAACATAAAATCGCAGCTGTCTTCGGCCAGGGAAGGTATTTAGATTGGCAGGAGGAGTGATCATGGATCTGGCATGGCTTGGCCGCGCCTTGAAGTCAAGAGGACGCAGAGTCTGGGTGATCACGCTCACCCCGGGCGGCGCTGTGGGCAGGAAAGCGGAAATAAACCTTTGGGGACAGGTAAGGCTGCGGGAGGAGAAAGTGCTGTGGCGGGGAGAGGCTCCTGAGCCTGAAACATTAGGGCTCGCGGGGGAGAACGCCATCGTCCTCATCCCCCGCAGCTGGGTGCTGCTGAAAGAACTGGCCTTCCCCGGCTTAAAGCCGTCTCAGCTGGCGGCGGTTGTGCCCTTTGAATTGGAGGAGGCTCTGCCCACGAAACAAGTTTACGCTGCCTGGCAGCAGGTTCCCGCGGCCGATGGCGCGGCAGTGTTAGCCTATGCCGTCAGAGAGCAAACTTTGACCCCGGTTTTGCAATTGCTGGAGCGCGCCGGACTTAAGCTTTGGGGCATCGCCCCTTACAGCTGGGCGCAAGCAAAAGCCTTAGCCAGGGCTGTGGATTGTCCGGAGCAGGCGCTGCTTGTTACCTGCGGTCAGCGCCCTGAGTTTTCGCTGATTCAAGACGGAGCGCTGCTCTACTCTTATCAGGGCGGCGAAGATCTGTTCTGTGAGCTGAAAACTTTTCTTGCGGCCAGAGAGAAGCCGGCGCGGCTCATTGTGTGCGGCCAGTATTCTCTGGCGTTGATTGGCCGGCTGCGGCGGGAGGGATTTGCTCCCGAAGAGGTTTCCGCACTGCCCGCGGCAAGGGAAACAGTCTCCGCTTATTTGGCCGGAGAGCTGCCGGATTTATCTCCTCCGCTTAGAAAAGAAGAACGCCGGCTGCGCGAGTTCAAGCTGGGGAATTATTTTTTGGCTGCCATCGCCGCGCTTTTGCTTTGTCCGCTCTTAGGCTGGCAGGCCGGCACTTATCATGCTTGGAAAGAGAGGTACAATCGGGCTACGGCTCAAATTGCGCAGCTGGAGGCCAGACAAGCTTCTCAGCTCTCAGTGGGGCCTGTCTCCCAGCGCTCTGAGTGGCTTGAGGTGTGGGCGCGCATCAGCCAAGCTGTGCCGGAGGGAGCCTGGCTCTCGGAGCTGACGCTGAACATCGACGGGCAACTGCAGCTGAAAGGCTGCGCGCTCCGACAAACTCAGGTGGCGGACCTGATGGAAAATCTCAGCGGCGCAAGCTTCGGACCTGTGATTTTAAACTACTCCCGCCGCCTGCAGCTGGGAGAGACCCAAGTTACGGAATTTAACATTTTCTGCGGAAATAATGCCAATTAACCCGAGGGGGCGGTGAAATGGGGAAACTGAACGTTAGAATTTGGGCCGTACCGTGGCTGCTGCTTTTGTTGCTGGGCATCGGCGGCTTATTTGTGGTGGGCGAAGGAAGCTTTCCCTGGAAGCTGTACGGAGAGGTTAGGGCCGTGGAATCCAGAGCCGTGGCTTTGGAGAGCACGGACAGCAGCCCGGCGGCTTTCAGATTGCCTGTCACGCGGAATCCCCAGCAGCGCGCGTCCGAGGTCTTACGAAAACTGGAAGAGCTCCGCTCTCGCTCCGGTATCGTCTTGGAAGAGGTGCGGCCGGAAGAGGCGGCCACTCAGAAAAGCCTGGTGCGGGTTCCGTTTTCTCTCACAGCCCGGGCTGACACGGAAAGTTTAGTCGCTTTTTTGGAACTTGCGGAGCAAACTTATCCTTCGCTGCTCATCCAACAGCTGCAGATCACAAGTTCCGCCCAGGGACTCCAGGTGCAAATTAAAGCCACTGATCGTTCTCGCCTGGAGGTAAGGGAAGATGATTAAGCAGAAAGTACACCCGCTTTTCTGGTTGGGGTTACTGGCGGTTTTGGTTTGGCTGCTCCCGCTGCCGGAAGAAGGGCAGCAAGGCAAGCTGAAGGCTTCTGAAGAGCCGGTCCGCTCAAGCGCCAGACTCACGCCCAACGCGGCCAAGACGCTGATTCTCCGGCGGGATATCTTTCAGCCACTCCTGAAGGCCAAAGGCGGACTGCCTGAGCCGCCGCAGTCTGAACCGTCTCAGACGGAGCCG
>DIPB01000125.1:31516-38790 GCA_002426275.1 Firmicutes bacterium UBA5499
CCGTCTCAGACGGAGCCGCCTGCGCCGCTTGCTCCGTTTCCGGAATTTGATGCTCCGCCTCCGCCCTCTCCACTTGAGGGATTGGTGCTGCGGGGAGTGGTGGAAAGCGCGGACGGCAGGCTTGCCTTGCTGGCCGGGCCCGATTTTCCTCCCGTCTATCTGGCTGAAGGGCAAAGACAGGGAAAGGTGAAAGTGGAAAAGGTCGGTCCGGATTGGGTGGAGATTAGCGCCGGAAAAGAAAGGAAAAGGTTGACATTGCCGGGGGAGTTTTCCGTTGAGCCCCTGAGAGAGAGAACAGGCGGTGGTCAGAAATGAAATTGACAAAATGTATTTTTTTGGTAATCATTGGCGCCCAGCTGAGCTTCGCCGCTGAAATTTCCCTGAATTATCGCGATGCGGAGATCGATCAGGTTTTGCAGTTCTTCAGTCTGGCAAGCGGCAAGACCATCGTCAAGGCGCCTGAAGTGAAAGGGACTGTAACCATTATCAGCCAGAGCAAAGTGAGCTTAGAGGAAGGCTTTGAGATCCTCAAGACGATTCTCTCGCTGCGAGGCTTTACCATCATTGAGGAAGCAAATTTGATTAAAGTGGTGCCGCTGGAGAAGGCCATCGGTCAGGGAACGCTTGTGGTGGGGAAACTGCCCCAAGGGCAGGCGGACGAGAGTCTGGTGACGCAAATTCTGCCGCTGAAGACACTGAAGGCTAAAGATGTGGCCAGGGAACTGCAAAGCCTCTTTCCCAGTCCGGCCTGCGCGATAGCCCTGGAGAGCAGCAATGCTTTGCTGCTGACGGATCGCCAATCTCATCTCAAACAGCTGGAACAGATCATCGAGCAGCTGGAAGCGGAGATCACGCCCGGCTCAAGGCCGCGCACTGAAGAGTTGGCGCTGCCTTTTCGAGTGATCCGCCTTAAGCATGTGGATGCGGCGCTGATGGCTCAGCAGCTTGCGCCGCTGCTTACCCAGCCGCTGGCAACTGCGGCTCAGACAGGGCTGCAGCCTGGCCGGATAGTCGGCCAGGGGCTTGCGGTTCCTCAGCAAGCTGAAGGCCTTACGCAGGGGATTTCGGGAAATATATACCAACAATTGTCCCAAGCTGTTCAAAACAGAAGCTTGGTGGAAAACCAAATCGTGGCCGACACCCATACCAACTCCGTGATCGTCACCGGTTCCAGGCAAGTGCTGGAGCTGATCTCACAGATCGTAGCTCAGCTTGACGTGCCTGTGGCTGAGGAAGAGAGCGTGCGCAAAGTGGTGCGGCTGGCGTATGCCGACGCCCAAAATGCGGTGAATATCCTCAATACCATCTTCGGCGACTCTAAAACCACGCGCTTGGTGGAAGCGCAACCGGTCGCCAATTCCACCGGACAAAATTTTCAGCGGACGCAAAGGCAGCAAGCGCTATCAAGTTTGCTGGAACAAGCGCAAAGGCCGCAACAGGTAGAGCCGGCGCAAAACTCTTCCGCAGCCAAAGCGCGATTTGCCGCGGATAGCACCACGAATTCCGTGGTGGTGACCGCGCCCGCTTCGCTGAGCGATGAGATCGTGGAGCTGTTGGCGCAATTAGATCGGGAGGCTGCCGGCGGGACTGAGTTGCAGGCTACGGCTGTGTTCAGATTGAAAAAGGGCAATGCCAGTCAGCTGGCAGATATGCTCAACCAAGTTTTAAATCTTTCCTATCGCTGGAATCAGTCGGCAGGCACAGTGGAGCCAGATACCCTCAAAGAGCTGCTGGCTTCGTTGGGACTGGATCCGGCCACTGTTTTCGCCTGGCCTTCCGGCTCCCAAGTGCGGGTGGCGGCAGATGTGGCCAGCAACTCGCTGGTGGTGACCTCTTCCCTCTCCGCCATCGCGCAGTTGGAAGCTCTGGTGGCGTATTTGGATCAGGAAGGCGCGCCTGCAAGTTCGGTTTTCGTTTATAAACTGCAGAATGCCAGAGCATCGGAACTGGCCAAAACCCTCACCGATCTGTTCGCAGCCTCCGGTTCCAGTTCCAACTCCGGCTCACGGCAGCAAAATATAAGAATCTTAGGCTATCCCACTTTTGGGCAAACTATCTCTTCAGGAAGCGCTAATGAACAGACCATCCGGGTGGTGGCGGACGACGTGAGCAATTCCCTTCTGCTGGCTGCGGCGCCCCAGGCTTTGGCCGAGGTGAAGCCCATCATCGCACAGCTTGACGTGATGCCTCCCCAGGTGCTCATTGAGGCTGTGGTGATGGAGGTTACCTTGGATGAAAGCACTAATCTGGGACTCGAACTTTCCTTGAATCTTCCCGGAGGCAGCGGCCAGATTGGCTGGGGGAGCAACTTGGGATCTGGCTTGCGGTACAGCACCATTGACGGAAACCTCTCCGCCACCATTCAGGCGCTCAGCCAATCTTCTCAGGTAGATATCCTGGCCACGCCTAAGATTGCCACTGCCAACAATAAACAGGCCTCCATCAAGATTGGCCATCAATTTCCCTATCTGACCAGCTCTAAGGAAGGCGAAGACGGGAAAGTCCAGAATTTCTATACTTACAAGGACGTGGGCATTCAGTTGGAAGTTACCCCTAGAATTTGCGAGAGCGGCCAAATCGCCCTGGATGTCTATCAGACCAGCAATAGTTTTGCCAACGACGTGACCATCGAAGGCGGCAGCGTGATCGCCCAGAGAGAGGCCAAGACTTCTGTGATCGTCAAGGACGGGCAGACCATGGTGATCGGCGGCATGATCAAAGATGATTCCAGCGTTTACACCAGGAAGGTGCCGCTTTTGGGCAGCCTGCCGGTGGTTGGGTACCTGTTCCGGCGCCAGGAAACTGTCAAGAACAAGACGGAGCTTGTGGTCTTTATCACTCCCCGCGTTGTGCGGGAGCAGACAGAAGACAGTCCGTCGCAAGAATAATCGCGCGGCCCTGGTCTGCCAAGACCCGGGCCGTTTATTTTGCAAAGAAAGTGGCGATTTCAAGGAGGAGTTTGCGGCATTGTGTGGAATACTATAGTGAAGTCAACAGTAAACCACAAAAATACACATTAAAAGGATGAAAAGAATTGATAGCGGAAGAACGGCGAATGCGGATCATGGAGCTCTTGCGGGAGCGAAAAAGCGTTGAGATCGCGGAACTCAGCCAGTTGTTTATCGTTGCGCAAGAAACCATTCGCCGGGATTTGAAGAAGCTGGAAGAAGAAGGCCAGCTGAAGCGCACCCATGGCGGGGCGACCACCGAGGGTAGGCAGACTATCGCGCCGCTTTCCGCTAGAGCGGAGAGCAAGAGGGAAGAAAAAGAGCGCATCGGCCGCAGAGCTTTAGATTTTGTGAAAGAGGGAGACCGGATCATCATCGACGGCGGCACCACCACGCTGCAGCTGGCCAGGGCGCTGCAAAGCAGCAGACGTCAGTCTGTTGTTGTGACCAACGCGCTGAACATCGCCTTGGAATTGGCGGGCAGCCCCGAGCTTACGGTAGAGATGGTGGGAGGGACGCTCTCCGAAAGCAGCTTGACGCTTTTGGGGCCCGAGGCCGAACGAGCGTTGGTTCACTACCGGGTGAACACAGCGTTTCTGGCTGCCAGCGGCGTTACAAGCCAATGGGGACTGGCTATTTCCAATAGCTTTGAAGCTGCCGTGAAACAAGCGATGATGGAGGCAGCAGGGGAGGTCGTCTTGCTGGTGGACTCAAGCAAGCTGGGCAAAGAGGGACTGGTATCGTATGCTCCTTTGAGGAAAGTGGCTAGAATAATCACAGACAAAGGCGCGGATCCCAAAATCATTGATGCCATCGCCCGATCGGGCGTGGATATAGAATTAGTTTGAGGAGGTTGATTTATCGTGCGCGAATCTTGGCATTCCTATTTTAAGCCAGGGATAATTCATTTCATGGCCTATCCGGCGACGATGAAAGGCGACGGGCCAATCTTGGAGACTTTGGAGAAGATCGCAACCGACGAGTTCTTTACCGCCGTTGAGGTAACCTGGATTAACGATCCGCAGGTGAGAAAGGACGCGGCGAAACTGCTCTCTGCCAGCCAGTTGGAAGTGGCCTTTGGAGCCCAGCCGATGTTTTTGACCACCAAATTGGATCTGAATGCTTTGGATGGGCAGGAGAGAGCTAAAGCGGTTGCCCAGTTAAAGAAGGGAATCGATCAAGCCCAGGAGCTGGGCGCCAGGCGCCTGGCCTTCTTGAGCGGCTGGGATCCCGGCGCGGACAAGCGCGCTCAGGCCACAGATTTGCTGGCGGAATCCGTAACGGAAGCCGCGGCTTACGCCAAAGAGCGGGGGCTTTCGCTGAGCATGGAAACCTTTGATCGGGAGGTAGACAAAAAATGCCTCATGGGTCCCAATGCCGAATGCGCTGCCTTTGCCAAGAGAATCCGCCAGGCGGGCTTTCCCGACTTCGGCCTGACGGTGGATTTGAGCCATTTCCCAATTCAATACGAAAAAACCCGCGATGCGCTGCACACAGTGAAAGATTATGTGGTTCACGCGCATATGGGAAATTGCGTGCTGAAGGAAGGCAGCGGCGCCTATGGCGACTCTCATCCTCGCTTCAGCCTGCCTGAAGGCGAGAATGGGGTGGAGGAACTGGCAGAGTACCTGCGGGGCTTGTTCGAGATTGGCTTTTTGGCGGCAGGAAAAAAGCAGCTGCCAATCGTCAGCTTTGAGGTCAAACCTTTGCCGGGCGAAAGCTCGGAAATCGTGATTGCCAACGCCAAGCGCACATTGACTTTGGCTTGGAGTTTAGTTTAAGGAGTGAAGAAAATGCAGAAAGTATTTGTCACCAGAAGAATTCCCGAACCGGGGCTGGAAATGCTCAGGGCGCGCTGTCAGGTGGAAGTGAACCCGGAAGATCGGGTGCTGAGCAAAGAAGAGATCATCGAAGGGATCCAGGGAAAAGACGCGCTTTTGTGTCTGTTGACAGATGAGATCGACGAGGAGATCATGGATGCAAATCCCAATTTGAAAGTGATCTCCAACTACGCTGTGGGTTTCAACAACATCAAAGTGGCGGAGGCCACCCGCCGCGGCCTGCCGATTACCAACACTCCCGGAGTGCTCACTGAAACAACGGCGGATATGGCCTGGACGCTTCTGATGGCGGCGGGCAGGAGGCTGGTGGAAGCAGATAAGTTCACCAGGGCCGGCAAATATAATGGCTGGGGCCCCATGTTGCTTTTGGGCTACGATATCTACGGTAAGACCTTGGGTCTGGTGGGGTTAGGCAGGATCGGCGAAGCCATGGTCAAGCGCGGACATGGCTTCGGAATGAAAATCCTCTATTTCGATGCCAATCGCAGGAGTCCCGAGGAAGAAAAGGCCTTAGGCATTGAATACAGGCAGCTGGATCAGCTGTTGGCGGAAGCGGATTACGTTTCTTTGCACGTGCCTTTGCTTTCCAGCACGCATCATCTGATCAGCCAGCGGGAGTTTGGGCTCATGAAAGAAAGCGCGGTCCTCGTCAACTCAGCCCGCGGCCCCATCGTGGATGAGAAGGCTCTGGCCAAAGCCCTGAAAGAAGGGCAGATTGCCGCCGCAGGCCTGGATGTTTACGAGAACGAACCAGCTGTAGAGCCGGAGTTGCTCGGCCTGGAGAACGTGATTTTGGCGCCGCATATCGCCAGCGCCACTCGGGAGACCAGGACCAAGATGGCTACTATGGCGGCGGAGAATTTGCTGTCTGTACTGGACGGCAAAGTGCCACCCAACATAGTCAATCCTGAAGTTTTCAATAAATAACACGATCGCCAGGGCTTGCCCTGGCGTCTTTCTAGAGAGGGGAAGAACATGCAGGGGATTTTAACCTTCGATTTAGGCACGACTGCCTGTAAAACAACCTTGTTTGATCTCAAGGGTCAAATCCTGGCCCAGGCGGAGAAGGAATATCTCCTTTACCATCCCCAGCCTATGTGGGCAGAGCAAGAGGCGGAAGATTGGTGGGAAGCCGCGGTGGAAACCTGCCGCCAGGTCTTAGCCGGACAAGAGGCTGAGGTTTTAGGTATTGGCCTCTCATCACAGCGAGAGACGATGGTTCCAATCTCGAAAGACGGCAAGCCGCTCTCCCGGGCCATCGTCTGGATGGACAGGCGAGCTCACAGGGAAGCTGAGGAGTTGTCCCGCCAGGCGGGCAGAGAGAACCTTCATCAGCGTACCGGAATGATTCCGGATTCAACGTTCAGCGCCACGAAGCTTTTCTGGTGGCAGCGTCACGCCCAGGCGATCATGCGAGAGGCTGTGACATTTCTGCAGCCAAAGGAGTATCTGGCCTTCCGCCTGACGGGCGTGGCAGCCACAGAGCCGTCGCTTGCTTCCCGCACCATGCTATATGACATCAGAAAAGGCGAGTGGTGCCAGGATCTGGTGGAGCTGGTCGGGCTCAGGCCCGAGCAGCTGCCGCCTCTGGTCTCCTCCACGGACGTTGTGGGAAAACTCACGGCACAGGCGGCTGAGATTTTAGGCTTGCCCTCGGGAGTGCCTGTTGTGGCCGGAGGCGGAGACCGCCAGTGTGAAGCTTTGGGCGCCGGTATTTCCGGACAGCTGGCCATGGAATCCACGGGAACCACATCAAATCTCTCCTTTGCCACCGCACAGCTGCCGGCCGAGCTAGACGCGCGGGTCGTCTCATCGTGCCATGCCCTGCCGGGGCAGTGGCTGATCGAACAGGGCCTCACCACCACAGGCTCAATCCTCAGGTGGTACCGCGATAACTTTGCGGGTCCTGAGCGGATGGCAGCCGAAGATCTTGGGATCAGCACGTACGATCTCATCAGCAGACAGGCGGCCAATGCCAAAGCAGGCGCCAACAAGTTATTGCTGCTGCCTTTCTTCATGGGAGCTAAGGCAACCCGCTGGAACCCGGACGCCAGGGGGGTCGTGTTCGGTCTCACTTTGGATCACGGCCGCAAAGAGCTTGCCAGAGCTGTGATGGAAGGGGTGGCCTATGAATTGCGGGCCTGTCTTGACGTGTTGGCGGGAATGAAGATGCTGCCGGAGAGGATCGTGCTCATGGGCGGCGGCAGCAAAGGCGAATTATGGAACCAGATCAAAGCAAATGTCACAGGCTTTGCCGTGGGCCTGCCCCGGCAGACTGAGGCAGCCTCGCTGGGCGCCTTCATTCTGGCCGGAGCCGGGATCGGTCTGTTCCTGGATCCGGCGGCGACCTCACAGAGCATTAATCCCGTGGTGCGGCACTTTGAGGTGAACCGGCGGGAGAAAGAGACTTATGACGGCCTTTATGCCATATATAATGAACTTTATGAGGCAACAGAGAAGCTTACGCATCGGCTGGCGCAATTGG
>DIPB01000125.1:38925-40014 GCA_002426275.1 Firmicutes bacterium UBA5499
AGGCCGGCGGAGTGAAACTGGAAGCGGAACTCAATGACAGTAAAACGGCCGCGGCCGTGTTTCAGGCTTTGCCGCTGGAGGCCAGAGGTAACCGCTGGGGAGATGAGATTTACTTTTCCATCCCGGTGCGGCTTGGCCCGGAAGAGCGGGCGACTGAAGACGTAGAGGTAGGTGAGATCGCTTACTGGCCGCCGGGACACGCGTTTTGTATCTTTTTCGGTCCTACCCCCGCAAGCGACGGGGAGCAAATCCGCGCCGCAAGTCCGGTGAACGTGCTGGGCAGCGTTAAGGGTGACGCCACGCTTCTGCGCAAAGTCCCAAACGGCGCCAAAGTGAAGCTCAGGAAGCTGGAAGAATGAAACTCCACGTTTTTTTAACGCCGCAAAACATTCCTTCGCCTTTGAAAGGAGCCGCTGTGGTGATCGATGTGCTGCGGGCGAGCAGCACCGTCACCACAGCCTTGGCTCAGGGAGCCGACAGCATCAGGCCAGTGCGCACGGCCGAAGAAGCGCGCCTGCTCGCCCAAGCAGATCCGGAAGCCATCTTGGGGGGGGAGCGGAAAGGCGTCAAGATAGCCGGCTTTCACCTGGGCAATTCGCCTGCCGAATACACCCCGGAGGTTGTGGGGGGCAAGAGAATCATTTTTACCACCACCAATGGCACGCAAGCCATCGTCCGGGCCCGGGAGAGCGGGTTAGAGCCTATTCTCATCGGCTCTTTTCTCAATGCTTCGGCCGTCGTCGGCAGACTTGAGGAGCTTGGACCTGAAGAGATTTACCTTTTTTGCTCAGGCAGAGCGGGCGCATTTTCGTTGGAAGACGCCGCTTTTGCCGGCTTTATCTGTCAAAGGCTGGCCGCCGGCGCCGAGCTTCTAGATAGCGCCAAAGCAGCTCTGGCCATCTGGGAAAGCTGGCAGGGGAAGATCTTGGCTCTCTTGACCGCCTGTCAACATGGCAGCTATCTGAGCCAGATTGGGTTAGGCTCTGATTTGCAACTTTGCGCTGAGGTGGACAAGTACGAAATAGTACCTGCGCTCCGGGGCGATTACCTGGTAGGCGCGGACAAGAGTTGGTGTAAAGTTATCGTAGG
>DIPB01000042.1:0-2571 GCA_002426275.1 Firmicutes bacterium UBA5499
CTCGGGACTTTCACCCGCTAGACTGCGTCCATGCCGGGCGCACCATTAAAAGGCGGGCAGGCTTAGAAACCTGCCCGCCCGGGTTTTTATCCCTCTACGGTGTGACATTCCTATAGGGAATGCCTGCGCCACTCGGTCCAGTCCTTCGTGAAGCGGAACCCTAGGCACACTTTCATCGCTTTCATTTTATCAAGGGTGAAACTTCCTGTCAACTGCTTGGCTCAAAGATTAACATGCCCGTAACCTTTCTTCATGCTCGTCAAAACGGTCTCAGCCGGATCTCGCCTGTGAAAGGCCGCTCCCGTTCCAGGGCGACGACGCCAGTTTCAGAAGGCGGCAGCGGCAGGTTGGGAGCATTGGGCACGCCGGTATACGGCTCCAGGCAAACGAAGTCTGCGCTCAGATCCTTGCCCGTGTAGACAACCCAGTGCCCGAACGCCGAGTCAGCCTCCACTTCAATTCCGGCCTTGGCCGCGCGATCTTCATAGCGTGCTACGCTCCGTCCCGCGCTCTGCGCCACGGTATACACATCGTCCAGCAGCAGTCCCTCCAGGCTCCTTGGCTCTGAGAGGACATGTTTACCCTCTACCGGCAGACGTTCGCCTGTGGGCACCAGCTCTTCAAGCTGCCATCGCTTCTGGGTAGCCAAGGTTATGAAGCAGTCCGCTTTGCTGCTCGCGGGGCTTAAAGGCGCCCGGAAATAGGGATGGAACCCCAGCCAAAACGGCAGCGCTTCCGCAGCCAGATTCTGACACTGGGCCTGGATTGTCAGGCTGCCGTCCGCTAAGGTAAAGGTTAAGCTCAAGACAAAAGGAAGGTAGCTCTTAAGCTCCGGAAACTTATCCGAGGCGAAGGTCAGCTGCGCGCGGGCGGAATTTTCGGCGGAGAGAGCCGCGACTTCCCACGGGCGGCTGATCACCAGCCCGTGGATGTGATTGCGCCCGCCCCTTTCGTTTTTCTCAAACCGATATTCCCTGCCCTGGAAATGAAAAACGCCGTCTTTAATTCTCCCGGGCGGCATCAGCACCGGAGTGCCAAAACCGCTGGGCCGGTTTTTCAGTTCCTGAAAATCCTTCGGCGTTTTCAAAAACGATCTCCCCTTGGCGGTGAAGGCGATGAGATTGCTGCCGCAGGAAGGCAAAATCGTGGCCTGGATCTGCGACGCTTCATCGATTAGCTCTACTGTTCCCTGACCGGAAAACGAGCCTTGTTGGACCTTGTAAGCGCTCATGACGATTCCTCCTTAATTGCTAGCTGAAATATTTCCTTCCGGTTCTGTGAATTGCGGCGAAAGCTCGCTTAAGGCCGCAGCCAACTCCTGGACGGTCACAGTCGCCGTGCCCAATTTGCGCACCACAAGGCCTGCGGCCAAATTGGCCAAAACCGCGGCTTCAAGATAGCTGGCGCCCGCCGCCAGGCTCAAGGCAAGGACGCCGATCACTGTGTCCCCTGCGCCGGTCACATCGTAAACCTTAGTGGGATTGAGAGCCGGCAGATGCCAATGCCGGCCGTCCGCCAGCATTAAGGTCATGCCGTCTTCTCCCCTGGTAATGATCACGGCTTCGCTGCCGAGTTTTCTTTGGATGCTCAAGCAAGCTTCCGTGATCTCTTCCTGGCTGTTCAGCTCCAAGCCCAAAGCGCCGCCGGCTTCTTCCAGGTTGGGCGTGACCACGCTGGCGCCCTGATACGAGAGAATTTCTTCTCTGGAATCAACAGCCGCCGGCAGCCGGTATTTATGCGCCAGGGCAAGGGCGCTGCTTTTAATCTTCCCCGTCATTACGCCCAAACCGTAATCTGAGATCAGCAAGGCATCCGCCCTGGGCAGCAGGAGCGTCAAGTTCGCCAAAATCTGCTTTTCCAGGTCGCTGGAAAGCGCTTGACTGGCAAACTTATCTATGCGCACCACCTGCTGCTTCACGGCTTGCTGGCCTCCAGCCAGCACCCGCAACTTCACAGTGGTGGGCCTGGCAGCATCAACCAAGACGTGCTCCTGACCTATGCCTCCGGCTGCCAAGGAACCGCGCAGCTCTTGACCGGTCCCGTCCGCCCCCACCACGCCCAATAGCTCGACTTTGCCGCCTAAGACGGCTAAGTTGTGAGCTGTGTTTGCGGCTCCGCCCAAAGCGACAAAACGATCTTGCCAGTGGAGAATCAAAACCGGGGCTTCCCGGGAAATGCGCTTGGCGTTGCCGAAGATGTATTCGTCCGCAATCAAATCGCCAAGCACCACCACCCGCTTGCCCGCAAAGCGCTGGAGCAATCCCTGACATTTCTTCGCTAACATTACGCTCCCTTCCTTTGCTGAGCCTGCTCCAAAACCCACTCCACAGCTCCCGCCAGGTCCCGGGCAATGAAATCCGGCTCTAGTGGCCACTGGCTGCGGTGATAAGCGCACTCTCCTTTGCCGTAACCTGTGAGCACCAGAATCCCTTTGGCGCCCAACCGCATGCCGGTGATGGGATCCGTGATCTTGTCGCCCACCATAAAGCTCCGCGACAAATCGACGCCCAATTTCTTGGCTGCCGCAAGCAGCATCCCGCCTGCGGGCTTGCGGCAATCGCAGCGTTTCCT
>DIPB01000042.1:2708-8538 GCA_002426275.1 Firmicutes bacterium UBA5499
CCCGCCGTAGGATGATGCGGACAATAATAGATGGCGTCCAGCCGGGCGTCTTCTTTGGCCAGCAGATATTCCAGCCTTTTATGTACTTCGCCCACCAGCTTTTCCGGGAAATACCCCCTGGCCACGCCTGCCTGATTGGTGACCAAAACCGTCAAAATGCCGGCGCCATTCAGCCTTCTGATGGCAGAGGCGGCGCCGGGCAATAGCTTCAAACGATCGATATGATTCACATAGCCCACTTCTTCTGTGACAGTTCCGTCCCGATCCAAGAATACCGCCCTGTTCACTGCTGTTCCTCCTTTGTCTCCAAAGCGAACTTGTTTCGCTCCAGCCATCCGTGTTTTAGCGCGTAGACAATGGAAAACGCGCCCAGAACCAAACTGATGTAATACGAGACCAGCCGCCAGGCCAGCACGTAAATTCCCAAAAGTCTCTTGGGCACAATGTCTTTAAAGAAAAACGCAAAGCTCAGCTCCGCGCCGCCGCTGGCGCCGGGGGTCGGGAAGAAGGGCTGAATGAAATTCAGCAGCAGCTGAACTACAGTCACCCGCACCAGAGCAAACTTTACGTTCAGGCCCGCCAAAAGCGACGGCGCGATGGCCAGGGACGCCGCCCAGTAGATAACGGTCAGCGCGAAGGACCACCACAGGGCGGAGCATTTGTCTTGCGCCAGCAAGCTCAAAGCCTCGCGGTACCGCCGCACTTCCTGGGTGACTCTCTGCGACCACCCCTGCAGGCGTCCCTTGCGATCTAAGGCGCGGAAAAGCCTGCTTCTGCCGATCTTGATGGTCAGGCTGCCAAACACCTCGGGTTTAAAAATCAAATACAGCAGGAAGCCGCAAACCAGAATTGTCAGCGCCAGCACAAGCACAATCGCGCCGGTGGAGATGCCAATCCAGGAGCGCCAGATAAACAGCAGCAGGGGCACCATCAGAACGTAAAACAAGATCGTTAAAAACGAATCTACCACGCTGAGGGCAACGGCATGCCCGAATTTCACCCCTTGCCGGTAGATCATGTACATCTGAAACGGTATACCGCCGCTGGTGGCCGGTGTGACCTGGGAAATGAAACAAGATGACAGAAAAATGTTCATCATCCGCCCTGTCGAAATTTTCCCGCCCATGGCTCCGGCCAGAACCTGCATCTTAAGCGTCTTAGCATACCAGGAGGCGACCTCAAACGCCACCGCCAAGAGCAAATAAGTCAGCCTGATTCTCATGAGGCCTGTCCAATCCAAATTCGTCTTGGTCAAGGCCACAACTAAAAAAATGGAGACCGCGCCGATCACCACAGAGAGGACAAGCCCTCGCTTCAAGGACTTCTCTGTGAGCTTCATCTTCCGACTCCTCTTTCCGCAGTTAAAGCTAAAAATTCCCAGGGCCCACCGACGGCAAGGCTGACGCGCGAGAAGAACATTCAGCATCCCCCCTACAAGTTTACGGCGGTCACGCCTCCCGCAAGCTCCCGTCGAAGGCTAAGACGGGCAATATTCTGCGGCCGACAGATATTCCGTCTATCCGGAAATCCACTCCGGCAGTTCCGTACCGCCCTGTTCACTGTTGTTCTTTCTTCGTCGCGGTCTCAAACTGGTTCCTCTCCAGCCAGCCGCGCCTCAATGCGTAAACAATGGCAACGGCTCCGCAAATCAAACTCAAATAATAAGTCGCCAGCCGCCAGGCCATCACGAAGATCCCCAAAAGTCCCTTAGGCACGACGTTCCTGAAGAAGAACGCAAAGGTCAACTCAGCGCCGCCGCTGGCGCCGGGAGTGGGGAAGAAGGGCTGGATGAAATTCAGCAAGAGCTGAGACTCCATCACCTGTACCAGATCAAAGCTCACGTTCAGTCCCGCCAAAAGCGTCGGCACAATGGCCAAATACAATGCCCAATAGACCAATGTCCAGGCGAAAGCCAACCAGAGAGCGGAACACCTGTTTTGCGACAGCAGGCTCAAAGCCTCGCGGTATCGCCGCACTTCCTGGGAGACTCGCACCGTCCACCTCTCAAGGCGTCCTTTGCGATTCAAAAAGCGAAAAAACCCGCTGCCGCCGATTTTAACGGTCAGACTACCGACCGCTTCCGGTTTTAAAATCAGATAAAGCAAAAAGGCGCAGGCCAAAATAATCAGTCCAAGCGCAAACATGACCATGCCCGAAGAAAGTCCAATCCGCGAATGCCAGACGAACAGCAGCAAAAGCGCCGCCAAGATGTAAAACAAGGCCGTTAAAAAAGAATCCACCACGCTAACCGCAACCGTATGCCCAAAATTCACACCTTGCCGATAGAGCATGTAGATTTGCAGCGGCATGCCTCCGCCCGTCATCGGCGTAACATGGGAAACGAAACAGGCGGACAGAAAAATATTCAGCATCCGCCCGGTTGAAATCTTCTCGCCCATGGCTGAGATCAGAAACTGGATTCTAAAAGTTTTAGCCAGCCAGGAGGCGATCGCCAGCGCCACAGCCAGGGCGAAATAAGTGGAGCTGATTCTCCCGAGGCCTGCCCAATCCAGCTTAGTCTTGGTCAAAGACGAGACCAGAAGGATAGAAATCGCTCCGCAAACCACAGAGAAGACAAGTCCCCTCTTTAAGGACTTCTCTGTGAGCTTCATCTTCCAGCTCCTCTTTCAGCCGTTACTTCTTCATATAAAGCTAACAGCCTTTGGGCCATATTAGCAGTTGAATACGCTGCCGCCTTCCGGCTGGCGCCTCTGGAAAGTTTCAGCCTCTGCCGCTCATCTGTCAAAAGCTCAGCGATGGCGGAGCTGAACTCTTCCAAATCCAGACCCACCAGCAAGCCGTCGGAATCGGAAGCGACCATATCCAAGACTCCGTTGACGCCTACGGCCACAGGCGGCAGTCCGGCAGCCATGGCCTCCAGCAGGACAAGTCCCTGGGTTTCCGTGCAGGAAGGAAATGTGAACAGATCCGCTCCCTTATAGCAATGAGCCACCTCCCCCGGCGGGAGGGGGCCTGTGAACAGCACATTATCCTGAAGCCCCAGCTCCCAGGCCAGGCGCTCCAGGTGCTCCCTTTCAGGTCCGCCGGCAACCAGCACCAGCCTCAGCCGCTGGGAGGGCAGCTTTTTCTTCGCCAAACGCACCGCGTGCAGCAGAAAATCCAAATTTTTTTCCTGGCCTAATCTCCCCACGAACAGCAAAATCCGCTCCTCTTGGCCGATGCCGTAACGTTTCCGCAGCCAATTTGGATCGCCGCCTTTGAACAGCTGATAGTCGATCCCTGTGGGTAAAGCAGTAATGGGGGTTGTGATCCCATAATTGCGGATCATTTTGGCCACCACAGAAGTGGGCGTGATGATCCGATCCGCACGGTTGCAATAATTGGCCGTATAATGTACCACAGCCCAGCGGGCAAAATTTGCCATCATGGGAATATAATGCACATATTGATCGTAGAGGGTATGGTAAGTGAACACCAGCGGAATGCCAGCCCGCCTGGCGCAGTGCGCGCCCAGCTGCCCCATGAGAAAAGGCGAGTGGGTGTGGATTAAATCAAGCTTCAGCTTCGCAATGGTGGATCTGAGCCTGCCGGAGATGGGAATTGCCAGGGCAAAATCCTGGTTCGTAGGCGGCCGCACGGAGAGAAAACGGTAAACGTCAAGCTCATCCGGCGCTCCTCTGTATTTGGGCGCAAAAATATAGACCTTATGGCCCAACTTGCGAAGTTCGCAGGCGAAACTGTCGATTGAGCGCACAACGCCGCTGATGTATGGTCTGTAACTGTCCGTAAAAACGCCGATCCTCATATTTTGGTTCCGGTCCTTCCCGAGATCTCCTGCCACAGATCTTCCAGCTGCTCGATCACGTCCTGCGCGCTGATGGACTGCATGCATTCCCGCTGGCAAGTAGGGTTATCCCAGGCCGGAAGATATTGCAAAGGGCTGCCCAGCCAATGAAAGCAAGGACTGCAGCTGAGATCGCAGCGTACGATTCTATAGGGCACTCCCCAAGGATAAAAATTATTGGGATCCGTGGGTCCGAATAGAGCCACCACAGGCGTTCCCACAGCCGCGGCCAGGTGCTGCGGCGCAGAATCATTGCCCACAAATAAATCAGCCAAAGAGATAATGGCCGCGGTCTCTTTCAGCGAAGTGCGGCCCGCGGCCAGAAGCGGCTGCTGCTTCATTTTAGAAGCGATTTCCCAGGCTAAAGGCTCGTCGTCTTTGCCTCCAACCAGCACCACCTTCGCTTTCAAAGCGCCCATTAAGTAATCGGCCACCTGGGCGAAGCCCCCGGTATGCCAGCGCTTGACAGGAAAAAACCTGCCCCCCGGATGGATGGCAATTAACGGATAGCCGTGACACTCTTCCAGAAAACTTGCCGCCACATCCAGATCACGCTGAGAATAATAAAATTCCAGCCTGCTTTCGGCAGGAGGCTCAATGTCCAATGGCTGCAATACATTCAGGCAATATTCAACGGCGTGAATGTTTCTCCGATCCGGCACCTTCTCTCGATAGAGCCAACCCAAATAATGAGCATTGAACCCAACCTTTTGCTGCGCCTTACAAAATGCCAACAAAGCGCTGCCGCTGTGCGACAGCCCCACAGCAAGCGCAAATCTTTCTTTGCTTAACTGCCTCAGGATCCTGATGGCTTCCAAAGTGTTCTTCACGCTCAAAATCCGGTCTACAGCCGGGTTCCCCGCCAGCACAGCTTGATTGTTCTTCCATGTCATAGCCACAAGCTCAGCTTGCGGATAGCGCTCTCTCAAAATCCTGATGGCCGGCGTCCCGAACAGCGTATCTCCCAAAGGGCAAAGCTGTAAAATCAGGATCCGCTCGTGCTCCATCTGCATCTGCCCCCCTTTCGCTGCTAGTTTCCCTGATTGTCTCTCTTCTCATACCAAGGGTAGTCCCAAGTCCAACATCTTTATTTTTTCGCTATCAGCGGACAAAATCCTTCTCAAAATGGAAAAAGCGCCCAAGCGGGCGCTTCCCGTGGTTCTTGTTTAATTGGCGTCTGCCATTCTCTCGCCAAAGGCTTCCTGCATCAAACATTCGTGCTGGAGTCCGGCCAAAACTTCCCGTTCGAAAAGCGTCAGCCGTTTGTTTCCGTAACGCGCCACCAGCTTCAGGTTGGCCAGCATGTCGGCGCTTAAATCCGTTCTTGTTACAACTCCGAAGATTTGGAACGCATCCGCAAGGTGATCGTCCAGCATTTCGGAGAGAAGTTTGGCTCCCTCGGTGCTGCGGGGGGTCAAAAGGCCAAATTCTTCTCTGCCCCTTCTGCCGTTTCTGCCGTAACAGACGACAGTTACGTCTTCCCGCGCCACAACCGCGCGAAAAGCCAGATCCCCCAAGCGAAGATCGCTGTGATTGTAAACGGAAGAACGGGCTGTGTCAATCAGCAAGCGCTGCAGGCAGTTCTGCCTGGTCATGGTTCGCTGGCAGCCGATGCAATCGTCCACAGTCTGATAGAACGGGCACTTGCCCCTGGCCACCTTCAAGAAATGAAGAGTCTGCTCCACTTCCTTCTCATCCAGCTGGCTGAAAGGCGTCAAGTGGCGGAAGTGGTTTATGGCCGTTGGAGCAATCTCGATCTCAAGGGGCACCGACTTGCGCCACAATTGGTTTTTGTGAACCCAGAACAGCTCGCTTTTGTCATAGCTGAGCCCATGTTCCAAAGATTGCATGTGTTCAAACTGCTGCCAGAGGTAATTATAGGAGTGGGCATTGGGATAAAGCAGCAAAGCTTCGTTCACATTCTTCACCAGCGAAGCCTTGCCGCAATTGGGGCACAGATATTCGGCGACAATCTGATCCGCCATGGGCTGATCGCAATTCTGACAGTACAGCACGCCGCCTTTG
>DIPB01000042.1:8765-11465 GCA_002426275.1 Firmicutes bacterium UBA5499
GCCTTTGCCCTTGCCGATCAGCTCCATGGAATTGGCTTCTCGCAGGTACTCATGCTGCTGGTTCTGATAAACCAGATTAAAGGCGTTCTTCACAAATTGATTCATAACCTCCCGCCTGGTCTCCATATGAATGGATGCGGAAATCGGATTAGTATCCAGGTTTACGATCTCGGCAAAAGCCGCGAAGTTCTTATCCCGGATCTGATCCAGCTCGTCGCTGAGGCGCCTGAGAATGCCCACGCCCCAACGCCGGATCAGTTTATTGGACAGGTGATTGGGAAACCATAATTTCCCTTTCCGGGCCGAGACGCCCAGCCCGTATTCGCCGATATTGTCTCCATCGTCTTCCAAGGGGATCTTGTAATAGCCGCTCACCAGCTCGTAATTTGCCCGCTGCAAGAGCTCGTTGAACTGCGGCAGATGCACCAGTCCCGGATGACTCATGGATACGTAGAGAGGATCATGGGCGCTGTTCTGATTATTGCTCACAAGATTAGCCCTGCGGATGTAATCCATCTTGGCGATTCGCTCAATGAGCCCTTCTGTGAAGCGAATATCCTGCACAACCTGTTCCATAGCCTGGCGCAACATTTGCTGCATATCGCGAATGGCAGCTTCGTGCTTAGCGTTAATCACGCTCATCCCCGTGCCGAGATCCAACCACAGAAAGCTGTAAGCCAAGCCATAGACCGCAGCGGCATCTCCATTTCCCGGATCCAGGTAATCGATGCGGTATTGATACGTCATCCGCAGTTCGTGAATCTCAGGGTATTCCTCCAGCGCGTCGATGCTGATGAACTTATAGCCTTTGGTGTGGATGCGATGCACGTCGTTTTTCTTCTGGTTGATCTCATGGCAGGCAGCCCTAAATTTCTTGGCGAAATCAGCAGACAGCTTCGAGCCTGGGGAGCTGAATTTGAAAACCCGAAACGACGGCCGATTGGAAAACTTATACTCATCGAACAGATCCTCCGTGTAAGAAGCGGGAATCTCGTCCGCCAGCAAAATGATTTCGATGAGCTGATCCTTCACCAGGCGGCGAAGCATGGCCCGTGGCTTAGCCCGGTCGATCCCCAGCGCCTCTTGCATGTACTGACGCAGCTTATCGTCGGACTTCACCGATTCGTCAATCAGTTTGCTCAACTGAACCATGGGGATTAAAGATAGTTTATCCTGATATTCCTGCTTTTTTTCCTCTAAAAGTACGAACATCTCTTCCAATTGTCTGTGGCTGAAATCTTTGATCTCAGCTTTACTAGTGCTGAAAAGCTGTCCCAAGAGCTTATCGCCGAAAGCGGCCACTTGCTCTGCCAAACTGGACTTTTGTTCTCTTTTCTCCACTTTTTTCCCTCCCTAGCAAAAACTTCCTTTTTATTATGTTCAGCTTCGTGAAAAATATTCGGCCTAATCTTCCCCCATCACCTGCACCTCAAACTGCAGCTGGACTCCGAATTTGGCTTTCACCGTGTCCGTCACCAACTGGGCTAAATTTAAAAAATCTTGGGCCGTAGCGCCTCCCCGGTTGACCAAAAAATTAGCGTGCATGGCGGAAACTTCCGCCCCGCCGCATCTGGTTCCCTTCAGGCCCGCCTCCTGGATTAGACGGCCCGCGTAATCTCCCGGAGGTCTTTTGAAAAAACTGCCGGCGCTTGGCAGATCCAACGGCTGCTTTGCTTTGCGCAGGTCCAGAAGCTTATTCATCTCAAAGACGATCTCTTCGGCTTCTCCTTTTTGCAGCTGAAACTGCGCAGCCGCGATCAGGGCTTTGCTTTTGGCAAGAACGCTGGTTCGATAAGCAAAACCGCATTGGCTAACGTCCAGTACCTTTTCCGCGCCATCCGGCTCTAAGATCCAGACCCGTTCCAGCACCTGCGAGATCTCGCCGCCGTATGCGCCGGCATTCATGTATACTGCCCCGCCCACGGTTCCGGGAATACCTGCCGCAAATTCCAAGCCGCCAAGGCCACGCTTCGCCGCTTCCCTGGCCAGCGTGCTCAAACGCGCTCCCGCTTCCACCCTCACCGCATCTTCAGTCCAGGAGATCTCGGTTAAAGCGGTGGTGCTCAGCACCATTCCCTTAACCCCGCCGTCTTTCACCAGCAAATTGCTGCCGTTGCCGATTACCAAAACAGGTAGCTTGTATTCTTGGGCGATTTGCAGCGAGATTTTTAACTGGTTCATTGTTGCGGGCTGAACGAAAATCTCAGCTGGGCCCCCGACTCTCAAAGTGGTGTGTTTGGACATGGGTTCCAATAATTTGACCCGCTCACAGGGAAGTGCGCGGGCCAAAATAAGCTCAAGGTCTTTGTTAATGGCAAGTAACCCCCTCCGCTTAAAAGCCGTCCCTGTCTTCTCCATTATATACTCTCATAATAATCATTATACATTTTTCCCCAGCTAATTGCAAGAAAGCCGGATATTTTTTTACAAAAATTTTATATTCTTCTCTACAGTAGGCAATATTGCAATCATGTCCGCTTCTTATCTCTGTGCGTACACCGCAGAACGCCACCGTCTCCCGGCAATGCGGAAAGCATTTCTTTTCTTAATCACATGACCGAAGATCGTTCTTTGACTCTCATTTCAAATTGGACTTACTTCAGCGGGATCCGTATGTTTTTAAACATACCATTGTGCCTCGGCAAAGTCAAATTACAGACGATTAAATAAAAAAAATCGTAAATTGAAAAGGTAACTTCC
>DIPB01000042.1:11678-15902 GCA_002426275.1 Firmicutes bacterium UBA5499
AAAACCACTTCATGACAATTCCCTTTTGGTTCTAGAACAGCGAAAGATCATCCAGGCCGGAACGGCTTTACCAATTTACCTAAATAAGAAATTCTCGGGCTGTGAATCTCCATGCGCCCCCACCGACGGGATAGCTTTTATTCTCAAACTGCATGAAGGAAACGTGATTTCCGATCATCAAGGACTGGGCTTGCCGCGTTTGGGGATCGAAATATCATAGGTTCCCATTGGTTTCCGGAAGCCGCCAGGAACTGCAAACTATATGTATAGGCTTCGTGGATATATCTGCATTTCCTTCCAATCGCGCCATCCCCCCATTCGGAACCGCTTTTACCCGCCGAGATCGCGGAAAATACCAGCGATAGCGCAAGCATCTTCCTCAAAACAGCTCCGCCTCCCTTGCCGCTCATCTCTTCTTATATTCTTCCCTGGCGCCTGTTTTCCCTTTTCAGTAAGTTACCTATTTTGAAAATAGTCCAAACGGACTAGTCCCTGCTGTCAGGCTAAAATAAAAACCCCGGCGCGCAAATGCTGGGGCTTATCTGAACCGCTTGAACCCTTCTCCCAGCACCTCGCTGGCGCTGGTGATCACCAAAAAAGCGGCCGGATCAATCTCAGATACCAGCTCTTTCAGCTGGCTCACCTCGGATCTGGAAACGATCACAAAGAGCGTCGGGCGGGTCTGGCCAGTATACAATCCCTTGCCGGATAGCTCTGTGGCGCCCCGGTCCAGACTAGTGAGAATGGCCTGCCCAATCTGGTCGCTGCGTTCCGAGATAATGAAAGCGGCGCGGGTCAGGGGCAAACCCTCTTGAAACAAATCGATGGCCAGGCCGGTGAGGAAAAGAGCCAGAATCCCATAAAGCGCCAGTTCGGCGTTGAAAACGATGCCTGCCAAGAGAATCACCAGAAAATCGATCACCATCAGCGCCAGCCCGGGACTTGTTTTCAAAAAGCGACGCAAGATCTGAGCTCCCAAATCTGTGCCGCCTGTGGAGCCGCCGGCGCGAAAAGTGATGCCCAGACCGACGCCAGAGAGCGCACCGCCATAAATAGAAGCTAAAAGCGGATCGGCAGTGAGTGCCGCCAGGCGCGGAGCCAGGGCGTCCACCAGAAGCGAAAGACTCAGCGCGCCGAAGAGGCTGCGCAGGGCAAAGCGCCGGCCCATATTGCGCCAGCCCAAAGCGAACAGGGGGATATTCATCACAGCCATCAGCGCTCCCACCGGCACCCGGGAGAGATGATAAACGATGACGGCAAAGCCGCTCACCCCGCCCGAGGCAATGCGGTTGGGAACTAAAAACCAATTGAGCGCCAAAGCGATCACCAGCGAGCCCAAAAAGATGCTGGCATAGTCCACCAGAGCTCTTTTATTGATCTCTGCCACCTCCCAGCCTCTCTTTCAAAACCGCCAGGGCAAATCTGGGCAAAGCCGTCATTCTGGGAAGCCGGGACGGCTCTTTGGCCAACCGCCAAGCCCATTCCAGCCCCAACTTGGAAACGGCCTGGGGAGCCCGCTTCTTCTGGCCGCTGAGCACGTCAAAAGAGCCTCCGATGCCAAGCCCAAGGGGCACGCCCAGCTTTGGCAAATGCTCCTCCAGCCACAGCTCCTGCCTGGGCGAACCCAGACCAGCCGCCAAAATCTCCGGCGCGGCCCGCTTGATTTGGGAGAGCACAGCCGGCTCCTCGCGACCGGCGAAATAGCCGTGCTGGCAGCCTGCAATTTTCAGACCCTGGAAGCGCGCGGCGAGTTTAGCGGCCGCCTCTTGGGCAACCCCGGGTTTGCCTCCCAATAAATATATGCTCCATCCTTCCCGGGCCGCCGCCTGGCAAAGGGCCAAAAACAGATCAATGCCGGTCACCCTCCCGGGCAAGGGCGAGCCTAAGATCTTACCGGCCCAGACGACTCCCATGCCGTCCGGAATCACCAAATCAGCCCTCGCCAATGCCGCGGCAAGCTCCGGGTGCTGCCGGGCAGCCATGATCATTTCGGAATTGGGCGTGCAGATCAGGTGGCTGCCGCCCTGGGCCAGAAAAGCCCGGCAGCGGGCCACAGCCTCCTGGACATCCACCCTGTCCACCCCGACGTCTAAGATCTTAACTCTCTCCATCGAGCTTCCTCCCCAGCTGTGCCAATCCCTCAAGCCCTGACGCGGCCCGGGCTTTCAGCTCCCGCACTTGCTCCGGACGCGCAGCCGTCGCCTGAGAAACCGCCGCTTCCAGGTCCGGCGCTTCCAGATCAGCGCCGGCTAAGCCCAGTTCCTCCACCAGCGCGTCAACCTTGGGATCGTAGCTGATGGCCACTGCCGGCCTCTGCAAAAGCGCCGCAAAGATCAAAGCGTGCAGCCGCATGGCGCAGACCAGCTGAGCCTGCGCAAAATAGCCTAAAAGGGCAGGCAGATCGGAAGCTGCCGCCACCTCTCCCCCCAATTCTGCCGCCAGACGCCTGGCCAAAGGCAGATCGCACTGCGGCTGCATGGCGGCAAAGACAAAAGGCAGCCGGCTCTCGCGGCGCAGCTTTTCCAGCGCGCCACACAAGCGCTCTTCTTTGCCTTGCCACGGTCTGAGGGCGAAAAGAATATAAGGCTCCCGAAGGGGAGCTTCCGCTGCCAGCTGATCCGCGGGCAAGGCCCAAACCGGATCCGCGACCAGTTCCACAGGCCCTGCGCCAAGCTCCCTGAGCAGCTGCCGAGACTGCCCGTCCCGCACGGACAACAGCCTTGCTCCCTTTGCGCTTTCCCCCACCTTCGCTTTGCTGCCCTTGCGGGTAAAGGGACCCAAGCCCTGGGCGAAGAAAGCGTAAGGCTTACCCAAAAATTTCGCCAGTTTGAGCAAGCCCAGGTAATAGCGCAGGGAGTTGGGGCCTGTGACATCCTGCAGGAGACTCCCTCCCCCCAAGAGCAGCAGATCGCACCAGAGAAGCCCCCGCAGGACAGAGGGACTGAAGCGGGAGAACGTTTTCACCTTCAAAGGAGAGAGTAGGGCCTCAGTCTGCTCTTGCGAGGCCGTAAGGACGCCAAGCCGGTGTCCTTGCCCGGCCAGGCTCCTGGCGATGGCATACAGCACCGCCTCATCTCCCGCGTTGCCATAGCCGTAGTAACCTAAGAGCAAAAACTTAGCTATGGCGAATCACCTTTCTCTCCAGCAAAGTCAGCAGCCAGCCCAAGCAAAGACCTAAGGCCAGGCCCCAGAAAGAGCGGACCAAAGATGCCGAAAGCGGAGTGTGCGCATGGGCAAAACTGTTAATGGTCGAGACCAAAGCGATGGCGCCCAGCGGTAAGCACAGCCGCTGCCAAAACGAAGGCTTTAATGAAAACGCCAAGACCAAAAGCGGATAGCACAAAAGCTCTTTAGTCCTGGGCCGATAGCCAAAGATCCCCTCCAAAGCCTCCCTGGCAGTCCGCTCCCACTGCGGCGCCAGGCCTGTGTTACCGCTGCGCAAGAGATAGACCGCCAAAATTGCGGCCAAAACCAACCCCAGCGCCACGTGCCACACCCGCAGCGGAGCCGCCAGCTGACTCTGGCACCATTTTTTAAACTCTTCCCAGTCTCCGCCGCCGGCTAGCGGGGAAAACGCCCACAGGCCCAGGAGCCCCACTGGCAGCAGAAAAGCGACTTTCACCCCGGCGAAGCGCCAAAGGGCAAGACAAAACTGCCAGCTGCCCAGAAGGCCCGAGACAACCAAGCCCCCCGCCGCGGCCACCAGGCCTGCGGCCGCGGCCCGCCTCACGCCCGAAGAGACGTTTCGGCTGGCCAAAACAGCGCAAAGGGGAAAGACAACGGCAGCCAGGAGCGCAAACAATTGCCTGGCGCGCAAAATATTCCACAGCGGCAGCGCCAGCCAGGCTGCAAACAAGCCCGCCACGAGCGCTTTTCTTATTGCTGCAGGCGCCTGATCCGCCAACAGCAGCCACGCTCCCACAGGAGCCAGCGCCGCCAGCCAAAACAGCGCAATGCCGCTTTGCCAAGGGGGACGCGGAGCCACAATCTCCGCCTGATATCCCAAAGCAGTTAAACTCTGCCGCAGGTCCCGCACAAAGCTGACATTGGCTGCCAAGAGTTCTCTTCTCTGCAGGATGGGGCGCAGATACAAAAGGGGTATGCTGCGTTCGGTCACGGCCCGAATGAGCCTCTCTTTCGCCCGCTGCGGCGACATTCGCTCAAGTTCGGGACGGGGAATGGTATGCAGGCGCAACAGCGACGAACCAGCGTGAAGCGCTAAGC
>DIPB01000042.1:16041-16804 GCA_002426275.1 Firmicutes bacterium UBA5499
TGAAGCGCTAAGCTGTCCTGCCCTTTTTGCTTGGAAAACTCCACGAGAGCCAAGGGAAGGCGACGCTTGTCCAACAGCCGGGCCGCGGCCGCGTAATCATCCGGATAGCCTAAAACCTCATCTCCCATGCTCAAAAACGCCTGCGCGCCTTTGCCCTGATCAAGGAGATAGGCCAAAGTTTCCGGGCGCAATCGTGGATCGTTCTGTAAACGTACGATGACGGCCAAGCCCAAAGATCTGGAGAGCGCAAGTTTCTCCCGGGGCAGGCCCAGAGGCTGCTCCAGAAAAGAGGCCTGATCTGTCGAAAGCTGCCACAGCTGCTTCCCCAGCGGCTTGCCGCCCAGATCCGGCAGGATCGCCGCCAGATCCGCAGCCACAGCTGGATCGCGCGGCATTATGTATAACCGTCCTGGCTTGACGGCAAGTTGCCCCAGCTCCTGCGGCCGGCCGGCTGCGGTCAGAAGATCCGCTCCGTCCCAAAGCAAAAGTTTCCCTTGCCTGTACGCTTGAGACGCCGTATACTGGCTGATTGCAACCGAGGCCACTCCCGCTTCTTTCAGACTGCCCAGAGTTTCCCTGATGGAAGTGTGACTGCGTCTTGCCAGGTTCAGCGCTTCGGAATAATCATAAGCTAAAGTGAAAGTCCGCTTTTCCCAATCCACCCGCTGCCAAGCCACCAGAGCGCTTCCCAGAAGGCCTAAAAAAACAAGTAGCCAGCCTGCCCGTTTCATCTTTTATCTCCTCTTCCCGTCAAATAAGCATT
>DIPB01000042.1:16973-22998 GCA_002426275.1 Firmicutes bacterium UBA5499
CCTCTTCCCGTCAAATAAGCATTGCCGTTTTCGATCCGCACGCTCTCCAGCTCAAGGGGCAGAGGCAGTTCAACTAGGGGAATGGTGAACTCCACCTCATCGCCGATGTTGTCCAGGAGAAAGCGCGGCAGCTTGAAGTCCGCCACGAAAAAGTCGGTGGGCTTAAAGCGCAGCTCTCCTTTGGAGGGTGAAAACTCTCCCGCGATGCTCAGTTTCACTTTCTGCCCTAAAAGCCGAGTCTGTCCGTGCACAGTCGCCTTTCCCTCTCTCAGCTCCATGCGCACTGCTGTGAGCGGTTTGACTCTTTTTTGCAGGTAGCCTGTAAGCTCCCCCTCGCTGAGGATCGCCGTTGCCCTGGCCCGGCGGGAAGAGAGAATCTTTACTTTTCCCTGCCGCAGCCGCGCCAAGTCAAGCTGTAAAAGCTCAGCCTCGAAAAAAAAGGCGGAGATGGGGAAAGCGTCTTTGGTGCGTAGCCCTTTGGCCTCGATCTTCAAATCATGCAGCTGGCCGCGGGCCCAGCTGCCGAGGTTGCCGGCTCCCAGGTCTACCCGTACCAGCTGGGCGGAGCTGAAAGCGCCCTCCACAGAATTTGCGATCTGCCTTTCAGCCCAGGTTGCAAGCCAGCTGGGAAAATATCCCACGAAAAAAAGCAAGCAGACCGCCGCAGCTAAAAGCGACGCTCTCCTTGCCTTCCCGCTCACGAATTCACCTGGGCTTTCAGATAAGCTTCAATGAAAGGATTCAACTGTCCATTCATCACGGCCTCCACATTGCCCTGCTCAAAGCCCGTACGGTGATCCTTGACCATAGTATAAGGACAGAAAACATAGGAACGAATTTGATTTCCCCAGGCGATTTCTCCTTGGTCCTGCCGCATGGAGTCAAGTTTTTCCTGATGCTGTTGCTGCCTGTGCTCGAACAGTCTGGCCTGCAAAATCTTCATCGCCGCCTCCTTGTTGCTGTGCTGCGATCTTTCATTTTGGCATTGGACCACGATCCCTGTGGGCAGGTGTGTGATCCGCACTGCAGACTCCGTTTTGTTCACGTGCTGGCCGCCCGCTCCGCCGGAGCGGTAGGTATCGATCTTCAGCTCCTCCGGCGCGATTTGAATTTGATCGTCCGCTTCCAGCTCCGGTAGCACGTTCACAGAGGCAAAGGAAGTATGCCGTCTGCCGGAAGCGTCAAAAGGCGAGATGCGCACCAAGCGGTGCACTCCCCGTTCGCTTTTCAGATAGCCGTAGGCGTTCTCTCCCTCAACCAGCAAGGTGACGCTTTTGATTCCGGCCTCGTCCCCAGGGAGAAAATCCAACATCTGCACCGTATATCCGTTAGCTTCCGTCCAACGGGTATACATGCGCAGCAGCATTTCCGCCCAGTCCTGGGATTCCGTGCCCCCCGCCCCGGGATGAATGGAAACGATGGCGCCGTTGGCATCATACGGACCTGACAGCAGCTGCTCCAGCTCCAGGGAGGACGTCTTTCCTGTCAAAACTTTCAGCAGGTCGGCAGCCTCTCCTGCCAGCGATTCATCGTCTTCTTCCAAGCCAAGCTCAAGCAGGACCTTGGCGTCTTCAGACAGGTTCTGAATCTCCTGCCAACGCTCAATCAATCTGCTCAGACGCTTAATTTTCTGGTTTGCTTTTTGGGCTTGTTCCGGATCGTCCCAAAAGCCGGCCTGAGCCATTTGCTTCTGCAGCGCTTCTATCTGCTGCCGTTTGCCGGCCAGGTCAAAGATAAGCCCCCATTTCCTTTATTCTGCCCATTACCTGCTCTAGCTGAGGCACTAAATCTGCAAGCACAAAACATCCTCCTCTATTTCCCGCAACACTTTTTATACTTTTTCCCGCTGCCGCAAGGGCAGGGATCGTTTCTGCCGACTTTCTGGACATGTCTAGGCGCTAGGTTGTGCTCCCGCTCCGCCGCCATGGCCATCACCCCTGTGCTGCCTCCGGGAGTTCGATTGGTGGACAAATTAGTCAGCTCTCGTTTCTGCTTTTTCTCGGGCACCAATTGGACGCGGAACAGGTAACGAGAGACCTCGTCGCCGATGCTGGCAATCATATCGCCGAACATGTTATACGCTTCGATTTGGTATTCCTGCAGCGGATTGCGCTGGCCATAGGCGCGCAATCCGATGCCTTCCCGCAGTTCATCCATGTCTCGCAGGTGCTCCATCCATTTCTTATCGACCACCTGCAGGAGTATATAGCGTTCTATTTCCCTGAGATTGGACTCGCCAAGTTCACTCTCTTTCTGCTTGTAAAGTTTCTCAATCTCCGAGAGCAGTTCCTCCTCAATTGCCTCGGCCGACTGCAACTCCAGGTACTCTTCCTGTTTGCTTGCAAAGTAATCCCTGGCCACCAATTGATCCAACTGCGTCAGCAGAGTATGCAGGTCCCACTCCTCAGGATGAATTGAAGAATCGCAATACTGATGAATGATCCTCTGGCTGGCTTCTTTAATCATCTCCGCGATGGAATCTGCCAGATTCTCGCCTTCCAGCACCATCCGCCGCTGCCGGTAGATCACCTCGCGCTGTTTATTCATCACATTATCGTATTCCAGCACCTGTTTGCGCAAATCAAAGTTATAAGCTTCAACTTTCTTTTGGGAATTCTCAATGGCGCGGCTGATATATTTGTGCTCGATGGGCTGATCTTCCTCCCAGCCTAACCTCTCCATGTACGAGGAGATCCGCTCAGAGCCGAACAGCCGCATCAGATCGTCTTCCAAAGAAACATAAAAACGAGAGGAGCCGGGATCGCCTTGTCTGCCGGCGCGACCGCGCAGCTGGTTATCGATTCGCCTGCTTTCATGGCGCTCGGTGCCGATGATATGAAGTCCGCCTAATTCAACGACGCCTTCTCCCAAGACGATATCCGTGCCGCGGCCGGCCATGTTGGTGGCAATGGTGACAGACTTATGTTGTCCGGCCTGGGCGATGATCTCCGCTTCCCGCTCATGGTTCTTGGCGTTGAGCACCTCATGAGGAATGCCTTCCTGCGAGAGGAGCTTATGCAGGCGCTCGGACTTTTCAATGGAGATGGTGCCCACCAGCACAGGCTGTCCCTTTTGGTAACACTCCTTGATCTCTTGGACCACGGCTTGAAACTTAATCTGTTCTTTTTTGTAGATTTTATCCTGAAAGTCTTGCCGGATCATGGGCTTATGGGTCGGCAGCACCACCACTTCCAAGCCGTAAATCTTACGGAATTCCTCTTCCTCGGTGGCTGCGGTGCCCGTCATTCCGGCCAGCTTATCATACATGCGGAAGTAATTCTGAAAAGTGATGGAAGCCAAAGTCTGGCTTTCCCGCTCGATCTTCACTCCCTCTTTGGCTTCGATTGCCTGATGGAGTCCGTCGCTGTACCTGCGGCCGAACATGAGCCTGCCTGTGAACTCGTCCACGATGATCACCTGGTCGTCTTTGACCACGTAATCTCGATCCCGCTTCATCAGCGTATACGCGCGCAGGGCTTGGTTCAGATAATGGGTTAGCTCCACATGTTCGCCTTCAAAAAGATTGTCAACCCCCACCCACTTTTCCATTTTGGCCACGCCGGCTTCCGTGAGCACTGCGGAATGCGCTTTCTCATCCACCGTATAGTCCTCTTCGGCTTTGAGCTTGGGAATGAGTTTGGCGAAACGGTAATACTCCTCTGTGGACTCTTCCGCAGGTCCGGAAATGATGAGCGGCGTCCGGGCCTCGTCGATGAGAATGGAGTCCACCTCGTCCACAATGGCGTAAGAGAGGTGCCGCTGCACCATTTGCTCTTGCTGAAAGACCATATTATCCCGCAGATAATCAAACCCGAACTCGTTATTGGTGCCATATGTTACGTCTGCGGCATAAGCTTCCTTGCGCTGCTGGAAGTCCAAACCGTGTACGATCACTCCCACGCTGAGACCTAAAAAGCGATAAATCTGGCCCATCCACTCCGAATCGCGCTTGGCCAGATAATCGTTGACCGTGACCACATGGACCCCTCGGCCTGTAAGGGCATTGAGGTAAACTGGCAAGGTGGCCACCAATGTTTTTCCTTCACCGGTTTTCATCTCAGCGATCTTGCCCTGATGCAGGACAATGCCGCCCATGATCTGCTCGGGAAAGTGTTCCATCCGCAAGGTGCGCCGCGCGGCCTCCCGGACCGCGGCAAAAGCCTCGGGTAAAAGCTGATCCAACGTTTCGCCAGCCTCCAGCCGCTGCCGGAAGCGCGGAGTTTGAGCCGCAAGTTCTTCATCGCTGAGCGCGTGCATCTTCTGGCGCAGCTTTTCAACTTCCTCCGTTAGCGGCAACAGTCGCTGGACTTCTTTTTTATTGGGGTCAAAAAACTTTTTCAGTGCATCAAACAAGGTCCCACCTCCTGTTGCAATTATATCACGTCTGCATGTGAGCTACAAGCTTGACCTGGAAAGAGTTTTTAGCGCGATTTTAGCGGGTTTTACCCCAAATTACCGAAGTAACCCGAAGAGGTAGCGTGAAAACATCCGCCTTCCCCCACGCCACCGGAAAAGGGCAGACTCCCGCCAGTGATTTGGTTCATAAAAATTGACGAGGCGAAAAAATATCCCTTGGCGTTATCTATTTCATTATGGCTACGACAACAGCGCCTTTGCCCGTGCGCCTTTCTCTCAAAAGCGATTTCAGAAAGCGCCAAAAGCAAAGGAGCGGGAGATACTCGAAGGGAATATATAGATATCCCTCTAAGCATTCCCCCGCTTACAATGTCAGCAGAAAAAGCAGTCGCCGCGTCGACCTCTCCATTAATCAGCAAATAGAACTAGCTATTATGGCTACATGAGTAAAACCTGTCGGCTGCCGCTTCTGTGCGCGTCCGTCAGGACGCGGCCCAAGCGGCTTTGGCCGTGATAACCACCTGTTTTTCCCTAACAAAATTCTCATTTTCCACTCTTTCTGGCACGAAAGAAACCCGTCCTTCGCGCGATGCAAAAGACGGGTTCTTCGCCGAGTCGAATCTGCGGATCCGCTGTCTGTTTTGTTGGATGGCCGCTCCGGTCCCGCTGTTTCCGATTTCCATGCGGTCCAAAAGCGTTTTACTGTTCTTCTACGCTTTTATCATAGAATTGATGAGTTACAATATCAGCCGGGGTAAGCTCTCCTTTCTTGAGGAACCCTTCTCTCACCAGATCGTCGATCCAAGGTTGGATCTCTTCATCGACAATTTTCGTATCGTTGGCGTAATAGTGCGTGGTGGCCGCATCCACGTTCAGGGCCCTGGCGGTAATCTCTGCGGCCCGCTTGCGGTTTTCGGGTTTATTGGCCCAAATTTGCGCTTTGGTGATGGCGCGAACAAACGCCTGCACTCGGTCGGGATGCTCCGCGATAAATTTATCGGAAAAATAGTAAAGCGCTGTTCCGGTGGTGGCGCCCAGGCCCGCGTCGAAGGAATCTCCGATCTGCCTCAGTCCGGAATCCGTCGCCAACTTGTAAAAAGGAGGATGCACCTGGGCAATGTCGATATCTCCCTGGGAAACCGCCTGCAGCGCCTGTTGATTCGAGTCAAAGGTGACAAATTTAATGCGATCGCGGCCCAGTCCGAACTTATCAAAAATAGTGCTGACCACAAAGGTTGTGCAGCCGGGAATACGGCCGTTGATCAAGATCTTCTTCCCTTTTTTGTAATTTTTCAGATCTTCCCAGGACTTGATGGGGGAGTTCGGCGACACAAAATACTTCATGTGACGGTATTCTTTGTCCGCTTCGTCTAGGGGCTCCAGGTCATCGCGGCTGACGCCCTTCACCTTTGCCCCGCCTTTGACAAACAGCGCCAGCTCATTGGGATGCGCATCCCCGATGTCGTTATTTCCGTTGATGATGGAGGTAAGCTGCTGATCATACCCCAGCGTTCCGGTGTACACCAGCTTCAGCCCTTCCTCCTCGAAAAATCCCAGCTCATCGGCTACCACATAAGGGGTAATGCCGCAATCCGTCCGGGTATAGGTGCGGATTTCCGTCAGTTCCTTGCCGCTTTTCCCGGCGACCTTCTTTTCATCCTGCTGCCGC
>DIPB01000042.1:23188-26668 GCA_002426275.1 Firmicutes bacterium UBA5499
GCGCCGCCAATCAAGATTTTTGTTCTTCTTTTCAATGCCATGATTAAATTCCTCCCTTAAATTTTTTGTGCTCCTCGTCTGAGCGTTAGAAGACAGAGGGCTTCCAAACGGAAAACCGTTTTTCCACTTTTGTAAACGCCAGGTTAATCGCAATTGCCAGCAAAGTGATATACAAGATAATCCCGTACATCATGGGAACATTGTACGATAGGCTGGCGTTTAAGTACATCCAACCCAAGCCTGTGTTCGCTCCGACCATTTCCGAAGCGATGATCATAAAGAACGCCAGCTGCGCGCTTGTTTTCAAGCCTGTAAAAAGATACGGCAAAGCCAAGGGGACGATCACCTTCAGCAGCAAGTTCCATTTGCGGGCGCCCATGGCGCGGGCAGATTTCATAATGGAGCGATCCAGATTCCGCGCGCCCTCCATGGTGGAAAAAAGCAACGGCCATTGGGCAACCCAAAGCACAATCATGACCTTTTCCAGCCGTCCGATGCCAAACAGAATCATGAACACAGGGAACAGCGCAAACGGGTTCAGCTTCTCACAGATCCGCAGAAAGGGAAGCAGGATACGCTCCAGCTTATGATAATTCAGGCCGAGCAAAAATCCCGCGGGAATGCTGATCAAAAGGCACAGCAGAAACCCGAGCCCGATATTGGTCAGGCTGTACCAGGTCATGCTGAAAAGCGTGCCCGAACGCAGAGAATCAATGACCGCCCGCACGATCACGGTTGGCGGCGGCACAGGCGCCTTGGGAACCCTTTCTGTGACAGAAACAAACTGCCACAGGGCGAAGAATGAAATCAGCGCCAGAGAACGATAAAATAAGTGTCCGATTTTTTTCCAAACGGTTTTTATGCGGTTCACCCCCCCAACATCCAGCCTGATGGTAAAAAAATTTTAGATTTCTTCCACATCCTTCCAAATAACGATTCTGTTTTCCAACAGTTCGAAGAGATAGTTGATCAAAAGTCCAACCACCGCCACAACCATAGTGATCAGATAAATCCGCGGCACAACGGCCATACGCTTCGCCATATTGATCTGCCAGCCCATTCCTGAGCTGGCTCCCATGGTTTCGGCGCCGATGAGCATCATGAAACATAAGGTCAGGCCTGACCGCATTCCAGTCAAGATGCTGGGCAGGGAGCTGGGCAGGATCACGTAGAAAAAGATAGAGAGCTTGTCTGCGCCCATGGAACGGGCGCTTTTAACCAGCTGAGAGTCCACCTGGGTTGCTCCCGTGACAGTGTAAAAGAGGATCGGCCAGACGGCGGACCAGAAGATCACGATGTGCACGCTGAGCTCGCCGGTGCCAAAAATGACCACAAATACCGGAAACAAAATGAAAGGCGGAATCTGCGCCAGAAATGTCGTCAGCGGGCTCAGAAGATCGGCCAGACGGCGAAAAGCCCCGGCCAAGACGAACCCTAGGGGAAGCGCGACCGCAGTGGCCAGCAGAAAGCCAACGGCCACGCGACGCAGGCTAACCAAGATGTTAACAAGAATATTAGCGTAGCCCACTTTTCCGGCTTCGCTCAAAACCTGTGACAGCGGCGGGAAAAAGTGGGTGTTCACCAGCCCCAGGCTGGGAATGATCTGCCAAGCCGCGAAAAAAAGCAGAATCAGGTAAAAAGCGGAAAGCTTTTCGCTGATGTAAAGCCATATTCTTTTCATAGCGGCAGCCCTCCTTCTTAGCGATAAGTGCTCAAGACTTGCCCGTAAATATCCTCGATGGCCCGAATGCCGCCCGTATATCCCAGATACGAGCAACCCAAGATCAGGCGGTAGGTAACCGGGACGCTCACGATCAAAAGATCCGCTCCCAGCCGCTTGGCAAGCTCCCGCTCCCAAGCGCTGCCCAGGATCAACGCCCGGTTTGGCTGTTCCTCCGCCAAAAGCTGCTCATGGGCAAGTCCGGCGTCCACTGAAAAGCTCACCTCAACAGATCGCCGGTCAGAGATTCGCCTAAATCCGCTGCGAATTTCCTCCTGAAACTCTGCAGGCGTATCATCCAGCACAAACTGTTTGGCGGGGATAATTCCCACTTCATTGAATAAAAAACGGGAAAAGCCCAGCGCGTAAGACGCGTCCAAAAGCGAATAGCTGCGCCTGGGCAGCCCGTAACGGAATTCAAGCAGAAAATCCATGGTGGTGTCCAAATAACCGTAATACTTTTTTTCTTCCCTTTGAATAAACCGCTCCGCCTCTTGGCTGCCGCACCCTGCGTACTCAGTTACCTGGCGGAGGAAAAGCGACGTGTCGTGAGCCCCGATGGGGAAGTACGGAAAGTGAAAGTACGGGGTCCCGTACAGCTCTTTCAAGTGCTCGGCGATGCCGACGCCCACCCAGGCGCCCACCACCAAGTTGAACTGAGCGTTGGGGATGGTTTGCCACTCTGCCACCCCCTCTGAACCGTTGCCAAACAGGATGTTCACCTTCAGCCCGATCCCCTGGAGAATCCTTTTCAGCTCTTCCAGGTTCCCGTTCCAAAAAGGATCCTGATAAGGGATGCTGGCGAAAACATTGACCAGCCCCCGGCTCACCCCGTCCTGTCTGCGGTGGTCCACATACTGGTCGACGATCTGGTTGACCACCACCTCGTGGCTCCTGTAATTATTACTTTTGAAGCCGCCGGTTTCCGCATACACAATCGGATGTCCTGTCTTTTGGTATTCTGAAACCACACTGGCGATGTCGTCACCCACAATATCCGAGGTACAGCCGCTGAGCACCACATAAAGATCAGCGTCCAGGACCTGGAAGGCCCCCTGGATCACGCTCCTAAGCTTGTTTTCACCGCCGTAGATCACCTCCATTTCAGAGACATTGGTACAGGGAATGGTATTTCCTCCCGCATAACCCTCGCCCTGCCCGATAAGCCCTTCGATTTTCGTGCCGCAGCCGGGACCGGAATGTGAGATGGGCACTGCTTTGGGAATAGCCACAACCGATTGCTGGGCGCCCAGGGCGCAGGTATATCTGGGAAATTCAATAAAGGTCGACATCAAAAATCCCCTCCCAAGAAATGGAACGGATCCTGTCGCATCCACCATTCGGTGTACGGCGAAACGCTGTGGGCAGCGAAGTTTTTAATGTATTCCGGGTTGCTTATGGTATCGTCGATCCGTTCGCCGTAATTTAAAATTCCCTGATATCCGAAGCCAAACTGCTCGTCGTCCACCAGAAAAGAGGGGATCCCCAGCTTCCCGCCCCAATGGGCCATCCCCGAGTGACGGGCCACCAGAATATCGGGCCGATAACGGTTCAGCAGGTTGACGATTTCATAAGACTGCTTGTTGCAGACGCTGTAGTTTTCGATCTCGCCATACAGCCGCACATCTTGCTCCAGCGCGTCCGAGTCCGGGTCCTGATTGTCGAAAAGCGGATCGTGATGGAAAATCGCCGCTCCCAAGACGTTGAAGCCCAACTCCCGCAGCAGCGCGATGATGGCGTGCCCATGGGCCGCGCCTGCC
>DIPB01000042.1:26788-28345 GCA_002426275.1 Firmicutes bacterium UBA5499
ATTTCTTCCTGTATTCCAAAAGCTTGGGCATAATCCGCCGGCGCCCTTCGACGATGATTTCTTCCACTTCCCGCTCCCGGTCCAGAACCCTTCCCAGCTCCCGCAGCCATTGATCGGTGCCAGCCAAGCCGTAAGCGGGAGGCGATTTGATTTCCGGCACGTTATAGATCTGCTCCAGCGCGGCCCCAAAATAGCTGCCCAGGGTGTGACAAATCTGAATGGTGGCGCTGGCTTCAGAGACATAGCGCAGATCATCCACCGAAGAGAACGGAACTATATAATTCGGCTCGTAACCAAGCCGGTGCAGCAGGGCGTCAAACACATGTGAGCCGAAAAAGTTGACGATATTCACCTTATTCGTTTTCCGGCGCGGCGGTTGCACCAGCCCCCGGACCACGGAATGGAACGCCGCGTCAAAGCCGCTGGTCCAGATTTTAGAGCGAAAGCCCTCGCAGATACAGGGAATCACCGGGATCCCCAGCTCCTCTGTCAGGTCGTTGGCGCTGCTTTCGATATCTTCGCCGATGATGCCGGAAGCGCAGGATGTCAGCACGAAGATCGCCTTGGGCTTTACGCGCCTGTACACGTTACGCACCGTTTCCTCCAATTTCTGCACCGCTCCAAACACGGTGTCCTCTTCCTGAAGATTGGTGCTGAAATACCGCCCCACCAAAGACGGCATCTTCCGCTCTGACTGTCCTGTCCGATAAGTAAAATGATACCTGGGAAAATCCCCGGCACACCCCACGGGAGCATGACTGACGATCGCCGCGTCTACGATCATAGAGAGCTGACAAAGCGCCGTGCTAGCGTTACACGTTATGCCCTGGCTAAAGCTGCGCCCTCTGTCGCAGAGGCGCCCGCTGCGGGAACATCGTACCAGATCAGATGCGGATCCGTTATAACCGACGATGGAATGCAACCTGACTTCACGCACCTGTACTGCCGCTTGTTTCAAATCGATTGTTGACACTCTTCCTCCTCCTTGTCAGTAAACCTGTGGTTCCTCAAACCGACAACTTCTCTTTCCGTTTTTGCTTGGCAGTTTTTTCGTTTAAGCCGCTAAGCCCCCAAAAAAATTTTTAAAATAAATTCCGCGTTTCAGCTCCCTTAATTCCCTTCGCAGGGTTCTTCAATTCCGAAAGCCTAAATAACCGCCCGTTCCGAGCTTCGGAAAAACCCTTGCCCGGCCGCCCCCGCGGCTTCTTTCCATGCGGCCTGCCGCTGCCCGTTCTGCAGCAGCTTCCTGATCCTGTTTCTGTACTGGGAAAATTCCTCCGTGCCTCTGACGCTGTTTCTGGGACGTGGCAATGAGATGTCTACGATCTCTCTCACGGTACCGGGATTACTGGACATCACAGCCACCCGGTCGGAAAGGAAAATCGCCTCGTCGATGCTGTGGGTGACAAAAACCACCGTCTTGCTGGTAGTTACCCAGATTTGCAGCAACTCCTCCTGCAGCGTTTCCCTGGTCTGGGCATCCACCGCCGCAAAGGGCTCGTCCATGAGCAGCACCTCCGGATCATAGGCTAGAGCCCGGGCAATCGCCACCCGCTG
>DIPB01000042.1:28434-31095 GCA_002426275.1 Firmicutes bacterium UBA5499
GGGCAATCGCCACCCGCTGCTTCATCCCGCCTGAAAGCTCATGGGGATAATGGTTCTCAAAATTCCGCAGTCCCACCAGATTAATATAACGGCTGCTGATTTCCTGCCGCTCCTTTTTTCCGATCTCTTTCATTTCCAACCCGAACTCCACATTACGCCTGACGGTCCGCCAAGGGAACAGCGCATACCCCTGCAGGACAATGCCCACCTCTTGATTCGGGCCGATGATCTTCTCTCCGTCAATGAAAATCTCGCCTTCCGTAGGACGCTCAAGCCCGGCCAGCAGATCTAACAGCGTAGATTTACCGCAGCCGCTTGGACCAACAATACTTAAAAATTCCCCTTCTCTCACAGAGAGATTAATGCCTTGGATTGCGGTAAAAGTTCTGCCGGATTTCGCCTTTTTCCCTTTGCCGTCAAATTGCTTCCCGAGATTTTGGATCCGAATCTTTTCTTCTTTCAAGAAACCACACCCCCTATTTTTATTGCTGAGCAGAATATAAAAAAACACAGTCCGGAAATTCGCGGACTGCGTTGGGCACAGACTTAAATTTCGCTTTGGACTAAGGTATCGGTATTAAGAAATGAGCGCATGAAAACATGCACATCATGCACATGGCAGATGCGTTGCACATCATCATCTGATTAATACCAAAAGTGTCCAGAGCTTTCATCTCGGTTCCTCTCCCTTAATTCATATCATCCATATCAATTTAGTATAATTTACCACATCCTTTCTCTTTTGTCAAGCGGGTTTTCGGGATTTTCGGTTGAACGTTGAAACCATCCCCAGACAGTGAGAAGCTCCTCGCCGGATAATTCGCGATCAGTGGGGACCAGCTTGCCGGCTGAATTCCTCTAGAGCAGTCGTGCCTGTGGCTTGGGCAGCCAAAGCATCTCTTTGCCGCAGGAGTTGAGAAATTTTCTCAGAGTCCTTGCAAGTTGCACCGAAGGCTCAGCTGCGATTGTCTTCCCCGCCTGCGCTTGCATCAAGGCAATGGGGCATTGCGCTAATGCAAACCGCATCTGCGCCCAAAGCCAAGCGCTTGAGGAAAATGACATCTTCCCGGTTATTCACATCAGTGAGTCTAGCTCTGACAGCCGTGTCCTGATCTGGCTCCAGGTGCTCCGCGGATGATCACCGATCTGAATACTGTTTTGAATAGACAGCGCCGCCGCAAGCGCCCCGGCCCAGTTGCACCTCGACGGCATCTGGGCGCAGGCTGATCTGGGGTGTTCAACTCCCCTCGATTATACTGTCAAAAGCTGCGCTGTCTCGCTCTTCATGAGGTAGAGCGCGCTCGCCAGTATTGGTGGCTGTGCCTGCCAGACTGGCCCCCGCGCCAGGGCGATTTTTGCAGGTAAGCCCAAAGAACAGCCATAAGTCATGGCTGCTCCCATGATCGGGGCGGAGATAGCCAAGGGCTTTTTTGCTCTGGGCCAATTGTCATATCCGGCGTAGGCAATTGAACAAGCTGTCCGGGCAGAAAGTGACGCAAAATTCCGACTCCATAAACGATAGAAAGGGGGCAAACTGCCCCGCTTGTTAATGGCTTTCCACGTCCTCCGCTCCGTTATCGCGGAGGATCTGCGCCGCTTGGTCCACTTTTCCGGCATCGGTCTCAATCACGCTGAGGAGTTTCCCTTCTTGCACCTTGCCTTCGTAGTATTCTCCCCGCTGGGGAGGAATTCCCAGATCAATTAGCCCCCCGGCAATACCGCCCGCCACGACTCCGGACAGAGTGGCGGCAATTGGTCCCAAGGCAATGATGGGTCCGATCCCTGGGATCGCCAAGGCGCCGATTCCGGCAAGAAGCCCTGTGATTCCGCCGATGGTGCCACCGGTTGTGGTCCCGCCGGTCAAGGAACCGTCATTATCGTCTTCTTTTTGTCCCTTGGCCACCAGCGAAATTTCATCGCCGCCAAAGCCCCCGGCGCGCAGCGCCTCAATGGATTGCTGGGCCTGTTGTTCAGAGGAGAATACTCCAACTACTGTAGACATCTATGGCAACACCCCTTTCACAACTAGCCTATCCAAAACCGTCAGGGCGTATTCAGCGATTTTCCAGCGTCCTGAGATCTGATTGCTTTTTTGGTTTGGCCTCGGTGAGGGGACCCCGCAGCCCAGCAAGCTCAAGCCGACGCTCTTAATCCAGCCGCACGGCTACGCCGTGATTTTTGAGGTATTCCTTTGCTTCCCTGATTGTATAAGTGCCAAAGTGGAACATAGAAGCCGCCAAAAGTCCGTCCGCCTTGCCTTCCATCGCCGCAGCGCGCAAATGCTCCAGCGTGCCGGCGCCGCCGGAGGCGATCAGGGGAAGGTCCGTAGCTGAAGCCACCGTCCGATTGAGTTCATTATCGTAGCCATCTTTCGTCCCGTCGCGATCCATGCTGGTCAGGAGAATCTCCCCGGCGCCGAGTTCCGTCACCTGCTCAGCCCACTGCCGGACGTCTAAACCGGTGGCTGCGCTGCCGCCATGGGTGAAAACTTCCCATTTCCCCGGACCTGTACGCTTGGCGTCGATGGCCACCACAATGCACTGGCTGCCGAATTCTTCCGCGCCTCCGCGGATGAGCTGCGGATCCAACACTGCCGCGGTATTTAAAGATACTTTATCCGCGCCTCGGCGCAGGATGTTTTTTATATCTTCAATGCTGCCT
>DIPB01000042.1:31166-32577 GCA_002426275.1 Firmicutes bacterium UBA5499
GTGAAGGGAATGAAGACCTGCTCAGCCGTGCGCAGCACAAGCTCAGCCATGGTCTTTCTTCCCTCAAGGGAAGCGCTGATGTCCAAAAAGACCAGTTCGTCCGCGCCTTCCTGATCGTAGAAGCTGGCCAATTGCACGGGATCCCCTGCGTCCGCCAGATTAATGAAATTAGTGCCCTTCACAACCCTGCCGTCTTTCACATCAAGGCAGGGAATAATCCGCTTAGCTAACATCTTCGTCACTCCTCGCAAGCCGCTATTGCCTCGGGTAAAGCCAGCTTGCCGTCGTAGAGGGCCTTGCCCACGATGGCCCCTACTATGGGCAGGCCGGCCTGCTCCATGGAGGCAAGCCGCCGCAGATCTTCAACGCTGCTGACGCCTCCTGAAGCGATGAGAGGCAGCGGACAGATCCTGCCCATCTCCTCTAACCCTTGAAAGCAGGGTCCGGAAAGCATGCCGTCCCTGCTCACCTCCGTATAGATGATCTGGGCCACTCCCCAAGCCGCCAGTTCTGCCAACAGCTTCGGCAGGTCAGTTGGCACTGTCTTTTGCCAGCCGCCGATGGCAAGCTCTCCGTTTTTCAAATCCAAGCCAACGATGATCCGGCCTGGAAAGCTCTGGGCCGCCCGTCTCACGAATTCGGGGTCCCGCGCTACGGCGGTTCCCAAGATGGCCCAGCGAACTTCCTGGTCGAAAAGCAAACGCAGGCTCTCCAGATTTCTGATTCCCCCGCCCACTTCAACGTCCATTCCCAGCTGAGCCAACTGTCCAATCAGCTGCAGACAAGTCTGCTTGCCTGTGAAGGCGCCGTCCAGATCCACCACGTGGAGCCTCCTGGCGCCTTGCCGTTTGAATTTCTCGGCTACAGAGACCGGATCCTGCGCGTAAACAGTCTGGGCTTCGGCCTGCCCTTGACTCAGACGCACCACATTGCCTCCTCGCAGATCGACGGCGGGAATCACGAGCATTTTTGCACCAACTTCCAAAAGTTATTCAAAATCATCAGTCCCTTTTTGCTGCTTTTCTCCGGGTGAAACTGCAGGGCGAAAAGCTTGTCCCTCCAGAAGGCGGCAGGAAATTTCAACTGGTAATCCGCTTTTGCCGCCACCACGCCCGGATCAGCGGGGGCCGCGTAATAGGAATGCACAAAATAAAAATACGGCTTGCCGTCAAGACCTGTGAAAAGAGGAGACTGTTTCATCTCTTCCAGGCAATTCCAGCCAATCTGCGGCACTTTTTTCCCCGGAAGCCTCTTCACAGTGCCGCCAATCAGGCCCAGTCCCTCCACGCCGGGAGCTTCCTGGCTTGACTCCAGCAAAAGCTGCATGCCAAGGCAAATGCCCAAGAAAGGCTTGCCCTCCCCGACCGCAGCTTTAATGGCAGGCGCCAGGCCCCGCTGGGTTAAGTTCTCC
>DIPB01000042.1:32712-34430 GCA_002426275.1 Firmicutes bacterium UBA5499
CCCACGCCGGGAAGAATCAGAGCCTCGGCCTGCTCCACTTCCTCCGGCGTCCGCACAACCGCCGCCTCCGCCCCCAGACTTGCCAGAGCTTTCTGCACGCTGAGCAAGTTGCCCATGCCATAGTCGATGATGGCGATCACAGTTCTCCCCCCTTAGCAGAAGACAGCAGGAGGCCTGCCACAGTTTTGGCGTCCCGAATCTGTCCTTCCTTAATCATAGTCTCAAGTTTTTTCCTGGAAAAGGACGCGACCTCTAAGAATTCGTCTCCGTCGGGGTGAGCTTCGCCCGGCTGAAGGTCTTCGGCCTGATAAAGATAGATCCGCTCATTGGAAAAACCGGGGCTGAGATAAAGACAGGCAAGATAATCGAGCCTGCCCGGTTCATATCCCGTCTCTTCCGCCAACTCCCTCCGCGCGGCCTGCTGCGGTTCCTCGCTTGGCTCCAATTTGCCCGCTGGCAGCTCCCAGAGGGCCTCTTCCACAGGCTTGCGGTATTGCCGGACCAAGATGATCCCGCTTTCCGATGCCGCAACCACGGCCACAGCTCCCGGATGGGAGACGATCTCCCGCTTTCCTTCTTTGCCTCCCGGCAAAGCCACTGTCTCTTCCCGCAGGCACAAAATCCTGCCTCGATAAATCTCTTTGCTGACGATCGTCTTTTCTTCAAAAATCATGTTCTTCCTCCCGTTTTTGGGGCATAAATATAAATAAAAAAGAAGGACAACAAAATGCTGAAATTGATTGTATCCGCTAAGTCTTTCACTTTAACCGGCCCGCTCCGGGAAGTGGTTGAGATGCTGAAGCTCTTGGCGCAAAGCCGACTCACGGTGGCCGAATGGCTCAGGCGAGCAAACTCGCGGCCATAGCGCCGCCCGCGGCGCCGGCCAGGAAAAAAGGCCGCTCCGTCTCAACTCCCCTGCCCATGGTGGAGAGGTGAATTCCAAGCTCCGCCAAAAGCGGCAACGCATAGCCGGCGTCAACGCTCTCAAAGCGATGCTTTGCCTCAAGGTTTGCCTGGAGGAGCTGACTTCGCAAATATGCCGTCTCAGCGGCATCCAGCTTCGGCAGCGCCACCGTAGCCGGTCTCAGCGCCACCTTGCCCAAAGCAGTCAAAGTATGATGGCTCAGGCCCCGGTGTCTGGGTCTGGGATCGCTGAAACTGATCCTGGGCACTGCCACGGCTCTGCCGCCTAAGATGCCGACTGCGTTGATGGCTTCTCCCTGCTGAACGGCAGTAGTGCCCCAGATCGTTCCCGTGCCCACAATGCCGGGGCCCATGGTCACCAGCGCGGCGTCGGCCCCCAGAACTTTGGCCGCTCCCAGGCCGCTATACAGATTCACAGCCTCATAATCCCCGCCGAACGCCTGGCCGCAGGTGATGGTAAAATCCACAAGCCCAGCCGCGCGGAGCTGCGGCAGCAGCCTGGAAAAAGCCAGCGGCAAGGCAGCGCCGTCCAGCATCAGGTAAGCTATTTTCAGCTTGCGTCTGCGGCCGCCTGGGGTAAAGCGCAAGCCTGCGGCCATGGCAGGCAGCAAGCTGTGGAGCGTTCCCACCGCCACCGGCATCGCCTCTAAAGATTCAAACTTTTGCAGCTGTTTATGATATGGCGAAGCTTCTTCTTCCACAGACAGACAATTGAATTGCAAAGGCGTATAGCGAAGCTTCATGATATGGCCCTCCGGCAGGCTCCCGCCAGGAGAGGCGGGAAGCACAAAGTG
>DIPB01000042.1:34536-36142 GCA_002426275.1 Firmicutes bacterium UBA5499
GCCGGTGCCTAAGCCCAATTCCACGGCATTGGTATTCAACAGCACTTCCTGGCCTTCCCGCACCGGTCCCGCCAGCTGGGGATAATTGTACGCTCTCTCCAGCCGGCCGTTCACCTCTACCAGCAGCTCCTGCAGTTGTTCCTGGGAGAGCAGCACCTGCCGCACCACGCCCGCCTGGCGGTGAATCATTTCTCCTCACCTGTGGCTAAAGCCAAGGCCAGGCGCGAAGCGGCCGTCAAATCCGCAAGCGCCAGCGTCTCTTCTTTGGTATGGGGCTTTTGCACTCCCACCCCCAAGTTCACAGTGGGCAGCCCCAGTTGGTTCAGCACATTGGCGTCGCTGCCGCCCCCGGAGGAGACAAGCTGCGGCCTCAGGCCGATTTTATGCACAGCCTGCTGGGCCAATTGCACCACAAGCTCCCTGTGGGAGAGCTTAAAGCCCGTAAAAGAACGCTTGAGTTTCGCTTCCACCTGGCCGCCGAATTTGGCGGCAGCCTGCCGAAAGCACTCGCGCATGCGCTGGCTTTGCTCGGACAGCTCCTCTTCCAGAAAGCTGCGCGCCTCGCCCCAGACTTCGGTCAAATCCGCCACAATATTGGTGGCGCTGCCGCCGGCAATCTTCCCGATATTGGCTGTGGTGCTGGCGCTGAGCCTGCCCAAGGGCATCTGGGAGATGGCCCAGGCGGCCAGGCGGATGGCGTCGATCCCTTCCTCGGGCGCGCTGCCCGCATGGGCGGCCTTGCCTATGACCTTATAATAATGCTCGTCTTGGGAGGGCGCATTGATGATGATCTCGGACGGCTGGTTGCCGCTATCGAAAATGAAGCCGCATTGGGCCTTCAGATCATCGCGCCGCAAAGCGTTCGAGCCGCAGAGGCCAATTTCCTCGCAGGTTGTAAACACCAATTCCAAAGGCCGATGGGACAGTTTTTCTTCGGTCAGGGCTGTGACTGCTTCCAAAATGGCGACCAAGCCGGCTTTATCATCAGCTCCCAGAATGGTTTTGCCGTCCGTCTTAAAGCTACCGTCCTCTAAGCGTACCTGCGCCAGGGCCATATCTGAGACCACGCCCATGTGGGCGCCGAAAAGCAAAGCAGGCCCCCGGCCTGGAATCCTCACCACGATGTTGCCGCTTTCGCTGCCTGTCCGCTTGCCGCTTTCGTCTTCCTGCGCTGCCAGGCCCAGCTGTGAAAACTGTTCTTTCAGCCAAGAGGCCACGGGTCCTTCGCGCTTGGAAGGACTGTTGAGAGCTGTAAGGTGCAGGAACCGTTCTTTGATTCTCGCTTCGTTAATAGGCACTTTATCTTCCCCCCGTTCCCTTGTAGTTTGCGCTAAAGGTTGGCGACGAATTCAGCCCCCAGCTTTAACGCTTCCTCATTCAGGGGCAGTAAATTCTGTTTCTTGGCTGGTAAGACTGCGGCCAAAGCCGCGATGATGCTCTCCTTCTTCAGCCGGGGCCTTTTGGCCAAAAAGGCGCCCAGCATCACCATGTTAGCAGCCTTGCCGTTGCCAAGCCCGTCGGCGATTTCATTGGCAGGCACGCCTAAAATTTCCAGATCCCCCCGCGGCTCTTGCACCCGGGCCAGCGAGCTATTGTAAAGAAAGAG
>DIPB01000042.1:36289-36646 GCA_002426275.1 Firmicutes bacterium UBA5499
GCAGGTACTTTTCCACAGAGGGCAAGTTCATTGCCATCACTGTGGAAGGTTCGCTGACAACCGGCGAGCCTATGGCCTCGTCTGAGAGCACCACCGAACAGTTGGCTGTGCCGCCCCTCATCTCCGGGCCATAAGAAGGAATCCAAGAGACTTCAAGTCCCTCCCGCATTCCCGCGCGTACCAGCAGCTGTCCTGCCAGCATTACCCCCTGGCCTCCGAAGCCGGAAATGATTAGCTCCTCTAGCACGCGATCACCTTCTTCATGCCTTCGGGCAGCTTAAATTCTCCCAGCGGATAAGTGGGAATCATTTTCTCCCCTACAAGCTTCAAGGCGGCGTTGGGCTTAACGCCCCAGTT
>DIPB01000068.1:0-1475 GCA_002426275.1 Firmicutes bacterium UBA5499
CGTGAGAACTTTTGACTGTCTAGCAAATATATATTTGAATGAAAAAGGAGAACCGCTGTGGACGGCTTTATTTGTAAGGAAAAATTCATCCATGAAGATCAAATCCGCCGGGTAAAAGAAATTTGCAGCGCCGTTTCCATTGATTCCATGATGGAAGAGCTTAAAAGCCTGTCGGACAGAAAGCGTCTGCAGATACTTTTGGCGCTCTATTTGGAAGAAAGTCTATGCGTCTGCGATTTCGCGGAATTGCTGCAATGTAGCATGGCCGCCGCTTCCCATCACCTTTGCTACCTTGCGGACCGACACCTCGTAAGCCGCTCCCAGGATGGAAAATTCGTCTATTACTCCCTGGGCGACAGAAAAACCAAAGACATTTTGAAACTGCTGATCGAGAAAGAAACACCAGTTTTCGCAAACCGAAAAAATAAAATCCGCAATCGCAACTTTTGTGTCCACCAGCATCGACTATCTGCTCATTCTGGTAATCCTGTATTCCCAAAAGAAAAATCATCAACGCTCCGGAAGAATACTGGCTGGGCAATACCTGGGTTTATCCCTTCTGATCCTCGCCAGTCTCATTGCGGCATTCGCAATCCACCTGATTCCTCAAGATTGGATCGTAGGCTTTCTGGGGTTAGTGCCGCTGTTCCTCGGTATCAGAGCGGCAGTCCGTCCGGAAAGTGAAGAGGAGGACGAGGTCCTTTCTTCCTCTCAAAAATACGGAAGTCTTGTAATCAGCGTAGCAGCCATCACAATTGCCAGCGGAGGGGATAATCTCGGCATCTATATTCCCTATTTCACTACTTTGCGGCCGCTACAGATTGGCATCGTAATTCTGCTGTTTGCCGTGCTGACTTTCCTCCTGAATTTCGCCAGTAAAAAAATATCGGAAATCAAGCCGCTAGGCGAAGCCATAGAAAAATATGAGCGCATCATCGTTCCGGTCATTTTTATCGCCCTGGGGATTTACATCCTGATTGAAAACGGTACGATTTCGCATTTCCTTCGACCATAACTTCCTTTATACCTCCGGCGGGATCACGACGTCGATGGACCAGACCCGCTTTGGCTTTTCACTTCCAAGAAATTGCTTGTGGCAGTCCCATATTTCCAGAAAAGACCGATGCGCGTGAGCCAGAAATCGTCCGCGCTCATGCCCGTCTGCACCGTGCCGTAATAATAAAGCCGGATAAACAGCTCATCGTCGTTTATCCGGCTTTCCCGTTTTTAGGGGAGGATTCTTCCTCGCTCTCCACGTTGCGCTTGGTTCCCCGGAACATCGCCACGGTGACGGCGCTCTTGTACGCCGCCAAATCCAGCGGCGAGATGAGCAGCTCGACTTCCTTCTCGGTCAGCAAATCCTCAGGCGCGTCTTTGTTTTTGAGGTTGTGGATGAGGATGGACTGCTTGGCGAACGGCGTCAGAAGCCAGACGATCTCGTCCAGCGCCATCTCGAAGTTCTCGGATTTCATCAG
>DIPB01000068.1:1617-1792 GCA_002426275.1 Firmicutes bacterium UBA5499
TCGGATTTCATCAGCTTTTCGCCGAGATTCCAGCCCGCCGTACCGCCCGGCGATCGCCTTGGTCGCACGGGTGGTCAGAATCAGCTCGTACTCCCTGCCGCCGATATTGATGGCGGCGCTCCTTTCGGAATCAGCACGCCGTTGTTGTCCGTAACGGCCCCGTCAAATCATGCGC
>DIPB01000068.1:2140-2415 GCA_002426275.1 Firmicutes bacterium UBA5499
TTCGACTCCTGCCGGGGCCACCATCTTTAAAAGCCACTGCTGATTTAATTGCGTGGAGATATTTAATCCTTCGAGCATCCCAACAGACCGTGTGCCTTAGATGAAGCCCGAACGATAGACGGTGCAAGCCATATCGGGAGGACTTTAAATGTTAAGACTTCCAAAATTACGGCACAAAAAGAGTAAAATTGGGAAAGTTGCTTGAGGATTTTTTTATTTAAACGGCTCGAACCTACAAACTCAGAAGCAAAGGAGAAAACGCTCATGTCCGCATT
>DIPB01000068.1:2577-10333 GCA_002426275.1 Firmicutes bacterium UBA5499
TGTACTCCCTTTTGAAAACGCTCATGTCCGCATTTGATTTCAAAAGGGAGTACAGAGATCTGTATCTTCCCAAAGCCAAGCCGTCCATCATAGAAGTGCCGGAGATGATTTTCATTATGGTGGACGGGCAAGGAAATCCCAACACTTGCGCAGCCTATAAAAACGCGCTGGAGATTCTGTACGGCTTATCCTATTCCATCAAGATGAGCAAGCTGGGCGCTGCGCAGCCTGAAGGCTATTTTGATTATGTGGTTCCGCCGCTGGAAGGACTGTGGAGCGTGGCTGACGAAACTTACAGCGGGGGCAGCATCCCCGACAAAGACAAATTCATTTGGACTTCCATGATCCGCCAGCCGGAATTCGTCACGCCGGACGTATTTGCCTCCGCAAAAAAGGCGCTGGAGAAAAAGAAGCCTGAGCTTGACACCTCTATAGCGCGGCTTGAAAGATTCACGGAAGGACTGTGCGGCCAAGTCTTACACACAGGTCCGTATGACGACGAACCGGCTACTATTCAATTGCTGCGGCAGTTCATCGCCGCTTCCGGATATATAGAAGATCTCTCAGGACCCAGAAGGCATCACGAAATCTATCTCAGCGACCCGCGAAGGGTTGCGCCGGAAAAGCTGAAAACTGTAATCAGATATCCTCTGGCGCATCGAAAATGAGTAATTACCGCTTCGGCTTTTCGCCGCTGGGCCTCGGTTTCTACGCGCTGCAACTGCTTCCCAATCTAATCTGGCTTTGGGCGCCGCCGGCGAACAATGTGCTGGCAGCGAATACTTCTCCCTATCCGCTCTTGAACGTGAGCGAAGGTTTTTTCGGCTTCTTGACGGTTGCGCTGTTGGTTCTGCTGACAAACAAAAACGCCGGCGGCGCCAAAGTCTATCTCAGATTGGCAGTTCTGTTTCTGGGAGGCTATTACCTGGCATGGATTCTCTATTATCTGGGAGTGGTCTGTCCGTGGCTGCTCATCATCGGACTCGCCGCCATGCCACCTTTGTATTTCTTATTTGTCGCACTGTGGCTTAAAAACCATGCAGTCATCATTACCAGTCTTATCTTTGGAGCTGCACATCTCGCAGTCACATGCCTGAATTACTTGCGACTGTGAAGAGGGCTCCTTGCTACGAATGTCTGGGAGAGCCGGCAACCGTCTGAATCGCCTTATGAACGGCGACGGTAATATCGCATCTCATCTGCCAATCAAGCTCCCTTAGGCGAGCGTAAACTTCGCCTTTGTCAGTGGATATGTAAACCGGCTTCAATTGGTTCAATGCTAGCGCCGCCATATTATTGCGGCACTTTGCGCATGAGCAGACGTCCGGCTCTTTCGCCAAGTATTCGTCCAAGGTTCTCTCCACAAGTTCTTCCATCAAATTACGATAATGTTTTTCCGAAGCTGTCAATTTCTTTCCCCCACTATAAAAATTTCCCCTACTGTCTTTCCGAGTGACATCGCTTCAAATTTCCCCTATCAAAGCGGCCACTGTCAATAGCTGTCAAGGATCCGGGTTAATCACCATCTGAACCGCCCGGTGAATAGAATTACCGCCTTTGTACCGCCCAATCCTCTGGCTTCCCCATACCAGAGGAATAGGCTCTCAAGGCTATATTTGAACATCTTAAAAAAGTACATTTTTTCTGTACATCCCACCTTTACAAAACATTTTACGGTTTTCTTTCCAGTAATGCAAGAGAAAAATATAGTTCATTCCACTGTAAATGCGGTATAATTAATGATGTGGGCGTTTATCACCATGCGCCAATTTCAAAAGGGAGAATCAAAATGGACCTCACAGTTACCGAGATCTACGGCTTTGACCAACGCACAAAGCTGCCTCTGCCTTTAGCCATGAACGCGGTGCCGGCGGGTTTCCCTTCTCCTGCCGATGACTATCTGGATAAAAAGCTGGATTTGAACGAATTCCTCATCCCGCACCCTGCCGCCACTTTTTTCGTAAGGGTGAAAGGCGAATCCATGATCCAGGCAGGCATCAACTCCGGCGACATCCTGATCGTGGATCGGGCGCTCGAACCGGCGCAAGGGAAAGTTGTCATTGCGGCTGTAGACGGAGAACTCACTGTCAAGCGGATTGAGAAACGTGAAGATAAGCTCTATCTGGCGGCGGAAAATCCGAACTTTAAACTGATCGAAATCACACCTGAACAGTGCCTCACAGTTTGGGGAGTGGTCACATACGCGATCCATAAGGTGGAATGACATGAACTGTTTCATGCTTGTAGACTGCAACAACTTCTACGTCTCCTGCGAGCGGGTCTTCAGGCCGGCTTTGGCTGGCAAACCTGTCATTGTGCTCAGCAACAATGACGGCTGCGTTGTGGCCAGATCCGATGAGGTGAAAAAGCTTGGCCTCAAGCGCGGCACTCCCTTTTTTCAGTGCAAATGGCTGGTAGAAAAGCACGGCATTACGGCCTTTTCTTCCAACTACGCCTTATATGCGGACATGTCGCAGCGTGTAATGAGCACTCTGGAACAGTTTACGCCCGAACTCGAGGTGTATTCCATCGACGAAGCTTTTCTCTCCATCACAGGTCTTCAGGCTGAGGAACTGCCAGCCTATGGACAAAAAATCAAAGACACAGTCAGGCGCTGGACCGGCATCCCCACCTCCGTAGGCATCGGACCCAGTAAAACTTTGGCCAAAGTTGCGGCCAAGCTGTCCAAAAGTACCGCCGGCGTCTGCAGTCTCGCCGCCAATCCGAAGCTAGATGAACTTCTCGACGGATTCGACGTGAATGATGTCTGGGGAATCGGCACTCAATACGCAGCTTTGCTCAGGAGCCACGGCATCCATAATGCCAAGCAGCTCAGGGATGCTCCTGAAAAATGGATCAGAGCGCACCTCACAGTCATGGGGCAAAGAACGGTCCGGGAATTGCGCGGTTATCCCTGCTTTCCTTTGGAAGAAGCGCCTCCTTCCAAGCAAGGTGTCATTTCCTCCCGCTCCTTTGGCCAGCCCGTAACCGAACTTACCCAGCTGCGGGAAGCGGTGGCCTCTTATGCTGCCAGGGCAGGAGAAAAATTGCGAGCCCAAGGCAGCGTCGCCGGCTATCTTGCAGTCTTCATCACCACCAATCCTTATCAGCCTAGCCAAAGGCAGTACGCCAATACAACTGGACTCAGCCTGCCGCTAGCCACGGCTAACACTGCGGAGCTGATTCGCTATGCGCTGAAAGCAGTGGAGTCAATCTATAAGCCCGGCTACATCTATAAAAAAGCCGGCGTCGTGCTGAGCGAAATCAGCTCTGCCAAAGGCGCACAGCTGAACCTATTTGTGCCCTCCGCACCCTGGCAGCGCAACCGGGAGCTAACAAATACCATGGATAAACTCAATGCCCGGTGGGGCAAAAGAGCCGTCTACTACGGCGCTCAGGGACTCGACCAAACTTGGAGACTGCGCAGTGATTACCTCTCCAGGCGCTATACCACCAGCTGGGAGGAACTCCCGGAGGTGAGAGCATGATTCTCTTGGGCACCAGCGGTTTCAGTTTCACTGACTGGAGTTCTTTTTACCCTGCCGGCCTCCGGCGGCAAGCTTTTTTGACATACTACAGTCGCTTTTTCCGCGCCGTGGAACTGAACTTCACCTATTATGCCATGCCAACCGCGCAAAAAATGGCGGCTCTGGCCAGACAAGTGCCGGCAGGGTTTCTGTTCACGGTCAAAGGCCACAGCAGCCTGACGCACAGCAGAATGGATCTTGGACAAGCGTGCCGCGATTTTCACAAGGGAATCGAGCCTCTAGAGGAAAAGCTAGGCTGCGTGCTTTTGCAGTTCCCCTGGAATTTTCGGTATTCCCAGGCTAATTTAGCTTACCTTGCGCAGCTGTCGCAGAACTTAGGCGGTTTGCCGGCCGCGGTTGAGTTCCGTCACAATAGCTGGCTGAGGCCGGACGTGGACGCGGTCCTCCGCCAGAAAGACTTAGGCTTCTGCGCTGTGGACGAACCGCAGCTGGAGGGACTTTTGCCGCCGGTGGCGAAGATCACGGGCAAGATCGCCTATCTGCGCTTTCACGGTCGCAACCGGGAAAAATGGTGGCACAGTCGGAATTCATCGGAACGGTATGACTATCTGTACTCAGATGATGAGCTTTCAGCGTGGCTGCCTAAGATCGCAAAGATGAAGGCTCGCTCAGAGCGAACCTTCATCTTTTTCAACAACTGCCATCTGGGACAGGCGGCGCAGAATGCGCTGCAGATGCAAAAACTCCTGGGACAGAAACCTCCAGATCCTGTGCCCAGACAGGGAAGCCTCTTTTAGCCGCGCGCCTGAAGCCTCTCTTCAGGGCTCAGGCCTGCCGCATCAATACCGCGTATGCCGCAGGCAGCTTTCCAATGTCAGCAACATTTGCCACCAGCTCCAAAGGAACCCCGAACTCTTTCGCGCGTTCGACCATTTTTCATCGCTATTTTGGTTTCTGTAAGACAGTATCTGTTTGTGCATGACATTCTCTCGTGCACTCCCGGTTAATGAAGCGGCATAAAAGGCAGAGGGTTTCAACACTGATGACATGCTCCATCGCACAGGCGTCGGTGTCTGCAGTGTTTTGTCCTACGACACGTTAATTAAGAACTTTCTTATAATTTCGGTCTTGCCCAAAGCCGAGATTGCCCGATATTCACTTTCTTGGGTAAGAAAAACCCGTCTGTGAGCATCACGGTAGATCATCTTTTTACTTTCGAGGATCCTCATCGCCGTACAGGCACTGGACTTCGTAACCGCCAGTTTAGCGGCGATATCGCATATACGCGCACCGTCGCCATAGAAAGAAAGCTCCTATATCGCTTTGATATAATGCTGCATAGCGACAGATAGATCATTCACGATTTTGCCTCTTTTCTGTGTATATTTTTAATTAGGCTTATGCTTTCACTGGAAAAAGGCATGAACCGCAAGCATTCATGTTTGATGCTTGCGAACCACTTTTGCGGTAGAATCATAATCTCTGTCCTTTGCGCTCAGTTTTCTAAATTATGCGACTATCATAATGACGGATGCATTCCCTCCGTAACGGAACTTGCAAGCCACTTTGACGTCCATCGCTTAGACAAAAAACAAGCGTGACAAAATTGCTGCGCAAAGGCCCGTCTATTCCATACGAGCCGGCTTGTTGCAATAAAGGAACCTTTACCCGGCGATTTCAATCTTCACCTTTCAATCGGGTATCTTTTGCGCCCGCTCACGAAATAAGCATCCAATGGCTCGCTGCAACCGGTCCTCGTTTTCCGGATCGACATTGGAGGTTGCCCCGTCCAGCAACACGATGGGGGCGGCGCTCGCCAACCCCCTGTTCCTGGCTTCCGCCGGTTAGATGACGTCCATGCCGGACGTGTAATCCCAAGGAGCAGGATCCGCGTTATGTCAGCCCTGCTCCTTGTTCCGCTGGCGCACAGTTTGGCATGGTTCCGCTTTCAGGCGCTTTGAGCCATGATCATTCAAAACCGCCAGCCGATGGCTTCCGAGCGGAGCCTTAAGAAATTGCTGTAGATACCGGGCCGACCCGCCAGTTCGTCATGGGTTCCGCGCTGGACGATCCGGCCGTCGGCCACCACCAGGATCTGGTCGACGTCCCGCACAGTCGTAAGCCTGTGCGCGATGGTAATGAGAGTCTTCCCGCGCGTCAGCTCCCGGATGGCCGCGAGAAGCGCGTGTTCGTTTTCCGGATCCACGCTTGAAGTGGCCTCGTCAAGAATGACGATGGGCGCGTTTTTGAGGATGGCGCGGGCAATGGAAATGCGCTGTTTTTCCCCGCCTGACAGGGTGGAGCCGCTTTCGCCGATCACGGTATTGTAACCGTTCGGCAGAGCGGAAATAAAGTCATGGCAGCGGGCACGCTTCGCCGCTTCCACAACCTGTTCGCGGGACGCATCTGAGTTGCCGAACCGGATATTGTTTTCAATCGTGTCGTGAAACAGATACACGTTCTGAAACACCATGGAGATGCATTTAAGCAGGCTGTCCGCGGTACCGCCCTTCACATTTTTTCCGCCCAAGAGCACTTCGCCGGACTGCACATCCCAGAACCGCGCAATGAGGTTGCAAAGCGTTGTCTTGCCGCTGCCCGACGGGCCCACGATGGCGCAGGTGCTGCCTTGGGGCACTTTGAGGGAAACCTGGTCGATGACCGTGCGGCTGTCGTAAGCAAAGGATACGTCTTTCAGCTCGATATCGAAGTTGCTGGGATTTAGCTCCCGCTCCGTTGTATCCATGTCTGGGATATCGGCGACGGCCTCCAGCCGGTCAAGCTCAGTATTGATCTTTTTGCTCAAAAAGGCTCCGTCGCCCATCTGCTCGAATTCCGAATAAACGAGAAAGGCGGACACCAAAAACATCAAGCAGTATGGCAGCGTGATTGTTCCGGTAAGATAGAGGAAAGACGCCAGAAATAGCATCCCGCAGCCCGTGATCTTGAACACGCAGGTATAGCCTTTCAGAAGCCCTGCAGCGGCGCGCTCCTGTTCCCAGTCTGCCAACCTTTTACGGCCAAAGGCGTCATAAACCGCTCCCGCACTTTCTCCCGCGCGGGAGAAAGCTCTGAGCACGGAGATTCCCCGTATGTACTCCAGGGATTGGATCACCAGGTTCTCCTGAGCTGCCAACACCCGCGGAGTATGCTTTGCGGCCCTGAGCTGGATCACATGTAACACTACCATGCCAGCCGCCAGCCCCGCAAGGGACAACAGCGCCATCGGCGGACTGATGAAAAGAAAGACCGCGGTGACGACCAGCGCCATGAACACGCCCCCGGTCAGGTCCGCAATGGCCAGCATAGAGTATTGCTCCAGCTCCACGATGGTAGAGGTAAGGACCGTTTGGATCGTCCCCAGCCGCTGCTCCGAGAAGTAGCCCAAGGGCGCCTTTTTCATCCTTTCGCCGATTTGTAAGCGGTAATCCCTGAACATATCGAAACCCTTGGCGCTCATGGCGATATCCATCAGCCACTGGAACAGAAAACGGCCCAGCACGCTGCCGATGAGGACATAAAGGGCGGAAAGAATGAGCCCCGGCGTCAGAGCGTCCAGATTTTCTGCCACGATATAGACCGCCAGGAGCATCACGGCCATGGAAACACTCTTTAAAAAATTAAACAAAATTCCAAGATAAATGCGCGGGCGGTTTCTCCCGGCAATGGCAAGAATGCGGCGGATCATTTTAAGCATATTGCTTCACTCCTTCCACGACGCGGTCGATCGCCCCGATATGTTCCTCCCACATCGTCCGATACAGCGGGCAGCTTGAGAGCAACTCATCTTGGATCCCCCGGCCGACGATTTCGCCGCCCTCCACCACCAGGATTTGTGTCGCGCCGCAAATGGTGCTCAGACGGTGGGCAACGACCACCAATGTCTTGCCTCGGATTAGCTTGCCGATGGCCTGCTGGATGAGAGATTCGCTTTCCGGATCTGCATAGGCCGTCGCCTCGTCCAAAATGACCACTGAAGCTTTTTTTAGCATGGCGCGGGCGATGGTAATGCGTTGCCGTTCCCCGCCGGAAAGCCGGTCTCCGGCATCGCCGGCAAGGGTGTTGTATCCTTGAGGGAGCCCCACGATAAAGTCATGACAGTTAGCCGCTTTTGCTGCCGCTTCGATCTCATCGTCGGTGGCGTCCTTACTGCCGATGCGGATGTTGTCCCGGATGGACATGTCGAAAAGAAAATTGTCCTGCGCCACATAGCTTACCTCGCTCATCAGTTGGTCGAAGGGAATTTCCCGGATGTCCTTCCCGCCGTA
>DIPB01000068.1:10442-12069 GCA_002426275.1 Firmicutes bacterium UBA5499
GCCGTAACGCACCGTGCCCGAGGTCGCGTCCCAGAATCCGGCCATGAGCTTCGCGATGGTAGACTTGCCGGAGCCGGAGGGTCCCACGATGGCGGTAACGGCGCCGGGGATGGTTTCAAAGCTTACCTTGCGCAGCACCTCTTTTTCATCGTAAGCAAAGGAAACGTCTTCAAAAGAGAAGGCGCCGCCTGACAGCGTTACCGGTTTATCGGGCCGCTTTTGCTCCGGCGTGGCGAGAAATTTCTGGATAGGTCCCAAGTTTGCCGCGATCACGGTGAGCTGCCCTGTTCCAAAAGCAAGCTTCATCATCGGGGCGATAAAGCCTAGAGACACCACGATGCAGGTAATCAAAACCGGCAAGGTTATCTCACCGTTCATGTAAAGATACGCGCCGAGGGGCAGGGTCCCAAGCAGCGTGGACGGAAGAACCGCTTTGACCCCAGCCATCCAAAACCAGCATTGCCGCCACCACGAAAGCGTGCTGTCATGAAAGAAATTCACCGATTGAGAATATTTACCATAAGAGGAACCGGCCCTGCCGAAGGCCTTGATGACCTGAATCCCGCTAACATATTCCACAAGGGCGGAGTTCATCTCATTGCCAGCTCTCAAATAAAGGGCCATTTTTTCCCCATAGCCCTGCATCATCCCGATCATAAAAACGATGCTCAGCGGAATGGTAACAAGTGAAGCAAGGCCCATGCGCCAGTCCAGGGCGAACATCAAAACGATGCTGCAAAGAGGCGCGGCGATCTGAGACGGGGCTTCCGGCACCACATGGGCGATGGAATCCTCCAGTTTACCGACGTTGTCCACCATCAGGGCCTTGAAATGTCCCGTCGGCGTCTCCAGCATCACACCCATGGGCACCCGGCGCATCTTATCGGCCATCGCCCGCCGGATATTTCTCAGGATGATAAAGGCGATGCCATGGCTGCGCATAGACGAGTGCCAGCAAAGAAGCGTCCGCAGGGCCATGCCGGCCGCCGCAACGGCAGCCAGGAGCGCCGCCTCACCAACAGTTGCCGTCCCCGAATACAGACGGCTGGCAAGCAGCGCCGCCACAAAAAACGGCGCCATTCCGAACAGTTCGCCGAGGATTGCCAGAAAAACCGAAAGCGACATTCGCCCTCTTGCTTCTCCGGCAAAGGAAAACAAAACGGCAACAGGATTTCGTCTTTTTTCTTTTTCCATATGGATCTCCTCCTTTAGTTAGACATGACTAACCGACGCCTAAAATTTTTAGGGCCTGTCAGAACCCTAAAAAAACCCGCCAGCCGGGAGTGAAAAATTGCTTTAACGTCTCAAGATAGTGGAGCGCTTCTTTTTTAGGAAAATCGTGGATCACTACCTCGAAAAAAGCGGAGTAATAGGCGTTAAGCAGTAAGTGCAGTTCTTCGGAAACAACGTCGTTCACATGGATGCCCCGGGCACGCAAGGCGTCCATATAGCGCATGGTTTCAGCCTGGACGATTTCCACAAACTCATCGAAGAAACGTTCGAACCTGGTGCCCGCTGACGCCCGAAGCAGCAGCTTAAACGCATCGAAGTGGTCATAGACCACATCGACCAGCCGGGTAAGATCAGTGTCTCCGCTCCAAATTGCATTGACATCCCCGTTTTCCAG
>DIPB01000068.1:12229-13997 GCA_002426275.1 Firmicutes bacterium UBA5499
TAGCCCCGCCTAGTTTGAATCGCCGCCATATCCTGCAGCGCATCCAGCGCAGGCTGCACAAGGTCCGCAAACATCTCCTCCTTATCCGCAAAGTGGCGGTAGAGAGCAGCGGAAGTCATGCCGGCCGCCGCAGCGATTCTCCGCATGGAAGCGTTCTCAAACCCATTCTTCAAAAATTCCTTTTTGGCGGCCGGTATAATACGGGCATGACTGGCGCTTTTATCCTTCGGCAAAATCTTGCCTCCCGTCAGTAATCAACGTTTGCTATCGTTGATCACTATCGTACGGTATTTACTTCCTTTTGTCAACTGGGAAAACCGGTTTTTTAGAAGGCGGAACAGTAGTTTTTCGTGTTGGATATTTTGCCTGTCGGTACTACAATCTAAATTAGATACTCCGCTGAAAAGCTTTATCAAAGCACGCGCCCGTTCCGGAAGGCATCGGCGGGAAGCTGATGCTGTCCATGACGAACTACGGGTATAGCGCCAAAGCCTTGTGGGGTCTCCATATTGAAATACCACCCACAGCCAAGATTCCGGATATCGCCCATTTGCTGCGAAACTGGAAAGCTGCATCGCAGATGATTTTGACGCATCCTCACCTGTAAAGGGAATGCACTCCGGACAGGCAATGAGCCGCTTCGACCTGGGCAGCGGACGGGCGACCGTCGACTGGCACCCAAAGCGCAAGGCTGCCGGCAGGAAGATAGGCCCGCTCCAGAGGCAGGTGAACTCGCTTGTCTCCTCGGCATGTCAGTCTGCGCGTGGCAACCGTGTGCAGGACATTGAGCTGACGCAGACCCCGCAGCACGGGAAACCCCTTTCTTCCACTTAGCATTCATGCTCGTCAACGCTAAAGATTAGTTGCTTGGCAAAATGACAATGTTCCTCGTTTGATAGTGGGCAAAAAAGGTGAGACGATCTCCGCACTATATCATTATCGGAACCAGACTCCTTTGCGCCTAGCTTAAAGATTTTTTCTCAGCCGCTCGATATTGGGCGTGCTTACTCCACTTTGTTCGATCAGCGCGTCAAATTCTTTCTGTAGGCATACCATCTCCTGTTTTGCGGCGATACAGTGCCTGGCCATGGCGAATTCTGCAAGGCGCGTCCTCAGGAAGAGCCCAAATACAACCATCAGCAGACCGACAGGCAGCTGAAAGAAGCACAGCTTTTTGGGCGTCGGTTGTACGCCAAGCCTCCTTAAAACGGAAAAGCCTTCCTGAATCCCCTGGACCATGGTTTTGACGTCCTGGAAGGCTCCAGCGAGCTTCTTGTTGTCGCAGCCGTGCCCATAAAGGGCGTTTGCGATGCTCGTGACCATGGCCACATGGGTTTTCTGCCACGCGTCCATGTCGGAGCAGTAAACAGAAGGGATGCCCGCCCGGTTAAATGCCTTGATGAGGGTTTTAACCCTTTGCGTTTCATTCCCTCTTACTTCTCCGAAGGTGGTTGTCTGGAACATCCGCATCAGGCCCCTGCCGATGAAGCAATCGACGACGCCGTCCGCGCGCCCGCCGCCGGCGGACGGGAAGCCGAGCATAAGGCGGTCCATCCCGACGGCCTGTATCCATTCCTCATATCCGGCGCAGGTATTGACGACAAACACAATGTTTTTTGACCGGTTCCGCGCGAGGCTGTCCAACACCGCGTTGATCTGCGTGCGCTGCATAACCACGAACAAATAGTCAAATTCCATGTCTGGCTGGAGCGTTTCAACGGTCCTGACCGCCGCCTTTTCCTCGCTCCCAGTGTTTGGATTTCTAAGA
>DIPB01000068.1:14101-16397 GCA_002426275.1 Firmicutes bacterium UBA5499
CTCCTGCCCCGTGTCCGGATTTCTCAGAACCAGTCCTTTTTCTTTTATCTCGGCCAATCGCTTCCCACGGGCCAGCACGGTCACGTCGTGACCCGCACGGGAGAGCTTGACTCCGAATATGCTGCCGATCACGCCGGCGCCATAGATCAATATTTTCAAGTGCTCACCCCTCTGCTCTTCGCTTAAAAAACCGTCCGCTACCTTACCATAATCGCTGTGGCTGCACATCATAATGAGCTCGCCATGCGGAACTCTTCGATCACCGCATTGGGAAACATCCTTTTGACGTAACGGAGATCCCACGCCCCCTATTCCTCCCCAAGCTGCCATACCAGAACTCTATTTCGGTTTCCAAAGGCGGGACCCGATACAAAACCTGGCGGTCAGCTTCGCCATACTCTTGCCTTCGCGGTAAAGCTTACGTCGGAACGCACCTTCTATCCCGTTTGGTAAAAAAAAGGACGCCTGACGGCGGATAGCGGCGAATTGTTTTCGCTGACATCATGTCACGCCTTATATACATCCGCCCCGGGCCTTATAAAATATTCGGCCGGCAGCCTTTGGCCTTCATAAACGCGGGTGGCAATCTTCATCCTCATATCAGACAGAGTGATAAATCCGTCCTTATCCATTGCTATATAGCTGAAGACGCCGTGCGTCGCCTTCATCATCCGCATCGCGTCAAGTTGCCTTCAGACGCTTTTAGTAATTTAGCACAGGTTAACACACTCTAACCAAAAAATCAATGTTTCTAAAAAGCCATTGACAAATTAAGTAAGAGGCATTAAACTTATATATTGAGTTAGATGTAACTAACTAAATGATTATTGGTTAGATAACTCTAACCAATGCTATAAAGGAGGAAAGACATGAGCGGCGTTATTGTCGACGAAAATCGCTGCATGCAGCGGCTTTATGTCGATATCTGCGAAAAACACAGCTGCAGGGCGAAGGTTTATCCGAAAACGGATGGCGACTTGAAGCGTAAAATCAGATCGACCGATATGGTTATTTTATTGACAAATACACTCTCCCCTAAAATGAAGGAAGTTACTGTATTGACAAAGCGCCACAACGCAATCATTGAACTGCCCCATTTCGGCGGTTTGAAATGCCATGCAGGCGATTATGGAGAATCGGGGCGGCTGTTTGGAAGGTGTAGGACATGAAGCAATCGTTTGAAGCAGTATTTGTGGAACAGTGCGCTCCGACACTGGCGGGCGTAAAACCGTCAAATTTGTTCCGCTTTCAATCTTCTGACAGCGACACCGTAAAGAACGCCGTTTCGGAGCGGGATCAGGGTATGCGTACATACGGGCTCTCCGTTTGCCTCTTAAAGCAATGCTGCAAGACAGGTTCCTTTCTAATCTATACCTATCGCATGGAATGGATCGACAGAATCCTTTCAGAGCCGGACAACCTTGATTTTTTGAAGCGATCGGGGTATACGGTGTCGAACGGCTTCACCGGCATCCTCCGGCAGTTTGCCGAACGCTTTTACCTGGAGCGGCAGTTTCCCCATGAGATCGGCTTGTTTCTCGGTTATCCCTTATGTGATGTCGTTGGGTTTATTGAAAACAAGGGCCAAAACTTTACGTGCCGCGGCTATTGGAAATCCTACGGCGACCCTGATATCGCTCAAAAATGCTATGAGCGATACCGAAAATGCACCTCCATATATAAGCGGCTGTTTGAAAAGGGTACCCCCATTTCGCGGCTCATCGTAGCCGCTTAGAAAAAATTGAAAGGATGAAGAATATGAAAAAAATTGCGGTCGTATATTGGAGCGACACGGGCAACACGGAAAATATGGCCCATTGCGTGGCTGAAGGCGTAAAGGACGCCGGCAGCGAGGCGACGCTCTTTACTCCCGGTAATTTTTCACCGGAGAAACTGTTGGAATATGACGCCGTGGCTTTCGGTTGCCCAGCGATGGGAGCGGAACAATTGGAAGAGAACGAATTTGAGCCAATGTTCACCTCACTGGAAAACTCTCTGAGCGGAAAAAAACTCGCTTTGTTCGGCTCCTACGGCTGGGGCGACGGGCAGTGGATGCGGGATTGGTATGACCGATGCAAAAATGCCGGCGCCGACGTATATGAAGAACCCGGCCTCATGATCTGCGAGGCCCCGGATGCGGCTGGACGGGAAGCCTGCCGGGAGCTTGGGCGTGCTCTGACAAAATGGTAATCAGTTTTTCTCATTAGGATATATCCATCGCCAGCTTGCTCTGAAAAAATTATGGATGGAGAGTTCACCCTGAAAAAGAAATAACGGGCTGCGGCGGCACGACGGT
>DIPB01000068.1:16445-19107 GCA_002426275.1 Firmicutes bacterium UBA5499
CGGGCTGCGGCGGCACGACGGTGCAGAGTGCGCCATGGACGCCGGCAGCACGTCTTTCCTGCAGACTGCATTTGCCGGCAGTCACGAGACCTCCGAGGAGGTTATGCTGTCCGCAACGATTTGACCGCCCATTGCTGGCTGACAGCTGATATCAACATGAGCGGTGTGTCTCCTTTGAGCCGAAATCTTATAAAGCGGTGGAGCATCACGGAGGGGCCGAGACCACCGCCGCAGGACTCCGAGCAAGCCTAAGCTGCTCGCCTACTTCGGCGGAGATCAGCCGTTCCGGGACAACCGCGCGTACCGGCGGGGGCGGATCCGAAGTCCATCGTGAGGAAAGGGCAGACCGTCAACCGGCTCTCTCGGAAAACGGATGTGAAGTCGCCTGTAATCTTGGGATAGCTATTTTCAAACGTGAGAGCGGTCTTATGCGTTCGAAAGATCAAGAAAAATACAGAAAAGCGGTTTGATGAGTTCGCAGATAAAGCGAATCCGACCGCCTTTTGGTGCACGGGGCCGCAAGCCATTGGAATTTATGCTTCGGTCGTACGACTGATGGGATGTTAGAAACGTGCATTGAGAGGAGGCAACACGATGGAAAATTGCGTTTCCTGCAGCAAACTTATAGATTACCACGAAATCATAGAGTGCATCACAGGCGCGCTGGATGCGAAGGACCCGTATACGGCTGGACATTCGCAGCGTGTCAGCGATCTGGCGTTAAAGATATGCACACTTATGCGTCTGCATGAGGAGCTGAGCGAAAAAGTACATATCGCCGCTCATCTTCATGATATCGGAAAGATTGGAATTCCAGACGCCATATTGAACAAAGAAGGAAAGCTCAATGAGCGGGAATGGGAAGTAATAAAAAGACATCCGCAAATAGGCGCAGATATTTTAAGCAAGTCTTCCCATCTGGCGAAAATGAAGGATATCATCCTGTACCATCACGAACGGTTCGACGGCCTTGGTTATCCAGCGGGGCTATTTGGTCAGAACATACCGTTAGGGGCCAGAATCATTGCGATCTGTGATTCCATTGACGCCATGACATCAATCAGGGTCTATCGAAAGGCATATTCGCTTGAATACTGTTACTTGGAGCTAGAAAAAAACCTCGGAAAGATGTACGATCCCGCCATAGGAGAATTAGTTCTTGAGCATTGGAAAGAGCTCATCAGAACCATAGGGACAAAAATGGACAGCGACAATCCATAGAGAACGTTATGGCACCGTTTAGGGAAAGTTGCCTTGCCCCCACAAAAAAATCATCTAAAGGAATCCATTTAAACGAAACGACGACTGTGAGCGGCATTGCTGCGTATAAGAAATTGAGCAAGTTAAGCGTCTGCCCTGCAAACCGATTTTCTGCCAAATAAGGGGCTGATGCACAAAGAATACAGGGAAAGCTCTGACGACTGAAGGGCTAGAGCAAGGAGATCGTAAGGTGCGTTCAAAGGCAAACCGCCTGCGGCATCAGGCGGCTCCACACCACTGGACCTGCGGAGCACGGCATTAGCAGGGCAGACCTAAAACGTGCTTCAAGGCGTCTACGGTACCTCAAACATGGCCGCTATGGATGAGTTGACTGACTTATAGTACCGCCTGATAGCCGGTATTATTTATTGCTTGTCTGATCTGATCCACGCTCACCCGAGATGAATCATATTCCACAGAGACCTCTTTTTTGCGTCTGCTCGCCTTTACTTGTTTGATTCCGGGAAGCTTTCGTACTGCATCCTGAATAGCAATTTCGCAATGTCCGCAAGCCATACCTTCCACACGCAGGATTATTTTTTCCATTTCATTTCCTCCATTTCTCAGATATTTCACGTTCTCTGTTTTCTTCGTCTCGATATGCTTTCTTGCTCTTCAGCCTTGTCCTTTATCGGTGCTTTGCGATGGACTGTGAATGTCAAAAACAGACGAATGCCGCGCAAAGGTGATCCATATGACAAAGCCGGCAGAGAATTTCTTCAGCTACCTCAAGATGGCGGCTCAGACGGACACCCTTGCGCATATTGAAGCTCTTCACAATAATATACGTCCGCATTCCGCCACCGGCTGGCAGTCGCCTGCAGCCTTTACGAGTTACAATGGGAACTTACAGCTTGATTCATGAAAAGCAAAGAAATGCTACGATTCATTCCGCCCTTACTGTCTCTTTTTCAGGGAAGGGCTTTGTAGCTCAATATTTATTATAGTCGTTTTGACCTGATTATACAATTGATGGAACTGATAGCTGGCAGCAAAAATGGACGTGTTTGCGACGTATCCCTTATATATTTCATATGTTTTTATTCCGTCTCTCGCACAATTTAGTTTTTCGGCATCTAATTTTAATTAAGATTGCCTAAACTTCAAAGGAGGAAAATCATGGATGATTATACAAGACGGCTTTTTCGCCGCAAGATGCCTACTTTAACAGTGATTGCTTTTGCCTTGCTGCTCTACTGGATTTCAAAGTTTTTTGCGGCATAAATTGTCTATGTATAAGGAGTATTACGCACAGATGGACAAAACACGCTAAATTTATGGATGTATCTTATGATTCCACTGCAGAAACCCATATCCCAACGCAAAAGTGGGGACGAACCTCCCCTTTTAGTAGCAAAAGGGGCTCGCAAGGCAGCAAATATGAATGCTTTCGATAAAAATG
>DIPB01000068.1:19282-19473 GCA_002426275.1 Firmicutes bacterium UBA5499
AATTGACTTTTTGCAGCGGAATCCTCTTATAAGTAAGAAATTTGGAGGCTTGCTGGGTATCGCTCTCCTCTCATGCTCGTGCTGGCGGGCATCCGGCGGCAAATCCGGAGCGCATCCGCCTTGCGGGGCTCGACTTCTCTGCCGAGATATTTCCGTCTTCCATGATTCCGGCCTTTAGCTGTCTTTGTATG
>DIPB01000087.1:0-254 GCA_002426275.1 Firmicutes bacterium UBA5499
CCGCTGATGATCACAGTGGCAGGACCGGTGCAGGCTGTGCCTGCAAGGTCTCTGGTAGGTTTGTAATGGGAAGAAGTATAAAACTCAGTGGAATAACCGATGCCAACTCCCGCCAGGATTCCCACCAGAACAGAAAAGTAGATCCCAATGTGCTGACTTCCCAAGAGATTAGTAATCAGAAAATAAGAGCTGGCAGCAACCAAAAGCGCGCTGAGGTATGTGCCGCGGCGCAGAGCGCCTAACAGGGCTTTCTG
>DIPB01000087.1:422-683 GCA_002426275.1 Firmicutes bacterium UBA5499
CTGATTTGCTGCCTCTCTTGTGCGCACCGCAAAAGAGCCCAGGATTGACGCCATTACTCCTAAAGCTGCCATCACCAACGGCGTGACGACGCCTTCTACGCCCAAGTTGGCGCCCACTGCCAAAGCGGCGGTGGCCACGATGGAACCGACATAAGATTCATATAGGTCCGCTCCCATGCCGGCCACATCTCCCACGTTATCCCCCACGTTATCTGCGATCACAGCTGGATTTCTAGCGTCATCTTCCGGAATGCCGGCTTC
>DIPB01000087.1:779-16058 GCA_002426275.1 Firmicutes bacterium UBA5499
TCATCTTCCGGAATGCCGGCTTCGATTTTGCCAACCAAATCGGCTCCCACATCGGCGGCTTTAGTGAAAATTCCTCCCCCAACTCTGGCAAATAGCGCCATAGAGCTTGCTCCCATGCCAAAGTTCAGCATGGTGCTGGTTATATATTGGATCCGCAGCGCGGCGGAGAGCGGCTGCACCTTGGTGTAATACCAGCTGAGAAAATAATACCAGAAGCTCAGATCTAAAAGCCCTAAGCCGACCACCACCATGCCCATCACTGTGCCGCTGGCAAAAGCCACCCGCAGCCCGCTATTGAGACTCTCTTGCGCCGCCTGAGCCGTTCGCGAGCCGGCGTTGGTTGAAACGGACATGCCTATGAAGCCAGCCAAGGCCGAGAAAAAGCCCCCTGTGAGAAAAGCGAAGGGAACGAAGACGGACAGATAGCTTTTCCAGACCATGAACAGAAGAATGAGGAAAATAACGCTGAAGAAGATGGTCACTCCTTGGTATTGTCGCTTGAGATAGGCTTTCGCGCCTGTACGCACTGCCAGCGCTATCTCCTGCATTTGTTCGTTACCTGGGTCTGCTTTTTTGACCTTATAGGACTCGAAGGCTGCAAAGAGGAGCGCCAGGACTGCTGCAAACGGCGTTAAACTGATTGGATTTATCGTCATTTTTTTTCAACCTCCCTCAGTGGTGCATTAGCATTATTTCAAAGGCGAACAGGGAAACCTGCAATAATTTCCAGTGGTAAAAAAAAATAGAGACTGGTTAAGCTAGAAAAGAGCGCTGAAAGGGGGAGAAAGATGGAATCCCAAAGGGAACGTGAATTTTGGCTCCGCATTAGCGGCAAAAGAGTGATTGTCGGTTTGACAGAAGAGGGGATCCGTAAGGTGGCTGATGCCAATTGGCTGCGGCTGCCAAAGATGGGAGTTAACTTAAAAGCTGGCGATGACTTTGTCATTTTCGACTCCGGACGAAAAAAAATTTCGCTTTCTTCTCCCCTCACAGGGCAAGTGGTGGAAATAAATTGGGAATTGGCTCAAAATCCCGAGTTAGCGGTTGAGGAAAGTTGGCTGGCCATTTTCATCCCCACTGACGAGCAGTGAAAGAAAACGGGGTCTCAATTTGAGACCCCGTCCTTTTGGGGAAGAAAGAAATGTGTTAAGCTGCTCCTTTGCCCCCAAACAAACTCCATAGCCAAATCAGAATCAATGAGAAGATGATGCCGCCGATGATGTTGACATCTGCCCATACCCAAAGCCAACCGCCGAAAATGAGATCGCCCAGCCAGACTCCGATAATGCTTGCGATCAAAATGCCCCAAAAGCCGCCGGGAAGAGTCTTGTCTTTTGCAAACCAAGCGGAACCGATATAAGCCAAAATGATGCCGAGGATCAACAAAACCAGCCAGTACATACTAACACCTCCAATTTTATATTTATCTTTCTTCCCCAAAAGAGATCTCGCCTTAGTATTATGCGCCGCCAGAAAGCAGCTATGCGGTCGGAAGAATAAATGTAAGGGCGCCTGAATTGGCGCTGCTTTTTTATGGAAGCTACGCGATTTCATAATGGTAAAACTTTCCACTTAATTTAAATATTCGTGTTCAAGTGCAAAAATCCTTTTTTCCGCAGCTGAAAGCGAGAAAATGTCAAAAGATTTTACCCAAATTTTACCTCAGTTGGGAATTTGTATACAGTGTACTTTAAGCCTTAGAAGAGGGATTCCAGCGATTTTGTGGAATATAATTTCTGTTAATGAAATCTGTTTTCATACAGTAAAAAAGGAGAGGGGAAAATGGTTGAATTTAACAATCCGTTCCTAACGGCACAGCAGCAAATAGCCAATGCTGCTCAGATTTTGCACCTGGAAGCAGGGGTCACAAATATCCTGCTGGAACCCAAGCGCGTGCTGGAGGTTTCCATTCCTGTGCGGATGGACGACGGCCAGATCAAGATTTTCAAAGGCTGGCGTTCTCAGCACTGCGATGCCATCGGTCCGACCAAAGGCGGGATTCGCTTCCATCCCAATGTCGACGTTGACGAAGTTAAAGCTCTTTCCATGTGGATGACGCTGAAGTGCGGAGTTGTCGGCTTGCCTTACGGCGGCGGCAAAGGCGGAGTGAGAGTTAACCCTAAAGAGCTCTCGCAGGGAGAATTAGAACGGCTGAGCCGCGGTTATATAGCGGCCATTTCGCAGATTGTAGGGCCCCAGAAGGATATTCCCGCGCCTGACGTTTACACGACGGCTCAGATTATGGCGTGGATGACGGACGAATTTAGTAAAATCAGCCAGCAGAACAGCTTCGGCGTAATCACGGGCAAGCCCTTGATTTTAGGAGGTTCTAAGGGGCGCAATGAGGCCACTGCCCGGGGTTGCATGTTTATAATCCGGGAAGCTGCCAAAGAGCATGGCATTCAGCTGAGCGGCGCGAAAGTAGCCGTTCAGGGCTTCGGCAACGCCGGGAGCATTGCGGCCCGGTTGCTATCGGAGCTAGGCGCCAAGATTGTAGCTGTCTGCGATTCCAAAGGCGGGATTTATGCGGACGAAGGCCTCAATGTGGAAGAACTGCTTGCCCACAAGAAAAAGACCAGCTCTGTAGTTGGCTTTGCCGGCGGAAGCGGGCTTTCCTGCGAGAAGCTTTTAGAGCTGCCCGTGGACATTTTAATCCCGGCAGCCTTGGAAAACGTGATCACGGAAGAAAATGCGCAGCGAATTCAGGCCAAGATTGTAGCTGAAGCAGCCAATGGACCCACCACAATCGAGGCGGATCGGATCCTCTTTGCCAAAGGAATCACAGTTTTGCCCGATATTCTCACCAATGCGGGCGGAGTAACAGTCTCTTACTTCGAGTGGGTACAAAATCTGATGAATTTCTACTGGAGCGAAGAAGAAGTAAACGGACGCCTGGAAAAGATCATGGTTGAGGCCTATGCCAATACTGCGCGGCAGGCGAAGGCAAACAACGTGAATCTGCGCACCGGGGCGGGTCTTGTAGCCTTGGGCCGCTTGGCCGAAGCCATCAAAGCGAGAGGGTGGGCTTGATTGCGCTCTTCGTTCTGTGCTATAATGAGTAAAGCTCGAAGGCACAGGTAGGGAGGAAGTTCTTTGCATAAAATTTTGGAAAAGCGCAATTTAGCGCCTAAAGTAAACTCTTTTACGATAGAAGCGCCGCAGATCGCACAAAGTGCCCAAGCCGGGCACTTTGTGGTTCTGAGGCTCAGTGAAAAGGGAGAGAGAATTCCTCTCACCATCGCCGATTGGGATCGCCAAAGAGGCACGATTCTATTGGTCTGCCAGACCTTTGGGAAAACCAGCGAGCTGTTTAACCGGCTGGATGTAGGTGACGAGATCCTGGATCTCTTAGGACCGCTGGGCACTCCCATAGAGGTGAAGAATTATGGCACTGTGGTTTTAGTCGGCGGCGGCGTAGGCGTGCCGGCGATTTTGTGTAAGGCTAAGGAACTGAAGGCTGAAGGCAATAAAGTGATCAGCATTATCGGCGCCCAGCGCAAAGAAATGTTGATCCTCCGCGAGGAAATGGCGTCTCACAGCGATGAAATTTATTGCACCACCGATGACGGCAGCTATGGCAGAGCCGGTCTGGTTACGGATGTGCTGAAGGAAGTAATCTCCAGCGACAAGCCGGATCTGGTGATCGCAGTTGGGCCCGTACCCATGATGCGCGCCGCAGTTAACGTGGCGAAAGCTTCTGATATTCCCAGCATAGTGAGTTTGAATCCCATCATGGTTGACGGAACGGGAATGTGCGGCTGCTGTCGGGTAAGCGTAGCGGGAGAGACAAAGTTTGCTTGCGTGGACGGTCCGGCTTTTGACGGAGCGCAAGTCGATTTTGAAGAGCTAAGCAGCAGGCAGCGCTTTTTCAGGGAAGAGGAAGCTCGGTCGTGGAAGGGGGAGCACCAATGTCAGTGCGGCAAGTAATGCCAAAGCAGGGCAAAGAAAGAGCCAAGAATTTTTCGGAAGTGGCTTTAGGTTTCACCCCCCAGCAGGCTAAGGCCGAAGCGGATCGCTGCCTGCAATGCAAGCAAAAATTTTGTACCCGCGGTTGTCCCGTAGGAGTCGAGATCCCGGAGTTTATCAAATTGCTGCGGGAAGGAGATCTAAAAGGGGCGGCTGTGAAAATCAAAGAGAAAAACAGCCTGCCGGCAATTTGCGGCCGGGTCTGCCCGCAGGAAAATCAATGCGAGAAGGAATGTATTTTAGCGCGCAAAGGAGAGCCCATAGCCATCGGCGGTCTGGAGCGGTTCGTGGCTGATTGGCAGCGGGAACATGACGATTTTTCCGTGGCGTCTGCGCAAACCGGCGGACGAGTAGCCGTTGTGGGTTCCGGTCCCGCCGGCCTCACGGCCGCGGCTCAGCTTGCCCTGGCCGGCCATCAGGTGACGATTTACGAGGCGCTTCACGCCGTAGGCGGAGTTCTGCGCTACGGCATCCCCCAGTTCCGCTTGCCCAAAGAGATTCTGGAGGCGGAAGTTGAGTATATTAAAAGTCTGGGCGTAAAGATCCAGACCGATGTCTCTGTCGGACAGACCATCAGCTTCGCGCAGTTAAGACAGGAAAACGACGCGATTTTCATTGCCACGGGCGCGGGGTTACCTCATTTTTTGGGCATCCCTGGCGAAAATTTGCCCGGAGTCTATTCCGCAAATGAGTTTCTCACCCGGGTTAATCTGATGCACGCCTATGATGCAGATTTCGATACGCCGATCAAAGTGGGCGGCCAGGTGGCGGTAATCGGAGGCGGCAATGTGGCTATGGACGCCGCCAGGACAGCCCTTCGTCTTGGCGCCGAAGAAGTCTCGATAGTTTATCGCCGCTCTTGGGAAGAAATGCCTGCTCGCCTGGAGGAACGGGAGAATGCCAAAGAGGAAGGAATCCAGTTTCGGCTGTTAACCAACCCCGTGGCCATCGGCAAACGAGACGGAAAGCTGGCAGCCTTAAACTGCGTGCAGATGGAATTAGGCGAGCCTGACAGCTCGGGGAGAAGAAGGCCGCTGCCCATCTCCGGCAGCGAATTTGAAATTCCGGTCCAGACGGTGATCATTGCGGTGGGACAGGGTCCCAATCCCATCCTCTTGCGCAAGGCGCCGGAGCTGGCCCGCACAGAGCGCGGCTATTTTCAGGCGGATCCTCAGACCGGAGAGACGAACCTTCCCGGCGTTTATGCCGGCGGAGATATTGTAACGGGCGCGGCCACCGTGATCGCGGCTATGGGGGCAGCCAAGCGGTCCGCCGAGGCTATCTGCGAGTATATCCGCAAGAAGAAGGAGAGCTGAAATGACGAGGCGGAACCCAGCCCGGCCCATTCAAACGCTGGATCGTGCGCTGATGATGTTAAACGTTTTGGCGCAGGAAGGCAAGCCTTTAACGCTCAGCGAGATCGCCGCAAAAGTTGATCTTGACCGCAGCACGGTATATCGTTTTTTGAGCGCTATGGAACTGCGTAAGATGGTGCGGCAGGATGAGAACAATCGCTATGAGTTGGGGCTGAAAATGGTTGAGCTCGGGTATTCCGCCTTAGAGAAAATGGATTTGCGGGTTGTGGCCAAACCTGCGCTGCGGGAATTGGTGGCGAATTGCAATGAAACAGCTAATCTTTCCGTGCTGGTGGGCACTGAGGTGATGTATATTGATCAGGCCGAGTCCAGCAATATGATTAAAATGCTGGCGCGCATCGGCAGCAGGGTCCCCGCCTATGCCACGGGCGCCGGCAAGGCGCTGCTTGCCTTCCTGCCGCCCGCGGAATTGGAGCCGTTAGTGGCTAGGCTCCACTTCCGGCAATATACCAGCACCACCATTACAGGGCCTGAATTGTTTCGTTCTTCCCTGAGCCAGATCAGGCTTCAGGGCTATGCGCTTGACTTCGGAGAGCTGGAAGAGGGAGTTAACTGTGTGGCTGCTCCCATCCTTAACAGGAAAAGGTATCCCGTGGCCGCGCTGAGCATCTCCGGTCCCAATAGCCGGATGACGGAGAAATTCATCGACGGACATGTGACCGGGATTTTAGTGGCAGCCGCAAAAGAGATTTCCGTAAAGTTTGGCTATAAAGAAAGCGTCATCAGATAAAGCGAGGCTGTCCAATGGACAGCCTTTTTTGAGTCACTTTTTTGCTGAAGACCAACGCAAGACGGGAGAGCTCCGGTGAGTGCAACGATAAAAAATATCGCTTATGGGAACGGCAAAAGTGAGATCTTGGAAAATAGAGTGAATTTTCAAACGTTAATTTTTTTCATGGCGGCTTGGAAAGCGGCAGTAAGAAAGATAATCAAGATGCTTTTCGCGCTCTTGTCAATGATGGTATGGCCGTGGTTTCCGCGGATTACGGAACATATCCGACCGCAAAGTATCCGGAATTCATAGAGGGCGCCGCGGCGGCAGTCAACTGGGCTTTTCAAGATCTCAATAAATATGGCGCCTGCCAACGATTTTATCTAGCCGGCTCTTCCGCAGGAGCGTATATCGCAATGATGCTGTGTTTTGCTGAACGCTATTTAGATAGGTACGGTATTAATCCTAATGATCTTGCGGGTTATATCTTTGACGCGGGGCAACCGACCACTCATTTTAATGTTTTGCGGGAAAGAGGCTTGGATCCCCGTAAAGTGGTAATAGATGAGGCGGCTTCAATTTATCATATCCGGGAAGACAGCGGTCGCCCGCCGTTTTTACTGATAGCGGCGGAGCACGATCTTCCTAATCGCCTGGAGCAAACTATGCTTTTTCGCTCAACATTGAGAGAATTTGGCTATGACGATAGGAAAATTGAGTTCAAAATTCTGCAGGGATATTCTCATTGCGCCTACTATCATGCGGTAGAGAACGGAAAAAATATCTATGCGGAAATTTCATAGAATTTATTAAGAAAATCGAGCTAGCTAAAAGGCAGCGAGAGACAGAATGAGACAACTTTCAGCTAACCCCTTGAAAGCAAAACAGGGGCGAGCGATGATGCGAAAGAAAAAGAGACGGCAAGGCGCCGTCTCTTTTTCTTAAGGCCGACTCCTTGGGCTTTTTTTCAGGTTGCTCCTAGTTAATATTTTTTGCTTTCCAGCGCCCGCTCTGTTTTGCGAATGGCTTCATTGGCGGCTGCGTCCGCGTTATAGACGATATAAGTGTAGATGGCGTCGATGATGGCCAGCTGGGCGATGCGGGAGCACAAGGCCAGGATGGTATAGCGCGTTTCGTCCGCTTTGGTGTACAAGCGGATAGCGCTGTATTTTTCAATCGGCGAAGAGCCGCTGTTGGTGATGCAGATGGTCTTGGCGCCGCTTTGAGACGACAGCCGCAGCGCTTCCACAATATCGACAGAGGAACCGGAATGCGAGATGCCAAGGGCAACGTCGCCCGCGCGCAGGTGCGAGGCCACGATGGCCTGCAGATGGTTGTCACAATAGGCTGTGGCGTCCAGTCCGGCGCGCATGAATTTGTGCTGCGCGTCCATGGCGATGGGAGCGGAATTGCCCAGCCCGAAGATGGCCACCCGCCGCGCGTTCAAAATTGTGTTGGCAGCGTTTGCCAGTTCCTCAGCAGACAGCGCGCCGGCCGTCATTTCCAGCGCCTGGGCGATATCTGCGGCGTGTTTTTGGTAGATCGTCATGCAATCGTCGGTTTTCTCAATCTTGACGCTGTGCGGCTCCCGGGAGGCTACCTCTTGGGCGATGCCGATTTTCAGTGCCTGATAACCTTGAAGCCCCAGCCGCCGGGCAAAGCGGAAGACCGTGGCGTCTCCGCAGCCGCAGGCGGAGGCAAACTCGCTGATGGACATGGGGATAATGTCCTCCGGATGCGAGAGGATCCAGTCGGCGATTTTTTTCTCTCCTCTGCCCATTTTTGGGTAAAGACCGCGTATTTTTAATAAAACGGACCCCATAAGGTCAACTCCACCCCTTCCAAGTTCCTCCACCGATATTATCATATAGGAGAAATGAGATGTCAATATTGCCCTTGCCTGAGTGGGAAGAAACAGCCTTCAATTATGGAAATAATTTTCATCTCAGCTTGAATTTTTCTTTCCTGTATGATAGAATTATATCATAGGCGGAGCGAAGGCGCAAATGGTAATGAGAGTTTTCGTTCAGGAAGTTAGTAGGGGAGATGACCGCTTTGCAGATGACGGGCTTTATGCTGGATATGATCCGATCCGAGCTGGAGGATGCGGTGGGCAGGGAAAACTGCTCCACGCGCGACATTGACAAGATCGCGCACGGCGTGGACTATTTCTGGCTGTCGCGCATGTGGGCTGACCGCGGTTTGCGGATGCCGGAGGCGGACATCGTGGTCTCGCCCAAAGACGCCGAAGAAACTTCGGCGGTGTTGAAAATAGCCGATTACTACAAGATTCCAGTCACCACCTGGGGGGGAGGAGGCGGCACGCAGGGCGGGGCGCTGCCTGTGGCGGGCGGGATCCTGCTGGACACCAAGCGGATGAACAGCATCGAGCAAGTGAACACTGACAGCATGTATATAGAATGCGGCGCCGGTTCCATTTACAAACATATCGAATGGGCGGCCAATGAGAAAGGCTACGCCACGATGCATTATCCCAGCTCTCTGACCTGTTCCACCGTGGGCGGCTTTTTAGCGCACCGGGGCATCGGCGTGGTTTCAACCAAATACGGCAAAATCGACGATATGGTGCTGCAGATGGAAGTGGTGTTGCCCAACGGTGACATCATCTATACTTCTCCTGCTCCCAAACATGCCGCCGGCCCGGACCTCAATCAGATTTTCATCGGCTCCGAAGGCACGCTGGCAGTGATCACCAAAGCGCAGATGCGCATTTTCGCTCAGCCGGAAGAGCGGCGCTTTCGCGGTTTTCTGTTTGCGGATCTGACGGCCGCCTTCAAGGCGTCCCGGGAGCTGCTGCAAAAGTTTAAGCCGTCCGTGATGCGGCTGTATGATCCGGCCGAAACCTCGTCGCTCATTAAAAAAATCGTAGGCGTGGAGCGGGAGGGCGCGTTCATGAATATCGCCATTGAAGGCGTCTCCGAACTTGTGGCCGTGGAAGAGAAGATCTTGCTGGAAACCTTCGCCAAATACGGGGCGGAAGATCTCGGCAGCGCATACGGAGAAAAATGGTGGCAGGAGAAGATCACGTTCTTCTATCCCGGCAACATGATGGATCTGCCGCAGATGTTCGGTACCATGGATACCATCGCGCCGTATGACAAGATCGAAAAGATTTACTGGGAGATGAAACGCGCAGTTGAAACCAATTTTCCCATGGCAAAGTTCATCGCGCATTTCTCTCATTGGTATGAATGGGGCTGCATGGTGTACGACCGTTTCATCGTGGATCATCCGCCCGCGGATCCCCACGAAGCGCTGCGCTTGCACAACGCCATCTGGAGCTGCGGAGTGCGGACTGCGCTGGCTAACGGCGGCGTGATTAACGACCATCACGGCGTCGGCATTAAGCTGGGACGCCTGATGAAAGAGCAATACGGCTCTGCCATGCAGGTATTCCAAGGACTGAAAAAGCAGCTTGACCCCAACGGGATCATGAATCCGTTCAAGCTGGGACTTTGAGGGGGCGGAGCAGATGTTAATTTCAAAGCGAAGCAAACAGACCATAGACGCTTGCCGTTTTTGCTGGATGTGCCGTCATATTTGCCCCATCGGCAATGTCACGGGCCAGGAACGGAATAATGCTCGCGGCAGGGCGATCTCTCTGTCGCTGGTGGAGCGGAAGGCGGCAGAGCTTGCGGATGTGATCGACAATGTCTACGAATGCGCCCTCTGCGGAGCCTGCACCAAAGAGTGCGTCACCGGCTGGGATCCGGTGGCGTTCACCAAAGAAGTGCGCTTGGAAGCGGCCTTGAACGGCCAGACGCCGCCGTATATCGGCAGACTGTTGGAGAACATCGAGAAAACCGGCAATCCGTACGGGGCGTCTGAGATTTCTCAAGAGCTGGCTGAGGAGATTGCAGGCTTGCCGCAAGAGGCAGAGGTGCTGCTGTTTCTGGGACAGGACGCCCGCTACATGGCTCCCCGGGCTGCCATCTGCGCCATCAGGCTGCTGAAAGCTGCCGGCGTGGCTTTCACGGTTTTGGCAGCTGAGCCGGACAGCGGTTATGCCTTGGACGCTCTGGTTGGCGCCTCCCAGGAAACCAAGCAGGCCATGGAGAAGGCTGCGGGCATATTAGCCGGGTTCTCCACAGTGGTGGCCTTTGACCCGGCGGACGCCAAGGTTTTCTTGCGCGAATACAAACAGTGGAACCTGCCTTGCGCTTTTGAAGCGAAGACTTTTACGTCCTTTGTGGCGCAACTGATTACCGGCGGCAAATTGCGGCCGCGAAAATTGGACCTCAAAGCTGCCTTTCAGGATCCGGCGCACCTGGCCCGGGATCTGGAGGAGACAGACCAGGCCAGGACCATTGTGGACGCTTGTGCCCTGAGGTGTGAGATGCTATTATATGGGAAAGATACCATGTGGGCGGGAGATTTGCTCATGAATACCTACCTGCCCGAGGTGATGAAGAAAACGGCGGCCGCGCGGTGGAAAAACGCGCAGGCTGCCGGAGCGGAGGCGCTGATCACAGCCAGTCCCTCCGAATATGCGGTTTTAGACGCGGCGAAACCGGCCGGGATGCAGCTGCTGTCCTTGGAACAACTGGTGCTGCAAGCTTTGACAGGAGGTGCTGGAGATGCTCGTTAATTTGCGGGAGATCTTGGCGCCGGCTAAGGGCTATGCCGTTCCGGCGTTTAATACGTACAATTTGGAAACTGTGATGGGAGTGATCCGGGGCGCTGAAGAGCAGCGCGCGCCGGTGATCATTCAGGTCTACAGCCGTCTGTTCAAGGAAGGAAGCGGCTATTATCTCGCCCCTGTGATCATGGCGGCTGCCAGAGCCGCCTCAGTGCCGGTCTGCTTTCATCTGGATCACGGCGCTTCCTCTGTGGAAGTAGTTCGCGGGATTCGTTACGGCTGCAGCGGCATCATGATCGACGCTTCCAAGCGGCCTGTGGAGGAGAATATCGCCCTCACAAGGGATATCGTCCGGCAATGCGGCTATGCCGGCATTCCCGTGGAAGGGGAAATCGGGCACGTGGGAACTGTGGACGATGCCGTGGGAGAGGCGACCACAGTTGAAGAAGCGAAAACCTTCGCGGAGGCAACGGGCGTGGCAGCCCTTGCCATTGCCGTGGGCACGGCCCACGGACGCTACAGGCGGGCGCCCAAACTGGATATTCAAAGGATTTCCCAGATCAAGGCGGCCACCGCCGTGCCGCTGGTGCTGCACGGCGGCTCTGGCGTGCCTGACGGACAGATTCAAGAAGCTATCCGCGCAGGAATCAGCAAAATCAATTTCGGCACTGATGTGTGCCGCGCGTTTTTGGATGCGGTTTTTGCGGCCTCAAGGGATGTATACGCTGTGGATTTGTTCATGAAACCGGCCATCTCCAGCGTCCAGGCGTTTGCGGAAAGCAAAATCAAATTGTTGGGAGCGGGCGGACGGGCATGAGCGAGATCGTGGGGATCGGAGCCGCAGTGCAGGATACGCTTTTAACGCTTCCCGCCTTTCCGGCGGAGGACACCAAAATGCGCGCGCTGGCTTTGAAACGCTGCGGCGGCGGGCCGGCTGCAACCGGCGTGGTGGCTGCGGCGAAGCTGGGAGTCTCCTCCGGCTTTCTGGGAGTTTTGGCGGACGATGACAACGGGCGCTTTCTGCGGGAAGATTTTCAGCGTTACGGCGTGGATGTGAGCGGCATTGTGATGAAACCGGGCTTTCGTTCTTTCACTTCGTACATCTGGCTAAACGGGCAGACCGGCAGCCGCACCTGCGTCTTTGAGCAAGGAGACTTGCCGCCTTTGGCGCTGTCGGAGTCACAAAAGCGGGCCGTGCGGGAGGCGCGGCTGCTTTTGGTGGACGGCAACGAGCTGAACGCGGCGCTGGAAGCCGCGCGCCTGGCAAGAGAAAACGGGACGATTGTGCTGTACGATGCGGGCGGGCTGTATGAGGGGGTAGAAAAACTGCTGGCGCTGGCAGACATTTTGATCCCCTCCGAAGAATTCGCCCTGCAGCACACCGGACAGTCCGACGCGCGCCAGGCGGCGGCAACCCTCTCGGCGCGCTATGGGGCGCGCCAGGTGGTGATCACTTGCGGCAGACGAGGCGGTGTGCTGTTTACCGGCGGCAAAGCCGAGCCTTACCCGGCTTATCCAGTTCAGACTGTGGATACAAACGGCGCGGGCGATGTGTTCCACGGGGCGTTTGCGGCCGCAGTGGTGAGGGGCTTATCCCCGCGGCAAGCCTGCCGCTTCTCCAGCGCGGTTGCGGCGCTGAAATGCACGGGCATGGGTGCCAGAGAGAGCGTGCCCGATTACGATACGGCCATTAATTTTTTGAGGAGGAACGGATATGAATTTTAAACGTCACTGGGACGGCGCTTTTGGCTGCCGGCAGATCTATCAAACGGCGGACAGCGCCTGCGGGTTGCTTGAGATCGACATGCTGAGGCTTAAGGCCGGGCAAGATTACACATATGCGGAGTCAAATAAGGAATACGCGTTGATTTTGCTGGGCGGCAAATGCTCTGTCCAGGGAGACGGCATCTCCTACAGGCAGATCGGCCAGCGTCAAAATGTGTTTGACGGCCCGGCGACCGCCTTATACCTTCCGCGCAATCGCAAATTCACCGTGACTGCGGACCGGGAGGTGACGGTCGCAGTGTGCAAGTCTCCGGCTGCCAGGGATTTTCAGCCGGTTCTGGTGAATCCGCAGGACGTCGTAGTCAAGGAGCTGGGAAAGCCAGGCTGGAAGCGGCAGGCGCATTTCATCGTGGACGAGCGCGTGCCCGCCAATCTCATCTATGTGGGAGAGGCTTTTGTGGACGGAGGGCAGTGGGCGAGCTATCCGCCGCATAAGCATGACCAGGACAATATGCCCACCGAAGCGTTTTCGGAAGAGATCTATTATTTTGAATACGATAAGCCCACGGGCTTCGGCATCCAAAGAGTATATACCGCCGACGGCAGCATTGACGAAACGTATACTGTGAAGAACGGCGATTTTGTGGAGATTCCCCGGGGATACCATCCCTGCCTCTGCGCGCCTGGGTACAAAAATTATTATCTGTGGGTCATGGCCGGCGAAAACCGCGGCTTTTTCATGACATCTGATCCGGACCACGCGTGGCTCAATAAGTGAGCATGACCATGCGATATTTCCTTGGGATCGACTTCGGCGGGGGCGCGTCTAAGGCTACGCTTTTGGGCGAGGACGGACGTGTGGCCGCAGAGCATACGGTCGAGTATCCAACGCAATACCCAGAGCCGGGATTTGCCCAGCAGGACCCGGCAGACTGGATTGCCGCGGTGCGGAAAAACATCGCCTGCGTGCTGCAGAGAAGCGGAGCTTCGCCGGAAAGGATCGCGGCGGTCTGCCTGGACGCGGCAACGCATACGGCCGTGCTTTTGGACGGGGATTTCCGCGTCCTGCGCCCGGCGATTTATTGGACTGACGCCCGCAGCGTAGAGCAGTGTTCGCTCTTGCGGCGAGAATACGGACAGCTGATTTTGCAACAGACGTTGCACCGGCCGGATACCATCTGGACCCTGCCGCAGCTGATGTGGATCCGGGACAGGCAGCCTGAAGTTTGGGCGCGGACGGAACACATTTTGTTCGCCAAGGATTACGTCCGCTATTTTCTTACCGGCGTCTATTGCACGGATTTCATCGAGGCCCAGGGCAGCATGCTGTTCGATTATAACGCTCGGGCATGGTCGCCGGAATTATGCAGCCTCATTGGTTTTCCTCCCGAAAAACTGCCGCCGCTGCGGCGGCCGGCCCAGATCATCGGAGAGGTGACTGCACAGGCCGCGGCCATAGCGGGCTTAAAGGCGGGAACGCCGGTGCTGTGCGGCACCACAGATACGGCCATGGAAGTATTTGCGGCCGGAGCGGTTGCCAAAGGACAGATGACTGTGAAGCTGGCAACCGCAGGGCGGATTTGCGTGGTGACGGACAGGGCGTATCCGGATCCAAACTTGGTTAATTATTCTCATCTGGCGGAGGGGCTGTGGTATCCGGGAACTGCCACCAAATCCTGCGCCGCGTCCTATCGCTGGTATCGTGACGCTTTCGGCGGGGACTACAGGCAGCTTGATCTGGAGGCGGCAAAGGTGCCGCCTGGGTGCGACGGCCTGATGTTTCATCCCTATCTTAACGGGGAGCTGACGCCTTATGCGGATCCGCTCCTGCGCGGCAGCTTTACCGGCGTGCGCTTTGGACATGGCAAGGCTCATTTCAGCCGCGCAGTGCTGGAAGGGGTGGCGCTGTCTTTGCTGGACTGCAAGCGGGCGCTTGCAGAGATCGGCATTCCTCACGCGCGCTCCGCCGCCGTCATCGGCGGCGGGGCGGGAAGCCCTCTGTGGCGGCAGATCGTAGCCGATGCGCTGGGCCTTTCGCTGCATCTGAAGGAAAACAGCGATTCGTCGTTCGGCTCGGCTATGCTGGCAGGCGTGGCCGCGGGCGCCTTTGATAATTTAGCAGCCGCGCTGGCGCGCTGCGCTAAAACCGTTTCCGTGACTCAGCCGCAGCGGGAGAACGCCGAGCTCTATGCGGATTTATATCTACGCTATCGGCGCATTCACGATGCCCTCGCGCCGCTGTATCATGAAATGGGGTAGCAGGATGCGAGTTTTAGTATGCGTCAAGCAGGTGGACGGCGAAGTGAATCCCTTTGACGCCAGCGCGCTGGAATGCGCGCTGGCTCTTCCCGGCGCGGAGGTGACGCTGGTCAGCATGGGCAGGCCCGAGGTCGCGGAATTGCTGCACCGCTTGGCCAGGCTGGGCGCCCAGCGGGCGGTGCTGCTGACAGATCCGCTCTTTGCCGGCTCCGATACCCTGGCCACTTCCTATGTTCTGTCTTTGGCGGCCCAAAAATTGCGGCCGGATTTGATTCTCTGCGGCAGGCAGAGCGTAGACAGCGAAACAGCCCAGGTGGGGCCTTGCCTTGCCGCGCTGCTGGGCTTGCCGGTGGTCACCGGAGCCATGGAATTGGACTGTGCCGCAGGAAAAGCGCGGTGCCTGACGCGTTCTGGGTCGGAGTCCGTGACGCTTCCCGCCCTGATTACGGTGGAGCGCGGATATAAGCTGCGTTTTCCCAGTCTGCGCGCCAGAGCCTGTCAGGTGGAGGTCTGGTCTGCCGAGAAGCTGGGCGCGGATTCTGCCAGGTGCGGCCTGCGAGGCTCGCCCACCAGGGTGCTGCGCACCTATGAAAGCGCTATGGGGCGGCGCAAATGTACTTTCATCACGCCAGGAGAATTGT
>DIPB01000087.1:16135-23896 GCA_002426275.1 Firmicutes bacterium UBA5499
AGGAGAATTGTCCGGGTGCATTGAGCAAGCACTGCAAGCTTCCCGGCTGCCGGCAGCGCCGCAGGCAGCGAAGAGAAAACTGCCCGCAGTCTGGATCGTCGGCCCGGAGCCGGAGGAAATGGCCCGGGCCGTGGCTGAAACAGTGCGCCTGATCCCGCGGCAGTCTCCGCAGAAGATTGCCGCCCTGGCTAGAGAAGAAAAGCCGCAGGCGATTTTGTGGGATAGCGGGCCGTGGGGACGCAGAGCCGCGCCGCAGGCTGCGGCGTTGCTCCAGACAGGGCTCTGCGCGGACTGCACGCTGCTGGAGACCGACGGAGAGAGCCTTTTCATGTATAGACCCGCAGGCGGAGGCAGCCTGACGGCGAAGATCGTCTGCCGCACCAGCCCCCAGATGGCCACCGTACGGACGACGCGGCAAGAGAGCGGGCAGGTCATGGTGGCAGTGGGCGCCGGAGCCGCGTCAGCCTTGCCGCAGATCCGGCGCTTCGTCCGGGAAAACGGCTATTCCCTGGCCGCGTCCCGGGCGCTGGTGGACCAAGACGTCTTGCCTTACCAGTGTCAGGTTGGCCTGACCGGCAAGAGCGTCTGTCCGGCTGTATACATAGCCTGCGGCATCTCCGGGGCTGTGCAGCACACGTGCGCCATCCGGCAGGCAGGCACTGTGATCGCCGTCAATGCCGATCGAAACGCGCGGATCTTCGCTTACGCGGATTACGGCATTGTGGGAGACTGCGCAGAAATATTTGGTTAACATGCGTGCAAAAAAGGAGGGCTTCGGCTTGTTGAACTATCAAGTGCGGATCGGCCTGGCGCCGCTCCGCAGGGATGTAACGCCGCGACCGGGGATTTTTAACTGGCAAAAGGCTGAGGAGCGCGCAAAGCGCCTTACGGCTTACATCAAGGAGCAATATGCGGACAATAATGTCTCTTTCGCTGATGTGGCGGGAATCAACGACAGGGACATCATCATCACGGAGCGGGATGCGGATTTGGCGGCTGAGCGCTTTCGGGATGTGGATGCCGTGTTCATCATCAACTGCAATTTCGGCAATGAGGAGGCTGCGGCCCGTCTGGCGGGGAAGCTGGGCAAGCCTGTGCTGCTATGGGCGCCGCTGGATGAGGAATTTTCCCCGGACGGCATGCGCTACACAGACAGCCAGTGCGGCATGTTCGGCATCAGCCGACAGCTGCAGCGCTGCAACATTCCCTTTTCGTATCTCCAGACCTGCCGGGTGGAAGATCCCCTGTTTGATCAAGGGTTCCGCCGCTTTGTGGCCGTGGCCTGCATGGTGAAGAATTTCCGCGGCCTGCGGGTGGCGCAGGTAGGCATGCGGCCAAAGCCGTTTTGTTCCGTGATCTTTAACGAAGGCGAGCTGCTCCAGAAGTTCGGCATTCAAACCGTGCCTGTGAACCTGGCGGTCGTGATCGATAAATATAATGAGATTTTGACCAGGCGCGGCGCTGAACTGGAAAAGGGAGCGGCGTTATTGCGCGGCAGGTACGAGCTTGATGAGCCCACAGAGCCGCTGCTGAAGAAAGTATACGCTTTTGTGCTGCTGTACCAGGAGATTTTCCGAGAATACGACGTAGGGGCGATCTCCGCGGAATGCTGGACTGCCATGCAGCGGGCGGTGGGCGCGATGCCTTGCACAGCTTACAGCATCCTGGCTGACAAAGGGTATATCGTCAGCTGCGAGTCGGACATGCACGGCGCCATAAGCATGGTGCTGCTGGCCTGCGCCAGCCTGGGCAAAGTTCCCTTTTTCGGAGAATTTACCGTGCGCCATCCCGAAGAGAAAAATACGGAGCTGCTGTGGCATTGCGGTCCGTTTGCTTATTCGCTGAAAGCGCAGGACAGCAAAGCGTCCATGGTCAATATGCGCCAGTGGTTTCGGGTCAAAGACGGCCGTTACACCGTGGCGCGGTTTGAGCAGGACAACGGCAAATACACCCTGCTTTCCGGAGTTTGCGACTCCGCGGAGGGGCCGTACACTTTCGGCACTTATCTGTGGGCGAAATTTAAAAACTTGCCTCAGTGGGAAAAGAAGTTGGTGGAAGGGCCCTATATTCATCATCTGGCGGAAATCGAAGGCGATTATACCGAAGAGCTGAGGGAATTCTGCAAATATGTGCCGCACCTTGCCCCGGACAGCGTGGACGAATGACAGCTGCCGTCAGTTCAAAAAGAGCAGCGTCCAGGCGACTGCCGCCAGATAAACGCTCCAGAGCAGATGGGGCAGCAGCAACAAGGCGGCCTGCGAGAGCTTCGCGGCCCGAAGAATTGTCAGCAGCAAAACCAAACACAGCAAGAGCGACAAAAACGCCGCCAGCAAGAGCGAATGCAGGCCGAAAAAGCTGCTGGCACAGAGCAGATTTAAAATCAATTGCATGGTGAAAAGCAAGAGGGTTTTCTTTACTTCCAAGCGGCCGGCACCTTGGTTCCAGATTGCGTACAGCGCGATGCCCATAAGCGTATAGAGGCTCAGCCAGGCCGGCGGGAAGAGCCACTGGGGCGGGGCAAAGCCCGGCTTTACCAGCTGGCCGTACCAGCCGGCTAAGGAAGGGATCGCAAACAGAAGGCTGCCAAGGCTTACTAAGTGGCAGAGGCCCAGGCTGGCCAGCAGGCGGCCAAAGCTAAACTCTCGACTCACTGTCGTCGTCTCCTTTAAGATATTTAATGTTTCATTTCTAGATCCGGGGCTGATTTCCTGCCTCAGGGCAGATCTGTTTTGGCGGCGGGATAGGAGCCCAAAAGGCGGCAGCCGGCAGTTTGGGCGATTTTCTCAAGGGCGGCGCTCACTCTGCCTTCCGAGCGGTGGCCTTCGAAGTCGATGAAGAAATGATAATGGCCCAGGGCTTTGCCTGTGGGCCGGGATTCGATGCGTGTGAGATTGATTTGCCGGGCGGCGAACTCTTTGAGCACCTGGTAGAGCCAGCCGCTGCGATCCGCCTTGGCAGAGAGCAGAACCGAAGTCTTATCATGGCCTGTGGGCGGCGCGTCCTCTGCTGCCAGCACGATAAAGCGGGTCATATTAGTTTGGCAGGTGGGAATTTCAGTGGCTTGGAGGCCGTAGAGCCGGGCGGCCCTGAGGGTGCAAATGGCGCCGAGCTCTTGGCGGCTTTCCGAGACCGTGCGGGCCGCGGCTGCGGTGCTTGCGGTTTCGCTGATTTCAACGTCCAGGCCGGTTAAATAATCGCCGCACTGAGCCAGCGCGTGAGGGTGAGAGAGCACCCGCCTGGGTTTTCCCGTTTCGGGCCGCACCGCCAAAAAATGGGCGATGGGTAAGACCACCTCGGATGCTATGAGCAGAGGCGTGGCTGTCAAAGCCGAGAGGGTCGGACCTACGGAACCTTCTAAAGAATTTTCCAGCGGCGCCAGCGCCGCGGAGATTTCACCGTTTTCTGCGGCCTTAATTAAAAGCGGGATGCTGGGATAAGGGCGGATGGTCATCCGCCCTTTTGCGTAAGCGGCGGCGGCTTCTTCGCTGAAAGTCCCTTCCGGACCCAGATAGCCCAGAGCCACAGCTTACACCTCCCGACCGCAGGCCAAGGCCAATGCTTTCAGGTTTTGCACAAGGGCTGCATAGTTTTCCGGACGTAGGGACTGCGGTCCGTCCGAGAGAGCCTCGCTGGGATTGGGGTGCACTTCGATCATCAAACCATCGGCGCCGGCGGCGACTGAAGCCCTGGCCAGCGGTTCCACCAGCCTCCAGCGGCCGGAGGCGTGGCTGGGATCTGCCAGAATCGGCAGATGGCTATGCTGCTTTACCAAAGGAATAGCGCTGATATCCAGGGTATTCCGCGTGGCAGTCTCATAAGTGCGGATCCCCCGCTCGCAAAGAATGACATCATAGTTGCCCTCAGAGAGGATATATTCCGCAGCCATCAGCCATTCTTCCACAGTGGCGGCCAAGCCCCGCTTGAGGATCACAGGCTTTTTGCTTTTGCCTACCTCGCGCAGGAGGGTGAAGTTCTGCATGTTGCGGGCCCCGATTTGCAGGAGATCCACATATTGGCAAACCAATGGCACATCCGCCGGATTTACCACCTCTGTCACCACGGGCAGACCAACTTCTTCCCGGGCGCGGGCCAAAATCTCCAGCCCCTCTTCTTCCATGCCCTGGAAGGAATAAGGAGAGGTACGGGGCTTATAGGCGCCGCCTCTGAGAAAAGTCGCTCCGGCCTCGGCCACGGCGTGCGCTGTCTCCAGAAGCTGGCTGCAGCTTTCCACAGCGCATGGCCCGGCGATGAGGGTGAGTTTGCGGCCGCCGATGATCCTCCCCGCCACTTCCACCGTGGTATCATGATCCACAAGCTCCCGGGAGGCAAGTTTATAGGGCTGCATAATGGGTACAACCCTTTCCACGCCCGCCAACAATTCCAGACACTCCATAGCGTTTTGCGTGCGCTCGCCGATGGCGCCGATGACGGTTTTTGCCACTCCAAAGATGGGATGAGGGCGGAAGCCCAATTGTTCAAGCCGCGCAATCACGGCGTCGGTCTGTTCTTGGCTGGCTCCTCTTTGCATCACCACAATCATTTTCTTTCACCTCCAGATAAATAAAAAAACCCGTCCCCTAGTTTAGGGGCGGGTTAAATTCCGCGGTACCACCCTAATTGGTCCCAAAGGACCCGCTTCATTGGGGTACGGGAGAGCTTCTCCGATACCCTTCCCCTTTAACGGTGGGATGCCGGCACAACTTACTGGGCGCAAGGCCGTTGGGTCTGCGGCTCCGGGGCGAACTTCTGCACGGGTTCCAGACCAGGCTCTCACCGTCCCTGGCTCTCTGTGCTGGGGAAATCCGGTCATACTTTGCCCCTTCATTGCCATTTCATAGCTGATTTTTTTCATTATAACAAAAGGAATGGCATTTAGCAAGAACTTTTTTTATCGGCTGCAAACAGGGAAAAAGATTGACAAGGCGAATATTTAGAAGAAGGGGTGAAGAAAAAGCATGGATGTTATCTCAACGCGCCTTCAGGGCAAAGCGCTGATTGCCGACGGCGCTATGGGAACGCAGCTTCTGGAGCGAGTTCCCATCAGCCAAAACCTGGAGGCTTTAAATATAGTCGAGCCGCAGCACGTCTTGGACATTCATCAGGCGTATCTGGAGGCAGGGGCGGAACTGCTGGAGACCAACAGTTTCGGAGCCAACAGGCTGCGTTTGGCCCGTTATGGGTTTGCAGGCAAAGTATCGGCCATCAACCGGCAAGCAGTGGCTTTGGCCAGAAAAGTCGCAGGAGCTAAAGCCCTGGTCGCCGCCTCAGTAGGACCGCTGGGACGTCCTTTGGCGCCGTGGGGTTCTCTGTCCCTGGAAGAGGCGGAGGAAGCGTTCACCGAGCAATTGGAAGCTCTGCTTTCGGCCGCGCCCGATCTGGTTCTGCTGGAGACTTTTGCGGATCTGGCGGAGGTGAAGATCGCACTGGGCGTGCTGCAAAAACTGCACGTCGAGATACCTGTGGCAGTGACTATGACCTTTTTGTCGGATGGCGCCACTGTCATGGGAGCGGAAGCTGTGGAAGCTGCCAGAGCGCTGCGGGAACTGGGGATAACCTATTTTGGCGCCAATTGCGGTTCCGGGCCCCAGGATATGATAGCCATCATGGAAAGGCTGGCAAGCGTCGAGGGGTTAAAGCTAATTGCTCAGCCCAATGCAGGCCGGCCGCAGCTTGTGGAAGGGCGCACGGTTTACTTCTCTACCCCGGAATATTTTGCCCAGGCCACTAAAACGCTTTTGGAGTTGGGGGTTGCCATCGTCGGAGGCTGTTGCGGCACAACTCCCGCGCACACTCAGGCCATGGCAAGAAGCAAACGGGAGTGGCTTGCGGCCGGCTGTCCTCGCCGCACGCCGCTGGTGACCTTCACGCCCAAGGAGAAGCCTCAGGAATTGCCGCCGGCGAAAAGACCGGGGATTTTAGGCGCCATTGACAAAGGCTTTGTGAAAACTGTGGAGATGGATCCTCCCAAGGGCGTGGAGCTGCAACAGATGCTGGCAGGGGCACGGATGCTGAAGCTGGGAGGGATTGACGCGGTCAATATCGCAGATTCGCCCATGGCCAAGGTCCGGATGAGCCCGGTGGCCATCGCCCATCTGCTCAGAGAGCAGGTGGGAATAGAGGCTATTTTGCATTTTACCTGCAGGGATCGCAATCTTTTGGGACTGCAATCTGAACTTTTAGGCGCGGCAGCGTTGGGGATTAAAAACGTTTTAGCCCTCACGGGAGATCCTCCGTCCATCGGCGATCATCCTCAGGCCACGGCGGTTTTTGATGTTAATTCCGAAGGGCTGGTGAGGATCATAGCCGGACTTAACAGAGGGCATGATATGATGGGCAATCAGCTGGGGCTGGCCACTAATTTTGCCATCGGCGTGGGTGTGAATCCGGCTGCCGGCGATCTGGCGAAGGAGATCGAAAGATTTCAGGCTAAGTTTGAGGCGGGAGCTCATTTCGCCCAAACTCAGCCTATCTACGACCTGGCTATGCTGGAGCGTTTTTTAGAGGCCGCGAAAGGCATTAAGATTCCGATTTTAGTGGGAGTGCTGCCGCTGCGCAGCAGCAGGCACGCCGAATTTCTGCATAACGAAGTGCCCGGGATTTTCATTCCTGAGGAAATCAGGCAAAGGATGCGGCAAGGCGACGCCGGGCAGCAGGCAAGATGCGGAGTGCAAATTGCCCGCGCCTTCGTGGAGAAGCTTGCAAATACGGTGGCCGGCGTTTACCTGATGCCTCCTTTCGGTTCGTATAAAACTGCGCTGGAGGTCTTGGCATAGTGCTTGTTAAGTTGTTCAGCGATTTTTTCACCATTGAGCGGCTGATTGAGTTGGTGCGGATTTTGGTTGGCCTTTTCGGCATTTATCTGGCCGTGCGCCTTGCCGTTTATTTCACCAGCCGCGCGTTGGCGCGTCTGTTTCTCACTGGCAAAAACCGAGATGAGCGAAGAAGACAGACGGTTTATACTTTAATGCAGAGCAGCTTGCGTTATCTGTTCTATTTTTTCGCCATCGTTGCCGTGCTGAACCTGTTCCATGTGAATACATCCTCTCTGATCACGGCTGCGGGCGTTGGCGGCCTAATCATAGGTCTGGGCACTCAGAATCTGATCCGCGATCTGGTGGCTGGCTTTTTCATCCTGCTGGAAGATCAATTTGCAGTGGGAGATCTGGTCGCCATCGGCGCGGCGGAAGGAATCGTGGAGCGGATGGGAATCCGCACCACCGCTGTGCGGGATCCCACCGGCAAACTTTTCGTCATCCCGAACGGACAGATCAACTCCCTGGTGGTACACAGTCCCAACCCTTGGGTGATCCTGGACTACGATTTACACGGAGAGAGCCCGGAAAGGCTGCTGGCAAAATTAGCGCCGCTCTTGCCGCGTTGGCGTGAGGAGATCGGCAATATCCAGACGCCAATCCAGGTTTGGCCTTTGGCTGCCGCGGAGAAGAATTTTTTGCGATTCGCTGCGCTCACAGAGCCCGCTTGCCGCTACTCGGTGGAAAGAGAATTGGCCGGCCGCCTCAGCGCGCTCTTCGAGTCTGGAAAGGCTGGAGCGGACAGTTGAGTTGGGACTATAAGCCGGGCGATGTTTTAGTTTTGCGTAAGCAGCATCCTTGCGGCAGTTCAAGCTGGGAAGTGCTGCGCCTGGGCTCTGACGTCCGCCTTTTGTGTACAGGCTGCGGCCGCATGATCACCTTGAGCCGTCGGGATTTAGACCGTCGCGTTAAAGCTGTGGAAAAGAAGGTTGGTGTAAAGTTATCGTAG
>DIPB01000185.1:0-3189 GCA_002426275.1 Firmicutes bacterium UBA5499
CTCATGGCATTGGGATAGTGATGCATACGATCCCCTAAGCCCACTTGCTCGAGCGCAGCTTTGGCTCTTTCCCTGCGCTTGGCCGTGGGCACTCCACGGTAAAAGAGAGGAAGTTCAACGTTCTCCAGCGCCGTACTCTTAGGCAGGAGATTGAAATTTTGAAAGACAAAACCAAGCTCCCGGTTACGGACTTTGGCTAGCTGCTGGTCCGTCAGATCGCTGACACGTTGCCCGTTTAGGATATACTCTCCTTTGGAGGGACGGTCCAGGCAGCCTAAAATATTCATGCACGTGGATTTGCCCGAGCCGGAAGGACCCATGATGGCCACGAATTCTCCCTGTTGAATGGCAAAGTTGATTCCCCGCAAGGCATAAACCGTGTCCGTGCCAACCTTGAAGACTTTTGTGACATCTTTCAATTCAATTAACATTGTTATCCCCCATACCTCATCCTACCGCCAGGAGGGCGTCCGGAATTATTACGTTGCGAGTTAGAGTTTCCTTCAGAGCCAGCGTTATCATTATCCTGCCTAAACACGCCCATTAACACCTGCGACTTCTCAGACAGGCCGGAGACGATCTCCGTCCGCGTGCCGTCGCTGATCCCCACCCGAACGGTTTGGGAAGTGATTTTCTCGCCCTGTTTGACCGTCACCACGGAGCGCTGTCCGTGAGACTGAATGGCAAAGCTTGGCACCCACAAAACGTTCTCTTTAGAAGCAACGATCAGATCCACGTCAGCGGTCAGACCTTCTTTTAAACCTGCAGGCGGTCTCTCAAAGATAACGTCCACGGCGAAGGTGACCACATTGCTATCTTCTGTCGCCTTGGGATCGATCCGGTAAACTTCGCCCTCCCACTGCCGCGAAAGCGCGTCGATTTTGATCTTGGCCTGCTGCCCAACCTTTACTTTGGACAAATCGGCTTCGTTAACGTAGATTTCCACTTTCGGCATGCTGGAATCGGCAATCGAAGCGATGAGCGTGTTGGCTGAAACTGAGTTCGATGAAGCCAGGCTGCCCTTTTTCACAGGTACATCCAAGACGACGCCGTCTATAGGGCTGGTGATCACAGTGGCCCCTAAATCCTCAACGGCTTTTTGGTAAGCAAGCTGCGCTTGAGTCAGCGACGCGCGCGCTGTCTTTACCGCTTCTTCCTTCAAAACGCGCTGTTCCGCGGAAGTCTGACCGTTCAAAGCTGCCCGGGCCTGAGCGACCTGCGCTTCAGCCGCCCGCATTTCGGAGGGGCTGGGCCCTTCTTTAACCAATGAGAGCTTCTGTTCCGCTGAAAAAACGTCTTCCTGGCCCAATTGAACTTGTTTTTGAGCTGCTTCATACTGTTGCCTGCTGATGGCGCCGTTTTGATAAAGAAGCTTCTGTCGCTCCTCTTCGTGCTTTGCAGTATCCAAATTGAGCTTTGCCTGTCGCAAAGAGGCTTCAGCCTGAGCGATCTCCTGCGACTTAGAGCCCGCTTTCAATTTGGCGAGACTTGCTTCAGCGTTTGCCAGGTTGGTCCTGGCTTGCTGCGCGCTTACAGCGCTGTCTTTCTTTTCCATAGCCAAATTGGCTTCTGCCTGGACAAGCTGGGAGTTGCTCATCGCCAAATCGGCCGCCGCGCGCTGCTTAGAGCGCAGTAGCTCTTTGGCGTCTAATTTCGCGATCACTTGTCCTTTTTTGACAGCGTCGCCCTTCTCCACATAAAGCTGGGTAATGGCGCCGTTGACTTCGGGATAGATCTCAACTTGGGTGCCGTAAGAAAAAACGCCTGAAACATTGACTGTCTCTGTAATCGTACCTCTCTGAGGAGTAATGACCCGCGTTGCCCGCACGGCTGTCTGTTTTTCCGGCCGGGCAAAAATCCAGATGCAGACGATCAAAACCGCCGCCGCTCCCACCCAGAACCAGCGATTACGAATCATTTTCTTCAATTTGCTCACAATGTTTCCTCCTCCAGGCAAAGATTAAACAGCAGCTGACGTTGCTGCAATAAATAATCGAAGTTGGCATTTATTAATCCGGTTTCCGCCTCAGTAAGAGCTACTTCGAAATCAACCACCTCGCTGGCGCTGCCGGAGCCGTACTCAAATTTCATTTTAGCAGCGTTCCACGCTTCCTTAGAAGTACTCAAGTTATCCTCTGCCGTTTTTACCCTAGCCTGGAGCGCTTCCAGATCCCAATAAAGGGCTCGGATCTCCTGTTCCAGCTGGGTCATCAGCTGCGTTAGCCGTCCTTTTTCGCCGCTCAGCTGGAACTGCGTCTCGGCAATGGCAGCATCCTTAACGCCTCCGTCAACCAAGTCCCAACTCGCTTGCACGCCAACCTGCCAGCCGGAGCTGACGTTTGTTTCCTGCAGAGGATCCAAAGAAAGATTTGCCCCGACGTTTTGCCTACTCAGGTTCAAGGTTAGATCCCCTTTTTCTTGGCTGAGGCTGCCGAAAAAGGAAAGCTCCATCTCTTTTTGCCTTTCTGCCTCCCCCACAGCCAGCTGGGCCTTTTCTATCGCCGCCTGCTGATCCAAAACTTCGCTTCTGTTGTTCAATAAGGTCAGCGCTTCGTCAAGAGAAGGTATTTGGATTTTCAGCTCAGGTTTGCTGACTTTGATCTCTGCGTCGGAAGGCAGTCCGAGCAAAATCGCCAGCGCCGCGCTGGTCTTGCGCACACTGTTCTGCGCCTCCAGATGGCTTTGCTTGCTTTCGGATAGGGCCACCTGCATCTGCATCACGTCTAGTTTCGTTCCTGTTCCGGCTTTTTCCTGCAGCTGAGAAGTCTTAAGCTGCAATTCTGACCTTTTCAAATTTTCATCTCTTGCCACCAGGATCTGCTCTGCTTTCAAAAGGTTAAAATAGGCCGTTTCCACCTGCAGCATAAGTTCACGGCGAGCTTCTGCCAGTGCCCGGTCAGCTATCTGTCGGTCAAGCTGATTGGTTTTGTCCGCTACAGCCAAAGCGCTGGAGCCGGGAAGCGCCTTAGTAAAATCAAGCCCAAATTGGGCCCGCAGCGAGCTGCCAGGGCCAATCCCAGTGCTCGGCTTGAGACTGAGCCCGATTTGCGGTGAATTTTTGGCTTGGCTTTGCTGCACTCGCGCTTGACTTGTCTGATACTGATCCTGAGCGATTTTCAAGCCCTGATTTTGTTCTTGCGCCAGCTTCTGGGCTTCGCTCAGAGAGATGCTCACCTCATCCGCAGACGC
>DIPB01000185.1:3333-3994 GCA_002426275.1 Firmicutes bacterium UBA5499
AAAAAGGCAAAAGTTAAGCAAAGTGCCAGGCATGCGGTTTTTACTGTCCTCATCGTTTCACCTCATAACAATCTTAGATTAAACGCCTCCACTTTAATTAGGCAAAGGGACCGTGAAAACTGTTCAAGTGGGAAAAATTTCTTTGCACGCCAACAACATCCTTATTTGTAATTATAGTGCTAAATTATGTTTAAATTATGAACAAAGCCTGGCAATTTTTACTAGAAGTCCGAGCATTTCTCTTGGAGAGGAAAATCATGCCTCCTGCAGGATAATGAAGATAGATCACGAAATTAGAAGTGAATAAGCAAACGGAGGTTATTAATTTGGAAAAACTCTTTCTGACTGGGGCTTCCGGCTGCGTGGGCCATTACCTTTTAGACGAGCTGGCAGGCAACTACGAGTTGTACATGATCGTACGCAATCCGGCGAAACTGCGTTTTGAGCCTGCGGCATTGCCTGCTGTTCATTTGATACCAGATGACCTGGAAAATATCTCTTCCCACGCGGAGCTGCTTTCTCAAATGGATTTTTGCATCCACGCAGCCACTTCCTGGGGGGGAGATGCTGCGGAGCGCATCAATGTCCAAAGGACCCACAAATTGTTTTCGCTGCTCTCTCCCTCTAGAATAAAAAGAGTGATCTATTTTTCCACAGCCAG
>DIPB01000185.1:4105-4797 GCA_002426275.1 Firmicutes bacterium UBA5499
TCTATTTTTCCACAGCCAGCGTCTTGGGAAACGGCAACCGCCTGCTTCCCGAGGCCGGGAGCTTAGGGACGGATTACGTGAAATCTAAATATAACTGTTATCGCAGCCTCAGCCAAAGTCCGGTGGCTGAAAAAACAGTCACTGTTTTCCCCACGCTAGTTTTCGGCGGTGACAGCAAGCACCCAGCCTCGCATCTGTCCTCCGGATTGCCGGCGGCCCGGCGTTATAGCAGGCTATTGGGACATCTCAACATTGATGCAGCTTTTCATTTCATCCATGCGCAGGATATTGCCCGCATCGTGGCTCATTTGCTGCAAATGGAAAACCCGGCGCCAAATTACGTGTTGGGAAACGCTCCTCTGAGCTTCCGCGAGTTTGTGACCAGGACCGCAAAATACTTTGGCCATAATCCCCATTGGCAGATCACATTCAGCCCTAAATGGCTTTACAGACTGGGAACCGTCTTGGGCGCTAAAATGTCGCCCTGGGATCGATTTTGCCTGGAATACAAGGATTTCCGTTATCAAACAGTTAACTGTCACACTTTCAATCTCCCGACTAAATACAGTACTGTAGAGGAAGTGCTCGGGGATTGGCACTTAATACCATGCTAAAGCTCTGGCAATTACTGGTTTTATTGTTCCAATTGCCATATGCCATGGCGACGGCTATCTTTTACAGAAAAGATCCGC
>DIPB01000185.1:4887-7553 GCA_002426275.1 Firmicutes bacterium UBA5499
TCTTTTACAGAAAAGATCCGCAGCTGGAGCTTTCTGCTTCCGTCGTTTCTGTCAAAAGCTCCTTTCGATTGTCAGACCCATACCAACAGGAAGGTACCTATTACAGAGCTCAGCTGCATTTTCATACCAATCTCTCGCTTGACGGCAGGTGGAGTCGTCAGGAGGCGCTGGCTTCTTATAAGAAAAACGGCTACCGGGTTTTGGCCATTACGAATCACGATCTGGTGAATCATTATCTATGTGACGACCCCGAATTATTGATCATTCCCGCCGAAGAGCATACCTTTCCCAGGCCATTCTGGCCATTAGGGCCCCAAGCCGTGGTTCTTTTTTCACAAAAGCACGCGCGAGGCTTCTCCTTCGGCCAGCGGCTGCAGAACATGACCTCCATGGGCGGTTTGGTAACTATAGCCCATCCCTCCTGGCCCGGTTCCTTTAGCACGGGACAATGGTCGATGGCGGAATTGCTGCGTTTGTCGGCCAATCTTCAATGCATGGAAGTCTGCAGCAGCCATTCGGATCCGCAGGAAGATACGCTGCGATGGCACGAGCTGATCAGTTACTTGGGACCGCAAAAAGCCATCTGGGCTACGGCAGGAGACGACGCTCACTCTTCTGATTTCTACAACTATTGCTGGGTGGAAATCAAAGCGCAGAGTTTAGATTCTGTTTCCATCCGTCAGGCTTTGCAGCGAGGTTCCTTCTATCCCACAATGGGTCCGTTGGCAGAGTATGCAACAGAAGGCAATTTACTAAATGTCTCTTTGGCAGAAGAGGCAAAAATCATTTTCATCGCCGGTCTTGGCTACCCAAAGCCCCCGCAAATAGCTTGGGAGAGTCAAGGGAGATCAGCCTCTTATCAACCAACTGGAACTGAACAATTCATCAGGGTTGAAATAGTAAATGACAGAGGCCAGCGCGCATGGTCCCAGCCATTCTGGCTCCTGCCGGAGTAAAGCCGCATTCTGTATGAGTGAACTAGTACAATAATATTCTATATCGGTTTTCCTCAGTTGTCAATCGTTTGAGGGAAACTTTTTTTCATCCGTTGTCTAGGCCGAGAGAATCATGGCGTCTGGCGGCGGCTTCACCGCTCTTTGAGGCGAGGCTTTTTCCGCGGCGCGATTCGTTTGTAGTTCACACCCGGATAGCCTAGTACCATGCAGGTCACGATTTTGTCGCCCCGCTCCATTCCGACGATTTTACGCAGCTTTCTGCTGCGTTTTAGCGCGAGGACAAAAAATCCGCTGTACAGAACGCCAAGGCCTAGGCTCTCAGCCATCAGCTCCATGTAGGAAGAAGCCAGTGCGGCGTCGACTTCCTGCTTTCCCAAGACTAGAATCGCCAGCGGCGCCCCTTTGAAGAAAAAATGATCGTCAAGCTCTTGGTCTCTGATCGTCCTTGAAAAAATCCCCAGAAACCTCTGCAGCTTTCTAGTCAGCGAAACGACCGTCTCTTCCGCCTGAGCCAGGCGCTCCTGAAGAATGATGTATGAGCCTTCCTGCGCGTTTCTCGCGGTGGGCGCATAGCGGCCGGCCTCAATGATTTGCGCCAGTTTCTCCGGCTCCACGGCTTTGTCCTGAAAATGCCGCATTGAACGGCGGCTTTTCATGCCAAGCAACAGCTGCGCCGAATCGAGGCTCTCCATACTCCCCAGCTGCCGACAATCCGCCGTATCATACCAGGGCATAGAAATCGCCTCCGCCGGACAGACGGCATAGCAATGCCCGCATTCGAGACAAGTGGAGCTTTTCAACTTAGCTTTCCCGCCGGAAACAAAAATCCGGTTCGTAACGCAGACTTTCGAACAGTTCCCGCAACCGATGCATGCTTCCTGAGCAATGACCACAGAATCGCTGTGCATGATGCGCTCATCCTCCCGCTTATAATTCGTCGCTCTTAGCGCGTTTTCAAAGGCAACCAACATTCCTTGCGCACAGGCAGAGCTTTCGTCAACACGCAAAAAGCTCGGAGAGAAATAAAAAAAGAGCCGCAACATTGCGCCTCTCAAATTCTGTTTGGTGCGCCCGGCAGGATTTGAACCTGCGGCCTACTGATTCGTAGTCAGTCGCTCTATCCCCTGAGCCACGGGCGCATATCGTGTGAACGTTTATTATGATAACACAGAAGTGCTTTTCTGGCAAGGGTGCGAGAAATTTTTTTAGCCCCGGCCGAAGAAAAGGTAAGCTCCAAGGATGATGAAAAGAGCTCCTGCCCCTTTTTGAATGACGTTTGCTGGCACTATTTTGGTGATCGCATCTCCAAATATGGCGCCGATGGCGGCGTTCAAAGACAGAGCCAAGGCCGCGCCTACAAAAACCACCCAAGGAGATTTACTCTGCGCCGAAAGCATCATCGTCGACAACTGGGTTTTGTCTCCCAGCTCCGCGATGAAGATTAGACCAAAAGTCCTCAGCAATAACGACCAATCCAACTTCAGCGCTCGCTCCCTTCGTCTGGGCGTACTCAGAAAAGAAGCCCCTGTCGGGGCTGATCATACTGGCGGAGAGGGCGGGATTTGAACCCGCGCCAGGCTTACACCTGCTAACGATTTAGCAAACCGTCCCCTTAAGCCTCTTGGGTACCTCTCCAATTCGCTTCTTGGCGGAGGGGGTGGGATTCGAACCCACGGCTCTTTCGAGACACTGGTTTTCAAGACCAGCTCC
>DIPB01000185.1:7698-9058 GCA_002426275.1 Firmicutes bacterium UBA5499
AACCACTCGGACACCCCTCCAGCTGGTTTGCACCAGAGGGTTATCTCATAGCAAGAGTATATCAGGCGAAGGAAACTTTGTCAATACCCAACCCGCCATGCCCGGACTGCGCGGACTTGAGAGTTTGGTCTTTGCGTGAGCTATCTATGGCGGTCATGTTACGCGCCGCAAAAGGCGAAACAAAACGTTCCCTCTGGTCAGCTTGAGAGAACTGACAACTTGAGTTTAAGGCTCATAGGAACTCTTTCAACTGCGGACTTAACGCAGACTCAAGCTGCGAAAAGGGAAGCGTAAATTCAGGTTTCCCTTCTGAATAGGGTCCAATCTCATAAGATTGGAAGCAAATTACCAGCGCATTATCCGTTAAATAGAAGACTTGTTCCGGAGCAATGGAATCAAAGTGATACGCATCTGCCATATGCTTATCGGCTGCGATTTGCCGGCGGATCTGTCCATTGAGCAGCGCTAAATAGTCCACACCGTCGGAGAATAGATCTGCCAGGCTGTATTGTCTACCTGTGGCCAGATTAAAATTATAGCTAAATTTATAGCCCATGCCATGCGCGCCGCCTGTGAAGTAATAATCCTCAAACAGCAGGCTCAACAGCTTGCCCTGATTCCTTTTCACAAGGTAATTTAAATAATAATCATACTGATGCCTTGGCTTCTCTTTGCCTGCCATCAGCCCTTCCCTGTCTTGCAGCGCGGTCTTCACCAAGGAAGTTACCTTTGCTTGGATCGCGGAATTAAGCTGCTTTGTCTGTGCAAGACCTTCCAAGCGGGGAAATTGCAGATCCATCTTTAGATATGGATCCTCAAACGTCGCAGCCTGATTGACGATCTCCAGCTGATTCTCGGTTCTGGCGCTGATGGAATAATATCCCTGGTTCGGCGTCAGGGAAAGACGCAAATGATCCTGAAGAAAAGTTATGGGCGCGTACAATACGTTTTCAATCAGCTGCGGTTCAGACTGCAGATACATATGATGTCCGTTATCGTACAGCATGCCGGCTTGCTTGTTTATTTTCAAAACCTTTGAGGCCGAAGAGAGCGTTACCTCCAAAGGAGTATAGCTCACCGCATAACCCAGAGACTCGGCGATCTTTCTCAGCGGAAACATCACAGTCCCATCAACGCTATGAAGCTCGCTTGCAGGAACGCGTAAACTCTCAGCAGCCGCAGAGGTTGTGACAAACAAGCAGACTAAACACGATAGCAGCAAGCGTCTCATGCGGGCACCTCCTATTGAAATGCTGGCCTCTCGGCATTCGTCGAGTCATGATACAAGCCTTTGCTTGAACGTCAGGCTATTTTTTTTCACCATCGTGATTATTCGGTTTACGACGTTCGGCGAATGGTT
>DIPB01000185.1:9152-12058 GCA_002426275.1 Firmicutes bacterium UBA5499
ACGACGTTCGGCGAATGGATAAACGGGAGTCAAGTGTCTGCGCGGGGCCTGGGGATCTTCCTCATCATCCTCATCCTCAAAATCATCATCGTATTCATCCCAGATCCCCGGTCCGTCGCCAACCCGATCCAGAAAGTCTCTGAGATTTTGGTAAACCTGGATCTGCGCAAACAGATGCCGCACTTGCGCAAAAAAATAGAGCACTAATAAAACCACAAGCCCTTGGGTAACTGTAATCGAAAACCACCTAACCAACAATTTATTCACTGCGACTAAAATCAAAGCTTCCAGGATCATCCTGCCGATCTCAGCGAAGAAAGAAAAAACCTCGCTTAATTTATCCCAACGTTGCTGCTGTTCCATGACTGTCCTCCGTTTCTTAACCTGTTTTAATCTTATCAGAAATAACTTGTCCTGACAAGCCCTCAGGGCAAAGGTGCTTGCCGAAACGACAGCGATGACAGCTTTGAGAATTGCAGGGAAACTCTTCCTCATATTCTTTGCTCACAAGTCCTTGGGATAAAAGCAAAAGTTTCTCTTCCAAATCATGCCAGTTATCAATGCGCCAGCTTACAGTGCGATTTGGCACCAAATAATGAATGACGAGCTCCGCCTCATGACAGCCTAATCTTTGATGGACGGCATGAGCGTAGACCTCAAGCTGTAATTTGTAATACGCGGTGAGCTCAGGCAGAGCGTCTGAGGTCACCAGATTGCTCTTATAATCAACCAGCGCTGGCACGGCGCCGGGGAGCAGCTTATCCACAAACCCTTCCAGGACGAACGGACCCAGTCCCACCGCGAACTGCCATTCTGAGAGCGCAGTTTGCAGACGAGAGCATAACTCATTTTTTTGATAGCATTCCACAAGCGGCGTCAGTTCCCTCAGCAAAGCCGCCGTGGGCTCAATCCGATACGCCGCGAACGACTCTCGCAAGACTGCTTGCGCATCTGAGTCAGGATGAAGCCGTTCGCAGGCCCTATGCAAAATCTGTCCTTTCTGCCAGCCTGGAAGTCCTATGCCATCCGCTTCCAAAAGGCCGAACAGGCTTTCGTCTATCCGCCAGCGATAAGCGTAAAAATAGCGCCTAGGGCAGTCTGCATAAGTGATGAGGCCGGTTGCGGTAAGCGGCGGGTGCGTGGGATTAATCTCGGAAGGCTTTGTTTTAGCCTCAAAAAGCAATGGCAGACTCTCTGACGTTTCCTCTAGCGTATGCCCCTGCTCCCGCTTTAGGGGCGCTGTCCCCTCGCTTCGGATTACGACGTTAAGGCAGCCGCCTTGATACTGCAGAGGCGCTGCCGCTGCCGTTTGCCAATCTGACACCTCGAAGAGGGCGCCCAGCCAGCCCAGCCAACTGTTTTGCTGCGCGATGCCGCCGGGTTTCGGGTTTACGGCGCAGCCGGACAGAATCAGCTGATCCCGGGCCCTGGTCATGGCAACATACAATACCCTCTTGCTTTCCTCCAGTTCAGCGTCCATTTCCTGCTGAGCCAGTTCCGCCATGCGCGAAGGTTTCACGTCCATTTCGCCGCAATGTAAAGCCACCTGTCCGGCTCCATAAGCGAAAAAATTGCTGCTGCCAAATCTCAATTGACGGGAAAAATCCGGGATCACTACCACTGGATATTCCAGGCCTTTGGACTTATGGATGGTCAGCAGCTTCACAGTATCGTCTTCTTCGCTTTCCAGCTGCGCTTCCCCTTCTTTGATCTTCCGTGCCAGCAACGAGTCAACGCGCGCTATGAACTGGCTGGGCGTTACCAATCCTTCCCGGCTGTAGCGTTCAGCCAGCTGAATCAGCTTTTCCAAGTTCTGCAGCTTTTGTTTGCCGAAAAAATCTCCCAAAATCGCGATTTTGTAACCAGTACGATCTAAAATCCTGCCGATGAGCTGAGCCAAGGGCAAAGTGCGCAGAGAGAGGAGCTCTCTCAGCAAAGCGCGCGCCCACTCAACCGCTTCTCTGTCCTGGCCTGTTATCTCTTTGGGCAGTTCGGCCCAGAGGCTCGAGTCTATGCCGCCTGCTCTAGTCAGCCAAAAAAGCGCCTGATCTGAGACTGAAAAAAACGGGGAACGCAAAATGCCGGTTAAAGCCACCTGATCTTTTGGGTTATCCAACCAGCGCAGGAAATTCAGCACATCCTGCACTTCCTGTTTGGCGTAATAGCCGCTGCCCCCCACGACATAGTTGGGAATCCCGGCGGCTGCCAAAGCTTCCTGATAGACGGGAAGGTTTGTGGCGCTGCGGAATAAAAATGCAATATCGCCCCAGCGTACGGGCCTGGGCCCGCTCTTTGCTTCAATAACGGGCCTTTCCTTTTCCACCATGTTCTTGATTCTGGCGGCCAACACCCTGGCTTCTTCTTCCCTTTTGGCCTCAGAATCCACATCTTCCTGCGGATAAGCCAAGAGCAGCTCCGGCTGCAGGGAGGATTCTCTATGCCCCAGCAGAGGCTGATACTCGATCTTGCCGTTCAAAAGCTGGGCAAACAGCTGATTAAAAAGCGCAATCAAAGTTTTGCTGGTGCGGAAATTATCCAGGAGCTCAATCTTGCGGCCGCCTTCAGCCGTAATGCGCTCGACAGTCTCGCCGAACACAGCCACCTCCGCTCCGCGAAAGCGGTAAATCGATTGCTTGGGATCACCGACCACAAACAAATTGTTTTCTCCCGGAACGTGAAGAGAGCGTAGGATTTTCTCCTGCAGCCTGCTTGTATCCTGGTATTCGTCCACCAGCAGATATTTGATCTTACGGCGATACTCTCTGGCAATGTCCGGGTGAGCTTGCAGCAGCTTGCAGGCGGACAGCTCCAAATCCGAGAAATCCAAAGCTCCGAGCTCTCTTTTCCGCTGGGCATAGCTCTGATCCGCGCGCTCCAGCAGCAGACAAAAATCGCGGATGAAAGGC
>DIPB01000185.1:12176-16448 GCA_002426275.1 Firmicutes bacterium UBA5499
CGCGGATGAAAGGCGCGCTGCGCTGCTCGGAAACCTCCGCTGCCAGGGAGTCCAAAGCCGCCCGCAGTCCCTTCACTGGTTCAGCCAGTTTTCCTCTGGCATCTATCTTATTTCCGCAGCAGAGAAATTCCAACAGCTGCTTTAAATCTAGATCATAGTTTCCGGCTAAAAGCGAAGCGCGCACGGGGGCAGTTTTCCGCCAGCTTTCAGCGAACGCGGCCAGCGCCGCTTTTTGGCCTGCGGTGGTGGCAGGGGCTGTTAAAAGATCCGCACCAAGCTGATTGGCAGCCGCGGCTGCCTCTAACAAGGCAGGCCGGCGCCGCTTGATCTCCGCCTGGGAGCTTGCCCATACCTCTCCGACAGCTCTGCCGTCGGCGCGCAGCCTGTTATAGAAGGCAAAGAGATTTTCCAAAACCCGCTCTTTGCCGTAATTGGCAAGGAGCCGCACCAGAGGTTTGCTTTCAGCTGCCAGCTCAAGCAGGCTGGAAGTCGCCGCCTCCTCCAGAAGCAGAGTTCCCTCATCATCTGCCAGCACTGAGAACAACGGATCAATGTTTGCCGCCTGCGGGTGCTCGCGCAAAAGGCGCGCGCAAAGACTGTGAATGGTGCTGATCTGCGCGCTGGGCAAGGCTTCTTTCAGCTCTCGCCAGTAGCCTGCGGGATCTCCGGCCGCAATTCTTTTCTCGATCTCTTCCCGGAGGCGCTCTGTCATCTCAGAGGCCGCCTTGTTAGTGAAGGTGATGGCCACCAGCTGAGAGAAGTCTGCTTTTTTGTTCTGGAGGATCTCCATCAGCCTGCCGATGAGAACTTTGGTTTTTCCGCTGCCGGCGCCGGCCACAACGCCCAAACTCTGATCCAACGTTTTAACCGCCAGCTCCTGGGCAGGCGTCCACTTAAGCATCTTTTGCTTTCTCCTTTCGCCCCACCCGCCACTTTTGGTAATAGCAGATAGTTTTGTAATCGCAATAAGGCGGACATTTTTGCGGGCAAACTCGAAAATCGCCGGATGCGATTCGCTCTAGAAAAGTGGCCACAAGTTCTTTGCTGCGCTCTAAATTCTGCTCCCACTCTTCCTCTGAGAGGCTGGCTTGCTTCCGATTCCTCAAGCCGATTGTCGCGGCTTCCTCTCGGCGCCAGAAGCCGCGAAAATTACCCCTCCCCAAGCTGTAAAAAAGCGCGGCAATTGGTTCTGTTCCCAGCTTGAGCTTTTCTCCGGCCCACAAATAAATGGGCAATTGAAAACTGAGCCCGCTTGTGAGCTCTTCATAGGTCGGCAGATAGCCAAGCTTATAATCGAACACCATAAATTTGCCATCCGCAGAGGCGTCTATGCGATCGATTCTGCCTCGCAACCGTACTTTTCTCCCCGGCAGATCCAGTTCCAGCGGCCCAGAAGATGGTCCCTCCATACCAAAAGGCGCTTCCAAATAGCGCGGGCTCATGCTGTAGCCCGCCGCCTCTTGTCTGGTTAATTCGCTCTCCAGAAAATTCCACAGCATCTCCCGGGCTTCAGTTTTCTGGAGTTCCGCAAATAAATCTGCCTGCCTGTCCTGCCAGTTGGCTTCCAAAAGATCAGCCAATTCCTGCCTGTAGCTTGCTCTCCCTTCCGGCATCAGAAACTGACCCTGGCGCTTGCGAAAAAACTGTGCCAGCACAGCGTGCAGCGCAGTGCCTAGGTCCTTGGGCGTCAACTGGACTTCCGCCTGAAAGAGAGGTTCTATTTTCAATACTTCCTGGCAATAAAAACGAAACGGACAGCTGCCATAGGTTTCAAGCTGGCCCGCGCTCCAAAGATAACCGCCGGTGAAAGGCAGGGCGGCTTGCACTTGCCGGTCTGCCAAAAGTCCGTCGAAAACGCTCCAGAAATTGCCGTCGCGCAGCGCCAACATCCGTCTTGCCCTGGCAATGCTCTTCGCCAGCTGAGGGTGTCCTGACTGATATTTGAGCCACAGGGAGCTATTAGCCGTGGCTTGAGCGCAAAACGCGAGTTCCTTCTGAGAGGCAATTAGGGAAGAAGCGTCGGGAAACTGCTGGCTGACGACCAGCTTTTTGCAGGGCGTCCGACTTCTTGCCAATAATTCCACAAGATAAGGGCTGGGCAATTTCAGCGCTCCGTCAGCTTGAGCTTTATATGTCAGCAGCAGCCGCTCTGTGGCTCTGGTCACAGCCAGATTGAAAAAATTCCGTTCTCTGCCGGCCATGGCCGCCCTGGAATGGAGCCTGATTCCCTGCTTGCGGATGGAATGCCTCATTTTTTCGGGGAAAAGCCAATCTTCAGGCCACGGGGAAGGATATTCGCCTTCTTCCAGACCTAAGACGGCCGCTCCGCGCCAAAACAGCCCTCTGGCTCCCACCGGATCCAATAGCCTAACGCCCGTTCCCCGCTGCGGGATCCTGGCTGAGAGCTCATTGGTCTTTCCGCCAAGGGCTTTGAGAAACAGCTGTTCAAATTGTAACAGAGTCAGCTGCTGTGGATAATAGGGAGCGAGCCCAGCCAATTCTTGCAAAATGGCATTCAAGCGTCCTAACGCCAGCAGCCGCTCTGCGGCTGGCGCGCCTGGGGATGCGCTTTTGTACCTAGAGGCCACAAGTCGCCACAGCCTTTGGCAGTAATCTGCCAGAGGCTGCGGCTGCTCAAGGGCCACAAGCTCTTGACAAAAGGCCAGCAAGAGCTCTCGTTCATCGTCAAAATTCTTTTGGATCAGCTCCTGCCAGCGCTCGCGGCCAAACAGCAAGTTTTCCCGCATACTGGACAGATCCAGCACCGCCGCTGTCTCGGGACTCAACAGCAGCTGCGCCAGCCTGATCATTTCCTGCCTGGGCCAGTCTTTGGCCACAAGTATCAATGCAGTTTTGGCGGCGAAGACCGGAGCCAGCTGCACATCATCCAGCTGCGCGCTGACTTCGGAGGGTATTTCCATCTCAGAGAGGGTTTGCGCCACCTGATTGCGATATTCTTCGGGGTGCCTAGCGATTAAGACCAGCTGTGAAGGCGCGCAGCCGTCTTTGATCTGCATTTTCAGCCAGCGGCACGCTTCTTCAACTTCCTGTCTCAGGCTGGAGACGGCCAAAGCCTGAACTTGTTGCGCAGCCAATCCCGTCTCCGGTCTCTGCTTGAGCTGAAACTCGCCGTCTAGCCGCTGTGCCAACGCAGCCGCCTCTGACAGGGTAGCGCCCGGGAGATTCAGCAAAACGCGATCGGCTTTTTGGCACAAAAGCTGCAAGCATTCTTCCTGCAATGGTGTGAAATCCGTAAAGCCGTCCACCACAACCTGCTCCCACGCCCGTTCGCTCAGAGCAGAGACGGCGAAGCTCAGGCTTAAAGATCGATCGTATAATTCATGTTTTCGCAAATATTGCCAATATGTTGCCAAAAGCTCGCATACTTCCCTGGCAAGGCCGGAGAAACTGCCTGCGGCAGCCAGAAGATTATCCTCTCTTGCCCCTGATTGGACCAATTCAGAGGCTGCCCGGGCTAGTTCACGCCAAAAACCGGAAAACTCCGCCATGGATTGAATCTGCGGCCAGCGGCCGGCAGACAATTTTCGCAGCAGCACCTCCTGTTCCAGCGGGGAAATCAGGCGGTAATTGTGCCCCGGACGACGAGCCAGGTCGTCGAAGGTGACAAAGTCCACGCGCGGATAATTCCGGCGGACCAGCTCCGTTCGCATTTGCCGGCATAAGTCGACTGTGGCGCCAAGATAGAGCGCAGAGGAAGCGTCAGTTATAACGGCGGCCAGATCCATTGTTCCTGTCAGACCGCCTACAATAATCGTCCGCATGATTTGCCTCCTCGCAGGATAGTCACCAACTGTTCCGGAGCGATTAGAGAGAGCACTTTCTCTTGGGGAAATTTCAGCCCGCAGGAGAGCATTTTCTGTGCTATGGCAAAATATGGCGGCTGATTGTTTTGACAATATACCTCCAATTCCTGCCGTTCGTTCTCAGAAAGCGGGACTCCGTTCTCCAAGAGCTGTGGCTCGAAGAAAACGGCTTCCGCTTCTCCGCCCAGGCTTGCAACGAGTTCTCCTGCTTCCTGCTGAATGGTGAGGCCCATGGGATCAATGGATGTCCAGATGTACGCTTTCATCCCTTTAGGCAATAGTTTTTTCAATAATTGCCGCTGCTCGGTGGCAAAATAACCTTCCAGTAAAATCGCGGTCACAGCTTCCTGCCAGAGGCCGGCGCGTAAGCTCTCTTCAAAGCAGAACCGGTTTCCAATTAAGACCAGATTTTCAGCGTCCTGCTTTGTGATCCGCAGGCGGCCGATGG
>DIPB01000185.1:16575-18554 GCA_002426275.1 Firmicutes bacterium UBA5499
GGCCGATGGTATCCTCGCTGAGGGCGATGAAGGGAAAACCGGCTCTCCCGCTGATTGGATGCCTGTCATAAGAAGCGCGGAAGGGGCCAGCGCATAAGACCAGATTAGTGAAGCTTTCCAGATTCAACTCGCGCAAGCGGCAATCCAGCAAGGCTTCAATCTCTCGCCTGAAACTCTGCAGCCAAGCGCTGTCGCCTAAATATTGATAGGAGAACTGCTGCTGAGAGATCTTCTGTCCGTAGGCCAGCTGCCGCTGAAGCATGGCCAGCAGCCGCAATAAGCTAAGATATTTTCCCCAATTATCCGAGTCGGCAAGTTCCTGGCCGGTTTGCGGATTAAAGAGCCTGGCCGTAAGTCCGGTTCGCAGGCAATCATATTGCTGGCGCAACAGCTCTTCCAGCCGCTCGTATAACTCTTCGCTTCGGGAAGGATTTTGCGGCCACTCCGTAGGCTTAGGGGCGCGGGTATCGAAATAGCCGCCCAAAATCCCGATGGCTTCCTGCCTTGGTTCATCCTGATCCAGCCGCTTAAAATAGCCGGCCAAAGGAGCGTAAGCATGAGCTTCTAAGAACACCCTGCTGGTTTGGAGATCAATCTGGTCTTTGCTGACGTTTTTAGCTTCCACCTGAATCAGACCGCCATGAAGCAAAGCTTCCAAAACGTAAGCCAGCACCATGATATCCGAACCGGCATTGATGGTGAGATTCACAAGCCTGCTGTGAGCAGCGCTTCCCACAGGAGCAGAGCGCAAGGTGGGATCCGGCTCAGATGCGGGTTCTCCGGAAATTGGCTTGGAAACACGCACCAACTCCCGCAGGACTATTTCCATGGTGAGCCGCTCCCGGATCCGTTCCTCGGCAAGCAGCACAGCCAAAGGATCGTGCCGGGGGGCCAGAATTCCTGCTCTGCGAGAAGAAATGGGGATTCCTGTGACCTCGGTGCTGTAGCCACATTCCTGGCAGGTTTTAATCCACACCTTATCTGCGCGCCACTCGGCATGTTTGGGCGGTTTGCTTTTCCGCTTCCAAGGAACGTTGTTGTGATATAGTTGCCAGGGACGTTCGATAATGCTGCGGCGCCAACTGCACGCATGCTCTGTCATGGGCAAACCTCCTTACTCAATGACAGAAATATCTCCCATGTAAGGCCGTAAAGGTTCCGGAACGGTTACGGACCCATCAGGGTTTTGATAATTTTCCAGGATCGCGGCTACAGTTCTGCCCACTGCCAACCCCGAGCCGTTTAGAGTGTGCACCAGCTCGGGTTTAGCTCCCAGTTGGCGGCGGAAGCGAATTTGCGCCCTGCGGGCTTGGAAATCCTCAAAATTGCTGCAAGAGGAAATTTCAACGTAACGATCGTAACTTGGGAGCCAAACTTCTAAATCATATTTCTTCGCGGCGGAAAAGCCCACGTCGCCCGTACACATCATGGTCTGCCGGAACGGTAGGCTCAGACGTTTCAAGACTTCGGAGGCATTAGCCACCAACTTGTCAAGCTCTTCATAGGATGTCTCAGGCTTTACAAATTTAACCAATTCCACTTTATTGAACTGATGCTGGCGCACTAGTCCTCTGGTATCCCTGCCCGCGGAGCCTGCTTCCGCTCGGAAACACGCCGTGTAGGCCGCGTAGTAAATGGGCAAGTCGCTGCCGTCCAGGATTTCTCCCCGGTGCAAGTTTGTCACCGGTACCTCGGCGGTAGGAATGAGATAATAATCCAGGCCTTCGCATTTGAACATGTCGTCGGCAAATTTAGGCAACTGGCCTGTGCCGATCATGCTGTCTCTGTTCACCAAAAACGGAGGAAAGATTTCCGTATAGCCGTGCTCTGTGGTATGCAAATCCAGCATGAAGTTCATCACTGCCCGCTCCAGCCGCGCTCCCAGGCCACGATAAACTGTGAACCGAGCGCCGGAAATCTTGGCCGCCCGCTCAAAATCCAAGATTCCCAGTCTAGTTGCTAATTCCCAATGCGGCAGC
>DIPB01000185.1:18628-19336 GCA_002426275.1 Firmicutes bacterium UBA5499
TGCTAATTCCCAATGCGGCAGCGGTTGAAAATCAAATTGCCGCACCTCTCCCCAGCGGCCGACCTCCACGTTCTCCGAGTCGTCTTTTCCCACCGGCACGGATGGATGAGGGATGTTGGGAATCCCCAGCAGCAATTCGTCTATCTGCTGTTCAAATTCCTTCACTTTATCATCCAGCTGTTTGATCTCTTCCCCTACCTGCCGCATATGCTCCACTAAATCCTGAGGATTCTTGCCGTTTTTTTTCAATTGGCCGATCTTTTCGGAGGTGCTGTTGCGCAGGCTTTTCAGCTGTTCCACCTGATAAACCAGATCTCGCCGCGACTCGTCAAGACGTTTGATCCGTTCTAGAACGGCGGTATTCTCTCCCCTTTTTTCCAGGGCTTCCTTCACAATTTCCGGATTATTTCTTACTAATTTTAGATCGATCATTTTTGATCCCCTTTCAAGAGCCAAGATTTAATAGGGCGATAACGAGGCGCCCCCGCCAGAATGCTTTCGTAAAGCGTCACCTTGTCCACAGGCGCCATAATTGGCTGCGCAAGCGGCCCCAACCGGCTTTGGATTCCGTCCCCCCCTGAATTACGAAACCTGGCTAAAGTCAAATGCGGGACAAAGGCTTGCTCTTGCCCCAACGCTTCGCGCACTGTTCCTCCAAGTCGCTTTAGTTTTTCTGTTCCCCGCCCCGGCCCTAGAAACAGTATCCTC
>DIPB01000062.1:0-899 GCA_002426275.1 Firmicutes bacterium UBA5499
TAGTGGAGACACTATGAGAAGGTAAACAGTCCATGTCGAGAGCAAGGCATGGAATAACGTAACTTCATTGCCCTGTGAAGTTAAAGCTTGAACGATGACACGGCTGCGCTTGATACATAGTGTGCTTTTGCCCTTGTCATTGTTTAAACGTGACAAGGGTTTTTTAATTGTTTGGGGGTGAGGGCGTGGACGGCGGTAGTAGACGAAGAAACGATGGACAGTCGGAGATAAAGCATGAGGGCATAAGTACGCTTGTGTTATGCAGTTACGCCCAAAACCGGCATGCTCGGCGCAATCGCTCATGATCCGAGAGGCCTGATTGCCGCTTGGCACATTGTCCATCGTTTGATTTCCCAAATCTCTGGGAAACTCGGGCGGTGGTTTTTTCATGCCTTTTTTAGACAATATGTATTGGCATCCACATCCCGCGAGGGATTTGAAATAGATATTACAAAAACAAGTGAGGTGAGCGGAATGGAAACGGGAAGTAAATGCAGCCCCGACCCTGACGGACAACATCGAAGCAGCGCGGAAAAATGGAGGCTTCCTTTCCATTTCGCCGCTATTAGGATGTAGCTCATCAGTGAGCGGGCTGCGCTTCCACTCAAATTTCAAAAAGATGAAATTGGAGGTGCAGACCAATGCAGAGATTAGAAAATAAGCGTGTAGAAACAAAAAAAATCCTTACGGAGATGGTACGCCGTGAAGAAGTGAACAACAGGCTGAGATTCGCAGCTGCCGCAGAAAAAGAAGCGTTATTTGAAAAGCTGGGAACATCGCCGGAAGGCCTGAGCGAGGCGCTTGTGGACGCATCTCGGGAACAGTATGGCGACAATAAAGTGACGTATGGCAAAAAGACGTCGTTGTTTGGGCGCATTTGCATGGCGTTTGTCAACCCC
>DIPB01000062.1:1016-4002 GCA_002426275.1 Firmicutes bacterium UBA5499
CTGGCGGCGGTATCGGCTTTCACAGACATTATTTTGGCGGAGCCGGGAGAAGCCAACCCCTTGACCGTCATCATCATTATGACGATGGTGTTGATTTCGGGGCTTCTGCGCTTTGTGCAGGAGACAAGGAGCGGGAACGCCGCTGATAAACTGCTGAAAATGATTAAAACCACCACCTGCGTTCAGCGCCAAGGCGGGGGTAAAGAGGAAATCCCGCTTGAGGAAGTCGTCGTGGGCGATATTGTGTATTTAGCTGCGGGCGATATGATTCCGGCCGATCTGCGTATTATCCACGCCAAAGACATGTTTGTCAGTCAATCCGCGCTGACCGGAGAAAGTGCGGCGGTGGAAAAATACCACGCCGCGGCGAAAGGCGCCTGCGGAACCCTGACCGACTGTCCGAACCTTGCCTTCATGGGTTCGAACGTAATCAGCGGCAGCGCGGCAGGCGTGGTCGCGGTCACGGGCGACGACACCATTTTTGGCGATATGGCCAAGGGCGTCAGAGAAAAGCCGGTGCAGACCAGCTTTGAAAAGGGCGTCAACTCTGTGTCATGGCTGCTGATCCGCTTCATGCTGGTGATGGTTCCCATCGTGCTGTTTATCAACGGCTTCACAAAAGGCGATTGGATGGAAGCGGCGCTGTTCGCCATTTCCATCGCGGTGGGGCTGACGCCGGAAATGCTGCCGATGATCGTTACCACTTGCCTTGCCAAGGGTGCGGTAGCCATGTCCAAGGGAAAGACCATCATCAAGAACCTGAACTCCATTCAAAATCTTGGCTCTATGGACATTCTGTGCACTGATAAGACCGGGACGCTGACGCGGGACAAGGTGGTGCTGCAAAGCCATCTCAACATTCACGGGCAAGAGGACGCTCGGGTTCTACGCCATGCCTTTCTGAACAGCTACTATCAGACAGGGCTTAAGAATCTCATGGATATCGCCATCATCGACCGTACGCTTGAACAGCAGGATAAGGTGGACGAGCTGCGCGGCCTTGCCGGGAAATTTACGAAGGTTGACGAGATTCCCTTTGATTTTGAGCGCCGCCGCATGAGCGTAGTGGTGGCCAACGGCAAGACGCAGATGATTACCAAGGGCGCGGTTGAGGAAATGTTGTCGGTATGCAGCTTTGCCGAGTATGAGGGGCAGGTTCAGCCCCTGACCGATGAAATCAGGGCGTATATCCTGAACAAGGTAGATGAACTCAACGAAAACGGGATGAGGGTGATCGCCGTAGCGCAGAAGACCAATCCTTCCCCGGTGGGCGCATTTTCCGTGGCCGACGAATCGGACATGGTGCTGATGGGGTACCTTGCTTTCCTTGACCCGCCGAAAGAATCCGCCTCCGACGCAATACGGGCGCTCAAAGAGCATGGCGTGGGCGTGAAAATCCTCACCGGCGACAACGATAAGGTGGCACGCAATATCTGCCGCCAGGTTGGCATCCCGATCGACCATATTCTGCTCGGCTCCGATTTGGATATTATGACTGACGAGGCACTGGGTAAAGCCGCCGAAAAAGTAAGCGTATTTGCAAAGCTGTCGCCGCAGCAGAAAGCGCGGGTGATCGCCGCGCTTCGCAGGAACGGTCACAACGTCGGCTATATGGGGGACGGGATCAATGACGCGGCGGCGATGAAAGCCTCCGACGTGGGGATCTCGGTGGATACGGCCGTGGACATCGCAAAGGAATCCGCCGACGTGATCTTGCTGGAAAAAGATCTGATGGTGCTGGAAAATGGCATCCTCGAGGGCCGCAAAACTTACGCCAACATGATCAAGTATATCAAAATGACGGTAAGCTCCAACTTCGGCAATATGCTATCAGTGCTGGCGGCAAGCGCCTTCCTGCCTTTTATTCCGATGATGCCGATTCATCTGATTCTGCTCAACCTGATTTACGATCTTTCCTGTACGGCAATCCCATGGGACAACGTGGACAGGGAATATCTCGCCGTACCGAGAAAGTGGGACGCTTCTTCTATTGGGAAGTTTATGATCTGGATTGGTCCGACAAGCTCGGTGTTCGACATCACGACTTACCTTCTGATGTATTTTGTCATCTGCCCGGCTCTGTTCGGAGGCCGGCTGTTCCATCAAATTGCCGACCCTGCAATGCGGGCATATTATATCGCGGTATTTCAGGCGGGATGGTTTGTGGAATCCATGTGGAGCCAGACGCTCGTCATCCACATGATACGCACGCCCAAAATTCCGTTTATCCAGAGCCGCGCGTCCCGGCCGGTTATGTTGCTCACGTTTGCAGGCATTGCGACGCTGACAGTCATCCCCTTCACGGGTTTCGGCGCCTCCATCGGGCTGACGGCCCTGCCGCCCGTATACTTCGCCTGGCTGGCGCTGATCGTCTTCTTGTATATGGTGCTGGCGACTATCGTGAAAAGGGTTTTTGTGAGGAGGTATGGGGAATTGCTGTAAGGACTCGCGTGTTGGGATATGACTGGTTTTCATGCTAATAAGCGGGCGGGCGTAGAGTCTTCCCGCTTTTGGTGCTTGCGGGGCATGTTGCTTAGCCGATGGTTTGGAGAAAACTGTCGCCCAGTTAGCGGGAAGAGAAGCTGTAAGCAAGGCGTTTCCAGCATGGAAGGGTCTGAATGGTCGATTGGAGCGAAGCGTAAGCGGACAAGAGTTGGCGTTATTGAACGGATAATTCCTCCTAAAGGTGGGAAAGTTCCAAAGCGTCGATGGAACGTAGCAGTAAACAGTAGGCGTCTAATATTTTTTTAACGATTTAGGGTCACTAAAAACGTAAACTTTTTTGTCGGTGTAAGAGTTATCGTAGGTGGGCTTGCGGGAGAAGTAGCATAACTCAACTTTCACAGTAACAAACAGCCAGTCGTTCCTTGAAAAATGAGGGTAAATTGCTGATCAAATAGTCGATCAGCTTGCGAATTTCCGCTTCTGTCAGTTGCATTTGCTCTTGTAAAAATTGCTCCATCAAGGAGAAAATCCTCTGCAGCGC
>DIPB01000128.1:0-733 GCA_002426275.1 Firmicutes bacterium UBA5499
GACCGTTCTTTAGCGAACAAGCCTCGGGTATCCTCCTTGAGAGGTATGCCCGGGGCTTGTTTTTTTGCGGCTACAAATTTGATTGCGGACACATAACAGACTTAAGACAGGGAAAACTATTTCCAGTTCTACGGAAAGAAGGTAAGACTTTGAGCAAAGAACTGGAAGAAGTTTTGAAAAAAGTCGAAGAGCTGCGCGTCCATATGCAAAGGCTCCTGAAAACGCAAGAGCCTTTGTCTCCGGAAGTGGTCGCGGCTAGCAAGATGTTAGATGAGATGCTGAATGTTTACTATGAAAAAATTAAAAACGGAAATTAGCGTCAGTCAAAAGCAACTGTCACCTCAGAGGTGGATTTCAGCTGCCGCGTCCTGGGCGCGTCCGCGGGGTATCCCAGGGGAATGATTGCCAGCGGCCTTTGCGTCTGTGACAGTCCCAAGATTTGTCGGATTTGTCCTTCGTCGAAAGCGCCTACCCAGCAGCCGCCCAGGCCAAGCGCGAAAGCGCTGAGCAAAATATTTTCTGTTGCGGCAGCCGTATCTTGAACGGCATAAAGCTCGCTTCCTCTGGAGCCGTATTTGGCGGCGCACTGCGCTGTTTCTGCGACCACGACGATTACCGCCGGCGCCTCCGCTACGAATTTTTGTCCCCAGGCGGCAGCGGCCAGAGAGCGTTTGTGTTCCGGCTGTCTGACAACGTAAAATTTCCAGGGCTGAACATTGCCTGCGCTGGGTTA
>DIPB01000128.1:931-3197 GCA_002426275.1 Firmicutes bacterium UBA5499
ATCTTCCATCAAGGCTCACCTCGCTTTTTCTTTTATTTTAACAAGCTGATCCATTGTTGGCAAGTAAGGCAGCGCCCCGACAGAAAGACAGGGCTGGAAGAAATCTTTATGAAAAATGTATAAAGAACAAGCCTTTGACGAAACTATACATGGATCCCCTGTAAGCTGAAGGAGGAGACAGATGCCGCAACTACGTAAAGATTTAACCAGCCGCACATGGGTTGTGATCGCCAGCGAAAGAGGGAAAAGGCCACATGATTTCAAAGTTGTCCCCGACCAAAAAAAAGGAGAGGGCAACTGTCCTTTTTGTCCCGGCCATGAAGGCGAGACGCCGCCTGAAGTGCTGGCTTTAGGAAGGGGAGAGATTACTCCTGACATTCCCGGATGGAAAGTGAGGATAGTGCCCAATAAATTTCCGGCCTTGAGCCAGGAATCCGTCGAACCAAGCTTTCGGGACGGTCCTTTAGTGCAGAGACCCGGGATCGGAGTTCACGAAGTGCTGGTGGAATCGCCAGATCACAACTCGACGTTCGGCACGCACTCGCAAGAGCAAATGGAACAGATTCTCGGCGCTATGATTTCCAGAATCAAACAGCTGCGCGCTGACAGCAGGCTAGAGTATGTGCAATTGTTCAAAAACGTAGGCAGGACGGCCGGAGCTTCCCTGGAGCATACCCATTGTCAGCTGATTGCCACTCCCATCGTTCCGCCTGTGGTCGACGAAGAGCTCAGGTGCGCGCATTTCTATTACGAACAATACCATAGCTGCGTCTGGTGCGATCTCTTAACTAAAGCTCATGAAAACGGCCTGGTGGTGGAGGCTTCTCCGCATTTTGCCGTGATTTGTCCCTTTGCTTCCCGCGTTCCCTATCAGATGCTCATTTTGCCAACGCGTCATGGCGGAGAATTTGAGAGCATCTCTCAGAACGAACTCGCGGATTTGGCGGCTGTGCTCAGGCGCACTGTGCGGAAACTTGAAGTGGCGTTCAATTCACCCCCATATAATTTGCAATGGCACATCAGTCCTCTGCATGAGCCCGGGGATTATGACCGTTACTTTCATTGGCATTTAGAGCTTTTACCGAGACTGACCATTGCTGCGGGCTTTGAATTGGGCAGCGGAATTTATATCAATCCAACTGCGCCAGAGCTGGCAGCTCAAGAATTACGTGAGGTGAAAATAGATGCAACCACAGGAATTTGATGAAACATACAGAGTGTTATTGGTCTCTCCGGAGGTTGTTCCCTTTGCCAAGACAGGAGGCCTGGCAGATGTGGCGGGTTCTCTGCCCAAAGCATTGGCCATGCATGGCAATGATGTTCGGGTTGTACTGCCGCGCTACAGAGGCATTCAGCCAGAGCGAACTATCGGCGATTTTCCAGTTATGGTAGGGGATAGGAAAGAAACGGCAATTCTCAGGGAAGGTTCCCTTACCGCTCGCCTCAACGAGGAAGAGCGAAAAGTGCCGGTCTATTTTCTTGACAACTATCACTATTTTGATCGGGAAAATATGTATGGCTATGGCGACGAAGCCGAACGCTACGCTTTTTTCTGCAAAGCAGTGGTTGCCATGTTGCGGTTTCTAAATTGGCGTCCTGAAATCGTGCACTGCAATGATTGGCAGACTGGTCCCATTCCGGCGCTCCTGCGTCAGGCTGAGCGACAAGATTCCTTTTATAGCGATATCGCTACCGTCTATACAATCCATAACCTGCGCTACCAAGGGAATTTTCATCCCAGCTCCCTGAAGCTATTGGGATTAGGCCAGGAATATCTCACGCCTGAGCGGATGGAGTTTTACGAGCAGCTTAGCTACATGAAGGCCGGCATCGTCTATGCGGATATGGTCAGCACCGTGAGCCGCACCTATGCGGAGGAGATCCAGACTCCTGAATTCGGCGAACGCATGGATGGGGTGCTGCGCAGCCGCTCGGAAGATCTGTATGGGATCGTCAATGGCATCAATTATCATGAATTTAACCCAGCCACGGATCAGCGCATTTACCAGAGATATGCTGATCCGGACGGAAAACAGGCCAATAAGTATGGCCTCCAAGGCGAAATGGGTCTGCCCATGGAAGATGTTCCCGTCCTTGGCCTGATCTCCAGGCTGGTTGATCAGAAAGGTTTGGATTTGATAGCCCAAATCAGCGATGAGCTTATGGGACATGACGTTCAATTGATCGTTTTGGGCACAGGCGAAGCTCATTATGAGGATATGTTCCGCGATCTGATGGCGCGCTATCCCGAAAAAGTCGCTGTTTA
>DIPB01000128.1:3338-3775 GCA_002426275.1 Firmicutes bacterium UBA5499
GCTGTTTATATCGGCTTTAATACGGCTTTGGCACAGAAGATTTACGCAGGCGCAGATCTGTTTTTGATGCCGTCAAGGTATGAACCCTGCGGTTTGGGACAGCTCATCAGCCTGCGTTACGGCACTATCTCTATAGTCCGGGAGACCGGCGGCTTGAAAGACACAATCACCAATTACGATCCTGAGTCTCATCATGGCAATGGCTTCACTTTCCACGATTACGATAGCGCCGCATTTCTCTCGGCAATCAGGCGCGCTTTGAGCGTTTATCAAGATCAGAATAGCTGGCAGGCGCTGGTGCAAAACGCTTTGGGCAGCGACTATTCTTGGAACCGCAGCGCGACGGAATATATGGGCCTTTACGGCGCCGCTTTAAGGAAAGTACATCGGATTTTGACCGCATAAGCGTCCTGGAAAAGGTTAATTGAAAAGGTAAC
>DIPB01000173.1:0-675 GCA_002426275.1 Firmicutes bacterium UBA5499
CAGAAGTTTTCACTGTCCAGTTACGTAAATTTTCGGCCATTTATGACAGGATCAGATGAAGATGGGTCATGACGAGCGAATAGTATTATTTTTTTCAGCCCCTGGCCGAAACAATTAAGCGTACATACCTCCCCGGGGGAGGCTTTTTTATTTGCCGCGAGAGAATGGTTGGTATGAAAAAAGGATTCTGCTGCATAATAAGGAGAGAAAATCAAAAGGGGGAATCTGAACTATGGCGGTTAAAGTTGCGGAAATCGTGGGGTCATCGAAAAACAGTTGGCAAGAAGCGGCTCAGGACGCAGTCTCTGCAGCGCATCGTTCCTATCAATCAATCACCGGCGTGGAGCTTTTAAACATGACCGCGGAAGTGGAAAACGGCAATATCGTGGAATATAAAGCTGACGTCCAGGTGGCTTACGTAGAGTGACAAAATTACTGCCCAGCGATGAAATCGATCAGCAACAAAAAGCTACGCGCTATCAAGAACTGTTAAAACAATACAAGCCTCGGCCGGCAATCGCCAAAAACGTGCTGCTGGCTTTTCTGGTGGGAGGAGGGATCTGTCTCATTGGGCAAATCTTCTTCAATCTTTTCTTAGGGTTGACCCTCAGCCCTAAGGATGCGGCCGCTCCCACTTTGGCGGTAATGATCTTATTGGGATCGCTTGCTACCGGC
>DIPB01000173.1:843-5061 GCA_002426275.1 Firmicutes bacterium UBA5499
GCCTTGGCGTCTATGACGAGCTGGCGGAGATCGGCGGAGCCGGCGCCGCAGTTCCCATCAGCGGTTTTTCCAACACAGTAGCCGCCGCGGCCATGGAATATAAACGCGAGGGCTTTATCCTGGGCATGGGAGCCAAAATGTTCATTATCGCAGGCCCAGTATTGGTCTATGGGCTCATTACCGGCTTTACCGTGGCTTTGGTACGAGTGTTCTTGCTAGGGATGTAGAGGAGGTATGGCATGGGAGAGAAACATGGGGATCAAACGTATCTGTTCACTAATCCCCCTTCGCTAATCGGCGCCAGATCTGTGGTTGGGCCCAGGGAGGCGGCAGGACCCCTGGGCCAGTATTTTGATTTGAAGATCAACGATCCGCTCTTCGGGGAACGTACGGCGGAAAAGGCGGAGCGGCGGTTCTTAGTTGAAGCTTGCAACGCAACTTTAGAGGGAACCGGAGTTGCGGGAGGGGATATTGATTTTCTTCTGGCCGGAGATTTGCTTAATCAGATCATCTCCGCCAGTTTTACGGCCAGAGAGCTTAAAATACCGTTCTTAGGGCTTTACGGCGCCTGCTCCACTGTGGCCGAGGCCAGCGCTCTGGCCGGCTTTCTTTTGGACGGCGGCTTCGGGAGCAATGTTTTAGTGGGGGTGTCCAGCCATTATCAGACCGCTGAGAGGCAGTACCGTTACCCCATTGAATTGAATCTGAAGCATAAGCTCTCCGCGCAATATACCGTCACAGGAGCGGGCGCCTTCCTCTACGCCAAAGCGGGCGCCGGTCCCTACCTAACAGGGGTGACAGTGGGGAAAATCGTGGATTACCAGATTAAAGACCCTAACGACATGGGAGCTGCCATGGCTCCTGCCGCTGCGGACACTATTTTGCAGCATCTGGAAGATACGGGCAGAGAGCCGAATTATTACGATTTGATTCTCACCGGAGACTTGGGAAAGGTTGGCATGCAGCTTACAAGCGCTCTCCTGGAGCAGTGCGGCGTCTCGTTAGGTTCCATTTATCAGGACGGAGGCGCGATGATGTTCGGAGGAGATCCGGCCCAAGGAGCAGGCGGCTCCGGTTGCGCTTGTTCCGCTGTGATTACGGCCGGTTACGTGTTAAAGGAGATGGCGGCAGGCAAATTTAAGAGAGCCTTAATTGTGGGCACCGGGTCGCTCCATTCTCCCCTAACCTGGCAGCAAGGCGAGTCCATTCCTGGAATCGCTCACGCTTTTGTTCTGGAAAGGCAGGGAGCGGCATGAGCTATCTGATCGCGTTTTTAATCGGGGGAGCTATTTGCGCTCTGGGCCAAATTGTGTTGGAATATACCACCTGGACGCCGGCGGTTCTGCTGGTGGTGTTGACCATAATCGGCGGGATCCTGGGAGGACTAGGTCTGTATCAGCCTCTGGTAGACTTTGCAGGCGCCGGGGCGCTGATTCCAGTCAGCGGTTTTGGCAGCTCTGTGGCGCTGGGGGCCATCAGCGAAGCGAAAAGGCTGGGGTTGGTGGGATTGTTCACGGGTCCTTTTGAAATCGTCGGCCTCGGCACTACGGCGGCTGTGATTTTCGGTTTTCTCATGGCGCTTTTTTTCACTCCTAAAGAGTGAGGCTGTCCTGCCAGGGGCAGCTTTTTATTTTGCGCGATTGGTCGGCAGCTGATTCTGCTCTCGCTAGCGGACGTTTTCCAAGAAAACAGAAAGAGACTGTCCTTTCGTTACAGGACAGTCTCTTTTGCAGCCGCGCCTCAGCGCAGCGTGGTGGGGACGAACAGATCGATGATCCCTATCACCAGCGCCCCTAAAAGGGCTCCGAAAACGGAGACTGATAGGCCAGGGACGATAAATTGTACCAGATAGATGACTAAAGCGGAAACGATGAAACTTACCACGCCCCGCCCATAGGGAGAGATGTTTTTCCCCACGATAGCTTCAATCAGATAAGAAACTGCAGCGATGGCAATTGCTGCCAGCAGGGCATGCATAAAGGTCAGGGAACGAAATCCCGGTACCACGGCTGCCGTTACCATCAAAACGATGGCCGAAACCACGAGGCGGATAAGTAGGCGGATCCAATCGTTCATACTTTCACCTCCCCTCGTCTGTTTTTGCTAGCTTTCTCCTGTAAGGTAGATTCTATGCGCAGCTTGGGATAAAAGGGCCTGCTTTGGGGCTAAACTAGAGAAAAGGAAGGGGAGATGAAAAGCGCTCAGCTTAGATATGATCGGCATGCTGCTGACGGCTTTGGCGGCTGGACCAAGTTACCTGCTTTGGGGTCTCGGGGCTACGCTCTTTTTGGATTTAGTGCGCGTGGCCACAGCCTTCATTGTGGGGGCTGTGCCCAGACAATTCATCGCTGCTGGCGCCTTCACAACTGTCTTGTGGCAGGATGTCTCAACTGTTCAGTCTGCCGTGGTCTTGTTTTCCGGGCCTTTGCTGTTGGCGCTTCTTTCCAGAAAAAGAAAACGGCTGCGCCGGCTGGCGGTCTTAAGTTTAGCCATATGCGGCTGGCAATTTTTAGGGGGGATAGTAGCTTGAAAAAGAAGGTGATCGTGGTCACCGACGGAGATCGAATTGCCAAAGCTGCGGTGGAACGGGCTGCGCAAAACTTGAATCTGCGCACCATTTCCAGTTCCGCAGGCAACCCGACCCGCTTGAGCGGCCAGGAAATCGCGGAGCTTGTTTTATCATCCCCTGCGGAGGTGGTGATTGTGATGTGCGACGATCGAGGCAAAAGCAGCCGCGGACAGGGAGAGAACGCGCTTTTCAAGTTGGCGAAAGATCCCAGATTGGAAATCATCGGCGCTTTGGCTGTGGCAGCTCACACTCCCTGCAAAGGAGTTGAGGTTGATCGCTCCGTGACCAAAAACGGGGAATTTGTGGAGAAGAGCGTAGACAAGGATGGAGAACTTCAGTCTGGCAAGAGAATTTACGGAGATACAGTTGACGTGCTGGAAGAGCTTGGAATCAGGCCAATCATCGGCTTGGGAGATCCAGGGAAAATGGATCGCAAAGACGAAGTCAAAAAAGGCGCTCCCATCACCACCGCGGCTTTGCGGGATCTTTTGCAGGCGGAAAAGGAAAATCTTCCAGCTGAGGGAAGGAATTGTCAGGAAACTGGAGAAGTAAAATTAAAGGGACTGGAGGAGAAGCGGCAATGAATTTGGGAATCCCTCGAGCCCTGCTTTATTACGATCACTTTCCCCTATGGCGGACGCTCCTGGAGACTTTAGGCTTTGAAGTGACCGTTTCGCCTCCCACGAATAAAGCGATTTTGGATTTGGGGGTAAGCTTGGCACCAGACGAAGCTTGCTTGCCGGTGAAGATTTGCTATGGGCATCTGGCAGCTGTGCGGAATGTGGCTGCTCTTTTTTTGCCTCGGATGGTCAGCGAGAAAGCAGGAACTTTTTTGTGCCCCAAGCTCATCGGCCTGCCGGACATGGTAAGGCCCAGTCTTGATGGAGAGCTGATCTCACCCGTTGTGGATTTGCGCAAGGGAAGAAAAGGTTTAATCAGGCAGCTGGCCTGCTGTTTAGGCACGGGATACAAACAGGTCCAAGGAGCATTGGCTGAGGCTGAAGAAGCCCAGAGGCAGTTTCTCAGGCGAATGCAGCAAGACAAGCTCACGCCGCAGGAGGCCATGAGCGGGCAGAATTCCTGTCGGCGCGGCAAGCTCACCCTTGGTCTTCTGGGCCATCCGTATCTGGTATACGATTCTTTTTTGAACATGAATATCCTTTCCTTCCTGCAGCGCAGGGATCTTTTTCCCCTCACCGCGCAGATGCTTCCTTCGGAGAAAATTCAACGCTGCGCCCAGCAGCTGCCCAAGAAACTTTTCTGGTCTTTGGAAGCGCAAATCATGGGCGCCGGCATCGCCTTTCTGGAGGAAAAAGTGGCTGGCATTATCCACTTGTCGTCCTTCGGCTGCGGGCCTGACGCCATGATCGGCGAGCTGATGAATCTGCGCGCCCGCAGCTCGGGCGTCCCGCTTTTGGAACTGAATCTGGATGAACAGACAGGTCAGGCAGGGGTAGAAACGCGCCTGGAAGCCTTTTTGGACATGCTCCAAAGGAGGTGTCCGGCGTGAAAGTGACTTTTCCGCAGATGGGAACTTTAGCTATTCCCATGAAAGCGCTTTTAGAAGAAGCGGGCTTGGAGGTAATTCTGCCTCCCGCCACCAGCAAACGAACCTTGACATTGGGCAGCGCTCATGCCCCGGAATTTGC
>DIPB01000193.1:0-609 GCA_002426275.1 Firmicutes bacterium UBA5499
GATTGCTTCTCAGTCCGGCAGTTATCAGCTTGCGGCTGGTCGTTTCCCCGCATATTTGGCAGGCCTTTCCGGACTGGCGCCCACCGTGCCGCCCATTCCCAAGAGCGGCCCGAAGCCTCCGGTGACCACGGATCCGGAAACAGTCCTGCGAATCGATTTGGGCAAGGGATTCGATGCCAGCGATCCGAAACGGCAGCTTGTCGCCAAGCTTGAGGGCGACATGGGAAGCTTTACTTTAGATATTTTCAACTTCAGCGATAAAGCCAAAACCCTGACGCTGGAGAATATGGGCGACAAATATTTGCTTTTGGGCGTGCCGGAGTCGGTGACTGTGCCGGCCATGAATAAGGTGAGCGTCCCGCTGAAGATGCTCGTCAGAGGCGACATTACAGAGATTTTCGCTCTCAAGCTGCGCTCGCGCAGCGNNGAGGCGGTCAGCGCGCCGGTGGTGATTCCCCTAAGTCCGGGAGGGAAAAATCTGCTCTCAGCGGCGGCAGCGAAATTAATCAGCGGCGCGGAGCCGGAGCGTTGGGAGAAGAACGCCGCCGGAGAGATGAAAATCGGCTATGACGAGTCTGAAGAGGCGGTGCGTTTCGACGTCGCGTTTGC
>DIPB01000193.1:738-2841 GCA_002426275.1 Firmicutes bacterium UBA5499
GTGCGTTTCGACGTCGCGTTTGCTCCGTACGTGGATCACTGGGTTTACCCGGTGTTTCGCCTGCGGCCTGAGGAGAACCTGAAAGGTGCGGTGGGTCTGAGCTTTGAAGTGAAAGCGGACTTCGCAGACCCGCAGGAAACCGCGAAGGTGGCATATGTGATGACCGTGCTGGAAGACGAGCTTGAAGTGGGCAAAGGGGTTAATTTCGCTTACCGCCCCACAAACCGGTGGCAAACGATCAACATCGCGTTCGCGGAAGCGGCGCCGGAGGGTTTCGATCCTGCGGACGTGCTGCTGCTGCGAATCGGCATGAATCCTAACCCCACCCAGCATAATTTAACTTATTGGCTGCGCAATCTGAAGGTTTACTATCAGAAATAGCGCTGCGATGAGCAAGGAAACTGTGTCACAGAAGGGAGGAATGCCCGGGAACTGTAATCTCCAGGCGCCAGGGTACCATGAGAAATAAAGAGAGGAGTTGACATTTATGAAAAAATGTTTCCCCTTATTGCTGCTTTTAGGCATCTGCGCCGCGGCTTTAGCGGCGCCAATCGCGCCTTTTGAGCTGAAACCTCCAGCCAAGCCGCAGGCGGATCTGTGGCTGGAAGGCGAGGGGTTCGTTGAGAATCACGGCGGCGAGGTGAAAGCCGATCCAAGCGGCTACGGAGGCAAATGCTGGGTGCTTTTGACCGAATCTAGCGGGGAATATACCGTCAAGTATAAGTTTACAATCCCGGCGGACGGCCTTTACGCAGTTCAGGTAGCGGGGCAGCCGGTGGGCACAAATTACACTTCGCCAATCTGGTATGCGGCCGACGGCGGTTCTTGGGTTAAAGTCACGAAGCTGCCGGCGTCCCAGATCGTCTGGGGGTATAGCCGCGCCGTGCACTGGACCGCTTTAGGTATGTTGAGCCTAGAGAAAGGAGAACACACCCTGGCGTTCAAGATCGATCAAAAACGGCCCAAAGATCAGCAGTATGCCTATATCATCGACGCCATTGCCCTGAAGAAGGAGTCCGAAGTGATGCCGGATTTGCGCGGCAAGCAGCCGGCCAACGTTTTCACAACCGAGCAGCAGCTCGCCTTTGAAAACGCCATTCCCCTCGGCTTTGGCAAGTGGCAGTGGCGCGTGGTGGATTGGCAGGGCGGCGAGAAGTTGCGTGGCCAGTGGGAAGCCAAGAGCGGAGCTTTGACTTTGCCCCGGCTGCCGGCAGGCTATTACCGTTTGCAGTTTCAGGACAGAAAAGGACAGTGGAGCCGCTGGCTGCCCTTTGCCGTAGTCTTGCCGCTGGAACAAGCGCAAGCGCACGATCTGGACATTCCCTACGCCATGGACAGCGCCCAAAGCTGGCTGGCCGCTCCCGGCTTTTCCGGCAACAGCCTGCAGCCGGAAGGCGCCTATGAGTTGATTTCCGATCTGGAGGCCCTGGCCGGATTTTCCATGATTCGCGAGCGCCTGAACTGGGGTGAAGTGAGCCCGCGGCCGGGTGTGTACAATTGGGGACGCTATGAAACCAACGCGGATCTGCTCTCGGAGCGGGGCATGTCAGTTCTGGGCATGTTTCACAGCGCGCCTGCTTGGGCCAAAGAGGGATTAAAAAGCCTGCCCCATGATCTTGTGGCGACTTATGAGTTCTGTAAAGCCGCGGCCCGGAAATTTTCCGGCCAGATGACAGCCTGGGAATTCTGGAACGAGCCGGAACTTCAAGGCTTCAACCAAGATCCCAGCTGGGATCTGGCGGCCGCGCACAAGGCTGCCTATCTGGGCTTCAAAGCCGGAGACCCAAACGTCGACGTGCTCATCGGCTCCAATTGCGTGCATCCCGCGCCGAGATTTTTCGAGGTGCTGATGCGAAACGGCGTGGGCGATTACATGGATATCTTTAATTTCCACGTTTATACGCCATTGAATCAGTATCAAGAGATCGCGGAAGGGAAAAGACAGTTCATTTCGCGCTACGGACAGGAAGATAAACCCATGTGGGTGACGGAAAACGGCCTTGGCGTGGAAGGAACTGGGAAAGAAGACCCAATCGTGCCGGGCAGCACGCTGCGCGAGCACGACCGGGAGCAGGAGCTGGCGCAGGCTGAGCTGATGGTCAA